>NZ_CM001165.1:4496944-4810277 GCF_000213055.1 Streptomyces sp. Tu6071 | reverse complement strand
CCGCACGGCGAGCGACCTCGTCTTCCACGGCGTCCTGACCCGTACCCCGGACATCCGCTGGGTCCTGACCCACGGCGGCGGCGCGCTGCCGCTCCTCGCCGACCGCATGGACCTCTTCCGCAAGGGGGTCATCGGGGGTGAGGGCCCCGACGTCGTGGAGCAGCTCGGCGCCCTCTGGTACGACATGGCGGGGACGCCCTTCCCGCGCCAGATCCCGGCCCTCGCCGCAGCGTTCGGCACGGAGCGGCTGCTGTACGGCAGCGACTACTGCTGGACGCCCGCCTCCGGAGCCCTCGATCAGATCACCTCCGTGGACGGGGCAGCGCCGCCCTCCGGCGGCGGCACCTGGCGGGACCTGACGAGTCGCAACGCCGCGAAGCTCTTCGGCGGCGGTGGCGGCGACGGGGCGGCGGAGCAGCGCTGAGCCCTCACGCCGGGCGGGGTGCGCGCCCGGCCCGTACCCGACGCCCCCTCAGCCGATCGCCCGTGAGAGGGCCTGGAAGTCCGTCCAGCTCCGGGACGGTTTCGCGGCCTCGGGCCACAGCTTCTCGGACAGGGCGCGGAGCGGCATCCGGATGCCCGTCGCGACCTGGTCCGGTGTCTGGGCGTTCGGGAAGTCGCCCCAGACCGCGAAGCCGCCGCCCTCGATGAGGTGGTCGTAGCTCGCGGGCACCGCGCTCGTGCCGCGCAGCACGCGCGGGGTCCAGGACTCGTAGATGCGCTGCCCGGTCGGGTACGTGAAGGTGTTGGGCTGGCCGAGGACGTAGTAGAGGAACTCGTCGTTGTAGTTGAGGACCTGGCGGCCCTCGGCGAGGTAGGCGGCGGGCGGGCGCGCGCCGAGTTCCTTGCCCGTCCAGTAGACGACCTCGACCTTCCGGTCGGCCACGACCTGGCCCTCCGCGAAGAAGCCGTCGTTCCACGCCCGCGCGATCCGGCCCTCGCGCGCGTCCCGCACCGTCTTCGCGCGGTCGTTCAGCCACGCCTCGGCGAGGTCCTGGACGCGGCCCTTCGCCCCGTACCTCTTGCGGGCGAGCGCGGCCAGTTCGGGGAAGGACGCCTCGGGGTCGGAGCGGACGAGGGCCTGGTACTCGTCGGCGCCGAGGTGCCACCAGCGCCCGGGGAAGAGGCTCGCGTACTCCTTGAGGAGGTCGTCGACGATGCGGGCCGACTCCGGGTTCCCGATGTCGACCGCGCCCTCGACCGGCTTGCCCGCCGCGTCCCGCAACTGGAGCTTCGGGTGCGCCTTGATGACCGTGCCGAGGTGGCCGGGCGAGTCGATCTCGGGGACGACCGTGACGTGCCGGGCCGCCGCGTACGAGACGATCGAGCGGACCTGCGCCTTCGTCAGGTGCTGCGCCGAGACGATCTCGGGGTGCGAGGAGGACTCGACGCGGAACGCCTGGTCGTCGGAGAAGTGCAGGCCGAACTGGTTGTACTTGAGGTCCGCGATCTCGGCGATCCGCGCCTTGATCCACGCCTCGTCGTACCACTTGCGGGCGATGTCGAGCATGAACCCGCGCTGCGGCTTCGCGGGCCGGTCGCGCACCGTGCCCTCGGGCGCCGTGCCATCCGCGCGCACGGCCTGCTTGAGCGTGCGGGTGCCCCACCACACCCCGTCCTGGCCCGCCGCGGTGATGCGCGCCTGACCCGCGGCGACGCGCAACGTGTACGCCTCGTCACCGCCCTGCCCGCCGTCCCCGCCGTCGCCCTTCGCGTCCTTGTCGAGCCCGAGCCACACGTCCCCGCGCCTCGGGTCCGCGTCGCCCCCGTACCTCATGCCGAGTTCGCCCGCCAGCAGCTTCGCCTCGTCCGCCAGCGCGTCGTCACCGGCGAGGACACGCCCGGACTTCGCGGGTTTCCAGCCGGGGCCGCGCGCGGCCTCGAAGTCGCGCACGGAGGGGATCGTGCGCGGGGGCTTCGCGACGGGGTACGAGGCGGCGGGGGTCGGCGAGACGGTGAGCGCGTCGGCGCTGCTCGCCGCGCCCGAGCCGCCCTTGTCCTTGCCGTGGTCGCCGCCGGGCCAGACCGTGAGGCCGAGCGCTACGGCCGCGGCGACGACGAGGGCCGCGATCGAGGCCCACGCGGCGCGGCGGCGCCGCCCGCCCGTGTCGGGGAAGTCCTGACGGCGGTGGTCGGCCACGGGTCACGTCCTCGGTGCTCGGGTGCGGGTGCTGAGCGGGTGCGGGCCGCCGGGTGCGCGCGCCGCCGTACGGCATCCCTTCCCGCGACGGCGGACGTGGTGTCACTCCGGGCGCCCGGCCCCTCGTTCGGATGACTTCCCGGCCCCACCGGGACGGAGCGACGCGCCGCGCGGGGCCCGGACCCGCCGGTCCCGGGCCGCGTCTGCCCCGTACGGCCGTGTCCGACACGCGCGGCACAGCGCGCGCACAGCCGCTTCCAGGGAGCCGAACGGGCGTCACGAGCGGGTGGAGAGCAGGCATAACGGCAGGCATCCGCCCTGATCGGACGCCTGGTGGGCGGGCCGAACACACCCTTTCGGCCGACTGCTTCGCCCGTACGTGCCAGTTTGATCACACCGCATGCCCCCGTGCGGGGCGGACCCCCGCCCGTGACTACGATGGCCGGGGCCGGTGGACCGTACCCGGCCGGGCCGACCGTCGACAGGAATGGATCGCGGCAGGCTCCCAATCCTTTCCCCGGAGGGTTCTTCCGTGCCGGCTGGAACGCTGTACCGCGGCCGGGAAGGAATGTGGTCCTGGGTGGCTCATCGAGTCACCGGCGTCCTCATTTTCTTCTTCCTGTTCGTACACGTCCTGGACACCGCGCTCGTGCGTGTCTCCCCCGAGGCGTACGACGACGTCGTCGCCACTTACAAGAATCCGATCGTCGCGCTGCTGGAGTACGGCCTCGTCGCCGCGATCCTCTTCCACGCGCTCAACGGTCTGCGCATCATCGCCGTCGACTTCTGGTCGCAGGGCCCCCGCCACCAGAAGAAGATGCTGTGGACGGTCCTCGTGGTGTGGGTCGTGCTGATGCTCGGCTCGCTCTACTCCGTCCTCGGCCACGCCGCACGTCAACTGTTCGGGAGCTGACGCGATGTCCACCGAGACCTCCTCCGCGGCCTCTTCCGCGATCGGCCCCGTCGAGGGCGCCTCGCTCTACGACGTCGACAACCCGGCGCCGGTCATCGAGCCGCCCCGGCAGCGCACCAAGAAGACGAAGAAGAACCCGCAGCGCAACTTCGAACTGGCCGCCTGGCTGTTCATGCGCCTGTCGGGCGTCGTCCTGGTCGTCCTCGTCCTCGGGCACCTGCTCATCCAGCTCTTCCTGGACGGCGGGGTGCAGAAGATCGGCTTCGCGTTCGTCGCGGGCCGCTGGGCCTCGCCCTTCTGGCAGGGCTGGGACCTGCTGATGCTGTGGCTCGCGATGCTGCACGGCGGCAACGGCCTGCGCACGGTCATCAACGACTACGCCGAGCGCCCCGCGACCCGCATGTGGCTCAAGGGCCTGCTGTGGGCGGCGACCATCTTCACCGTCCTGCTGGGCACGCTGGTGATCTTCACCTTCGACCCGAACATCCGTTAGAGCCGGGGCCACGAGAATCATGAAGCTGAAGATCCACAAGTACGACACCGTCATCGTCGGCGCCGGTGGCGCGGGCATGCGCGCCGCCATCGAGGCGACCAAGCGCAGCCGCACCGCCGTGCTGACCAAGCTCTACCCCACGCGCTCCCACACCGGCGCGGCGCAGGGCGGCATGGCCGCGGCCCTCGCCAACGTCGAGGAGGACAACTGGGAGTGGCACACCTTCGACACGATCAAGGGTGGTGACTACCTGGTCGACCAGGACGCCGCCGAGATCCTCGCGAAGGAGGCCATCGACTCGGTCCTCGACCTGGAGAAGATGGGCCTGCCGTTCAACCGCACCCCGGACGGCACGATCGACCAGCGCCGCTTCGGCGGCCACACCCGCAACCACGGCGAGGCGCCCGTGCGCCGCTCGTGCTACGCGGCGGACCGCACCGGTCACATGATCCTCCAGACGCTCTACCAGAACTGCGTCAAGGAGGGCGTGGAGTTCTTCAACGAGTTCTACGTCCTCGACCAGCTCCTCGTGGAGGTCGACGGCGTCAAGCGCTCGGCCGGCGTCGTCGCGTACGAGCTGGCGACCGGCGAGATCCACGTCTTCCAGGCGAAGTCGGTCATCTACGCCTCCGGCGGGACCGGCAAGTTCTTCAAGGTGACGTCGAACGCGCACACCCTGACCGGTGACGGGCAGGCCGCCGTGTGGCGGCGCGGGCTGCCGCTGGAGGACATGGAGTTCTTCCAGTTCCACCCGACGGGCATCTGGCGCATGGGCATCCTCCTCACCGAGGGCGCGCGCGGCGAGGGCGGCATCCTGCGCAACAAGGACGGTGAGCGCTTCATGGAGAAGTACGCGCCCGTCATGAAGGACCTCGCCTCGCGCGACGTCGTCTCGCGCTCGATCTACACCGAGATCCGCGAGGGCCGCGGCTGCGGTCCCGAGGGCGACCACGTGTACCTGGACCTCACGCACCTGCCGCCCGAGCAGCTCGACGCGAAGCTCCCGGACATCACCGAGTTCGCCCGTACGTACCTCGGCATCGAGCCCTACACGGACCCGATCCCGATCCAGCCGACCGCGCACTACGCGATGGGCGGAATCCCGACCAACGTCGAGGGCGAGGTCCTCGCCGACAACACGACGGTCGTGCCCGGTCTGTACGCGGCCGGCGAGGTCGCCTGCGTGTCCGTGCACGGCGCCAACCGGCTCGGCACCAACTCGCTGCTCGACATCAACGTCTTCGGGCGCCGGGCGGGCATCGCGGCGGCCGAGTACGCGCACGCCAACGAGTTCGTGCCGCTCCCGGAGGACCCGGAGACGCAGGTCGTCGCACAGGTCGAGCGGCTGCGGAACTCGACGGGCACCGAGAAGGTCGCGGTGCTGCGCAACGAGCTGCAGGAGTGCATGGACGCCAACGTGATGGTGTTCCGCACCGAGCAGACCATCAAGACGGCGGTCGAGAAGATCGCCGAGCTGCGCGCCCGGTACAAGAACGTCGCGATCCAGGACAAGGGCCGCCGCTTCAACACCGACCTCCTCGAAGCGATCGAGCTGGGCAACCTGCTCGACCTCGCCGAGGTCATGGCGACCTCCGCGCTCGCCCGCAAGGAGTCGCGCGGCGGTCACTACCGCGAGGACTTCCCCACGCGCGACGACGTCAACTTCATGCGTCACACGATGGCGTACCGCGAGGTCTCGGCGGACGGCACCGAGGCGATCCGCCTCGACTACAAGCCGGTCGTGCAGACCCGCTACCAGCCGATGGAGCGTAAGTACTGATGACTACCGCGATCATGGACAAGGTGGAGGAGGCCGGGGCCGCCTCGGACCACCTCATCACGGTCACCGTGCGCGTCCGCCGGTTCAACCCGGAGGTCTCCGCCGACGTCGTCTGGCAGGACTTCCAGCTCCCGATGGACCCCAAGGAGCGCGTTCTCGACGCCCTCCACAAGATCAAGTGGGAGCAGGACGGCACCCTGACGTTCCGCCGTTCCTGCGCGCACGGGATCTGCGGCTCGGACGCGATGCGGATCAACGGCAAGAACCGCCTCGCGTGCAAGACGCTCATCAAGGACCTGAACCCCGCCAAGCCCATCACGGTCGAGCCCATCAAGGGCCTCACGGTCCTCAAGGACCTCGTGGTGGACATGGACCCGTTCTTCCAGGCGTACCGCGACGTCATGCCGTTCCTCGTCACGACGGGCAACGAGCCGACCCGCGAGCGGCTCCAGAGCGCCGAGGACCGCGAGCGCTTCGACGACACCACCAAGTGCATCCTGTGCGCCGCGTGCACGTCCTCGTGCCCGGTGTTCTGGAACGACGGCCAGTACTTCGGCCCGGCGGCGATCGTCAACGCGCACCGCTTCATCTTCGACTCGCGCGACGAGGCGGGCAGCCAGCGCCTCGAAATCCTCAACGACCGTGATGGCGTGTGGCGTTGCCGCACCACCTTCAACTGCACCGATGCCTGCCCGCGGGGCATCGAGGTGACGAAGGCGATCCAGGAGGTCAAGCGGGCGCTCATCACGCGCCGCTACTGAGCTCCGGACGGGCCCCGGCGGGCTCGTCGTGGGGCTCTCACCGGGCTCTCGCTGGGCCCTCGCAGCTCTCGTTGGGCTCTCACCGGGCTCTCGTTGGGACGAGGCCGTCACCCCGCGCCGGGGTGGCGGCCTCGTCGTATGTCACCATGCTCGTCTCCGACTCACCCGCATGGGGGACAGCAGCGATGACGACACCGCCGACCGGGCCCGACAGCAGCGACCCGTTCGCGAAGGGGCCCGCGGCCCCGCAGGGGGTGCCGCCGCAGGGCGGGGCACCGGGGCCGGGCGGTCCGCAGTGGGGGCCGCCGCCCGGGTACGGCTACCCGCAGCAGCCCCCGGCCGGGTACGGCCACCCCCAGCAGCCGCCCGCCGGGTACGGCTACCCGCAGCAGCCCCCGGCCGGGTACGGCTACCCGCAGCAGCAGGCGGGGTACGGCTTCCCGCCGCCCGGTCCCGGCGTCCCGCACCACGGCGGGCCCGCGCCGCTGCTCGCGATCGGCGACATCATCGTGACGCAGGGGGAGATCACCACGCCCGCCGGGACGATGCCGCTGCGGGGCTCGGTGTGGAACGCGAGCGACCTGTCCCGCACCGAGGAGAAGATCAGCCAGACCGGCATCATCCTCGCGATCATCTTCGGCATCCTGCTCTGCGGCCTCGGCCTCCTCTTCCTGCTCATGAAGGAGCGGAAGACGAGCGGCTTCATCCAGGTGACCGTGACGAGCGCGGGACACCACCACTCCACGATGGTCCCGGCGCTCGGGCCGTGGAGCTTCCATCAGGTCATGCAGCAGGTGAACTACGCGCGCTCGCTGAGCGTGTAGCGGCGGGGCGGGAGCCGGGCCGGGGCGCCGGGAGGTCAGGCGAGGCCGGCGGTGAGGGCGCGGCGCACGGCCTCGGCGCGGTCCCGGATACCGGCCTTGGCGAAGAGGTTGTTGATGTGCGTCTTGACGGTCGCCTCGCTCACGAAGAGCTTCTCGGCGATCGCGCGGTTGGGCAGCCCCTGGCCGATCAGGGTGAGCACTTCGCGTTCGCGGGGCGTGAGATCCGCGGGCAGTCCCTGTCCGGACGCCGTCGGCCTGGCACGGACGGTGGCCAGCAGCCGGTCCTGGACCTCGCGGTCCAGGACGGACTGGCCCGCCGCGGCGGCACGGATCGCGCGGACGATGTCCTGGCGTCCGGCGTTCTTCGTCAGGTAGCCGCGGGCGCCCGCGCCGAGGGCGGCCAGGATCGAGTCGTCGTCGGCGAACGTGGTGAGCACGACGACGGCCACCCCGGGGTGCTCCTCGCTCAGCCGACGGGTGGTCTCGATCCCGTCGAGCACGGGCATGCGCAGGTCCATCAGCACGACGTCCACCGGACCGGCGGCGACCGCCTCCAGTACGCCGTTGCCGTCCGCCGCCGCCGCCACGACGTCGATGTCCTCGGCCAGGCCCAGCACGGCGGCCAGCGGTTCGCGGACGGCGGCCTGGTCGTCGGCGACGACCACGCGCAACGGCCGGGAGCTCTCGGTGGGTTCACTCATCGCGGGATCACTGCCTCCACGTGCCAGCCGCCTTGGTCCGGTCCCTCGCCGACCGGTCCCGCGGTGAGGGTGCCGCCCAGCAGGGCGACGCGTTCGCGCATGCCGATCAGCCCCATTCCGCTGCCGGTCCCCGCGTTCACCCTACGGGTGGCGGGGCCGTTGCGGACCCTCAGCACCGTCGAGGACGCCGCGAAGGCCAGCTCCACCCGTACCGCGCCGCCCGGGGCGTGCCGCGCGGCGTTGGTCAGGGATTCCTGAGCGATCCGCAGCAGGTTCTGGGCCGTCCGGGCCGGTACCTCCACGGGGGTGCCGGAGACGGTCAGGGCGTCGCGGTGGCCGGAGGACTCCAGCATCGAGGCAAGGGTCTCCACCAGCGGCAGCGCGTCCTCGCGGAGGGCGTGGACGGTCCACTGCGCCTGCTTCAGGCTCTCCTTGACGAGGCTGTGGGCCTTGTCGTTGGCCGCTCTGACCTTCTCCAGGTCGCCGGTTTCGAGCAGCGCGTCGGCCAGTTCCAGTTGCATGTTGATCCCGGCCAGCGAGTGCGCCAGGACGTCGTGCACGTCCCGGGCGATACGGCCGCGTTCGGCGAGCACGGCGGTCCGCGCCTCGGCCCGCGCGGCGCGCTCCGCGCTCTCGGCCGCCGAGAGCACGGCGTCCACGGCCTGGTGCTGGACGCGGTTGAGCATCCCCACCACGACCGGTGCGGCGGTGGTGAGACCGACGGCCCAGGGCAGCAGCTCGTGACCCGGTCCGATCGCGAAGTACAGGACGCCGCCGCAGAGCAGGCCGCAGGAGAGCGCCAGGACGAGGGCCGGTCGGGTCGGCAGCCGGTATCCGATGTGGCCGCAGAGGAAGTAGGCGAAGAGGTAGCCCGTTCCCTCGCGGCTGACGCCGATGAGCGCCGCCGCCGCGAGGACGCCCAGCGACAGCCAGACGACGGCGGCCCGCTGCGGGACCTTGCCCGGGGGAAGGCCCCGGGCCAGCAGCGCCGCGCAGTTGAGCACGAACAGGACCGCGACGAGGAGCCCCCGCCCGCTGACGCCCATCGGCCGGATCGTCAGGGCCCCGCTGACGATGACCGCCGCGGTCAGTGCCCACTGCACCCAGGGCTCACGCCCCGGGAGCCGCCGGGGGGCGGCCGAGGGGGGCGGGGCCTGTCCGGGGGATGCGTCCGTCTCGGGGGTGGGCACGGCCAGACCATAGCTCACGGCCGGGCCCCGACCCGGTGCGTGGCGGCGGTGGCCGGCCCGGTGGTCAGCATCCGGCCGCGGACGAAGATCGTGGCCAGCCGGGTGACGACCTCGGTGAGCGCCATCAGGACGAAGGCCGCCACCCACGCCTGCGTGCTGGTGATGTCGTGCGCGAGGCTGAAGCGGGCGACGTCGTCGGCGCCGCCGTGCCCGGTCCACAGCTGGAAGCCCATCCGGGCGCCCATGCCGAGCACCCACAGGATCGCGGAGACCGCGCCGGCCTTGATCAGGACGTGCTCGCCCGCGCGCCTGACCCGGGTGTAGACGCCTCCGGCGATGCCGAGCGCGGCACCCACGCCCACGAGCGTTCCGATGAGCACCAGGTCGTTGCCCCCGGTGGGGACGGAGTGCAGGTACGAGTGAGCGACGAAGGCCACGATCCCCAGCGGGATCAGGAAGGTCTTGAGGTCCAGCCGGTCTTCCCGCAGCTGCCGGAAGACGACGAGGAGGAGAGCGATGTCGGTGATCCACTCGGTCGTTGTCATGCCCTCAAGACTGCTGGCGCGGGGCCCGCGACGCCTGGACCCACGGGTGGAACCCCGGGTGGAGAAAGCGGCGGGGCGGGCTCGCGTCCTCTCCACCCGACCGGCCTCCGCGTGCCGGTCGGGCAGGGGCCGAGGAGGCGGGGCCTAGACGCCGCGCGGGCCGGTGAACTGGATGAAGGCCACGACGATCCCGAGCACCGCGCACACGCAGCCGACGATCCCGAGCACGATCGCCGCCGTGGCCATCCCGCGCCCGCCGGCCTCCCCCCGGTCCGCCTTGCGCCCGCCCGCGACGCCGAAGCACAGCGCGAGCACCGGGCCGAGCACGGGCAGGGGGAGCAGCCCGAGCAAGCCGAAGACGAGCCCGGCGACGGCGAGCCGGTTGGGCCCTGCCGCTGCTTCGGCGGGCGCGGCCTTGGGCCGTGCCCCGTAGTCCACCGTCATGAAACCCTGCTCCACGCTCTCCCACTCCCTGCCGTACGGCTCTCTGCCGTGCGACCCGCGTCGGCACAGGTCAGCGCGGTCAGCGTAGGCGCGCGGGATGGACTTTACCGGCGGTAACGGTGGAGGAGTGGGTGCGGGCGTGTGAGCGCTTCGTGACCGCCCCCGCACGCTCAGCCTCGCGGGCCGCCCCGGCCCGCCGCCCCGCGCCGGCGCACCCCACCGCTCCCGCGCCGTGCCGCCCTCACGCCGCCCCGCTCTCCCTGCGCACGTACGCCACCACCGCGTTCGCGTGCCCGTGCCCCATTCCGTGAGCGGTCTTGAGCCACGTGACGAGTTCGCCGTGCCGGGTGAGGGGCGAGGCGCGGACGAGGTCGAGCCACTCGCCGACGGGGCGGCCGTAGGCGCGCTCGATGGAGGGGAAGTAGGAGGCGGGGCCCTTGGCGGGCGGGACGGATGCGGTGCTCATGACGTGCGTCCTTTCGCGACGGTGTGCCGTACGGAAGGGGTGACCGCGCCCGGGGGCGAAGCTCATCGGCGGACCCGCGACGAGCGAGGTCGCACCCTTCAACTCCCTTTGCGTGGACGTGTGTTGCCGCAAAATGGCTGTCGCATGACATCCGGCCAAGCAGGGCGGGACGGCCTTGTGCGGAGGTGGTGACGGTCGGGAGTATTCCGTTCGGCGGGTCCCGGTACGACACGTACCGGACCACCCGGACGCTGGTTTGTCATGCGCACAACAGGGACTGCTCGCGTTCGCGCCCGTACCCCCACACCACCATCCACGAGGAGAACCCTTCCGATGGCACCTCAGACAGACCACCGCCCCCGCGCCACCCGCCGCACCCTGGCCGGGCTGAGTGCGGCGGCCGTCGCCGCGCTCGCGCTCAGCACCGTCGTCGCGCTGCCCGCCTCGGCGGCCCCCGTAGGCGTGATCGAGAACGCCGGAGTGGCGGGCTCGGTCTCCGGCAGCTATGTCGTGACGCTCAAGTCCGGAGCGCCGAAGGCAGGTTCGGCGGCGGGCAAGGCGCTCGCGAAGAAGTACGGCGCCACCATCGACCGTACGTACTCGGCCGCGCTCAACGGCTACGCGCTGCGCCTCGACGAGGGCGCGGCGAAGAGACTCGCGGCGGACCCCGCGGTGGCGAAGGTCGCCCAGGACCGGGTGTTCACGGCCGACGCGACGCAGTCCAACCCGCCGTCCTGGGGCCTGGACCGCATCGACCAGAAGAACCTGCCCCTGAGCCGGAGTTACACCTACCCGGACTCGGCCGGGCAGGGCGTGACGGCGTACGTCATCGACACCGGCGTGCGCATCACGCACCAGGACTTCGGCGGGCGGGCCTCGTACGGCTACGACGCCGTCGACAACGACAACACGGCGCAGGACGGCAACGGGCACGGCACGCACGTGGCCGCGACGATCGCCGGGACGTCGTACGGCGTCGCGAAGAAGGCGAAGGTCGTGGGCGTCCGCGTGCTCAACAACGCGGGCTCCGGGACGACGGCACAGGTCGTGGCCGGGATCGACTGGGTCACGGCGCACGCCGTGAAGCCGGCCGTCGCCAACATGAGCCTCGGCGGCGGCGCCGACTCGACGATCGACGCGGCCGTGCGCCGCTCCATCGCCTCCGGCGTCACGTACGCGGTCGCGGCGGGCAACGAGTCCACGAACGCCTCGACCAAGTCCCCGGCGCGCGTCGGCGAGGCCATCACGGTCGGCGCGACGACGAGCACCGACGCGAAGGCCAGCTACTCCAACTACGGCTCCGTGGTGGACCTGTTCGCGCCCGGTTCGTCGATCACCTCGGCGTGGGGCACGGGCGACACCGCGACCAACACCATCAACGGCACCTCGATGGCGACCCCGCACGTGACGGGCGCGGCGGCCGTCTACCTCGCGGGCCACACCTCGGCGACCCCGGCCCAGGTCTCCTCGGCCCTCGTCGCGGGCGCCTCGACGGGCGTCGTCACCAGCCCCGGCTCCGGCAGCCCGAACCGCCTGCTGAACATCGTCCCGTGACGCCTCGCGCGACACGATGACACGTGAGGGCCCCCGGGGAGACGCCCGGGGGCCCTCACGCCCTCCCCGCCGCCAGCGTCACCACCGTGATGTCCGAGGGGGCCCCGACCCGTACCGGGGGGCCCCAGGCGCCCGCGCCGCGCGTCACGTACAGCGTCGTGTCGCCGTAGTGGTCGAGGCCCGCGACCGTGGGGTTGGCGGCGCGGGCGAGGAGGTTGCCGGGGAAGAGCTGGCCGCCGTGGGTGTGGCCGGAGAGCTGGAGGTCGACGTGGTGCTCGACCGCCTCGTGGATCATCACCGGCTGGTGCGCCATGAGCACGGAGGCGCGGGCCGGGTCGCGGTCGCCGAGGGCCTTGTCGTAGTCCGGGGCGGCGTGGTGGTCCTCGCCGGAGATGTCGTTGACGCCCGCCAGGTCGAAGCCGGGCAGCTCCACGCGCGCGTTCTCCAGCGGGCGCAGACCCAGCTCGCGGACCTCGTCGATCCACTCGTCCGCGCCCGAGTAGTACTCGTGGTTCCCCGTGACGAAGTACGCGCCGTGCCGCGCGCGCAGGTCGCTCAGCGGCTGCGCCGCGTGCCCCAGCTCCGCCACCGAGCCGTCCACGAGGTCGCCCACCACCGCCACGGCGTCCGGCTGCGCCCCGTTGATCGTGTCCACGATCCGCCGCGTGTGCGCGTGGCCCAGGATCGGGCCGAGATGGATGTCGCTCACCACCGCGATCCGGAAGCCGTGCGCCGAGCGCGGCAGCTTCGCGAGCGGGATCGTCACGTGCTTGAGGCGCGGACCGCGCAGCACGCCGTACGCGCCGCGGCCGACCGTCCCGAGCGCCGCCGCGCCCGCCGCGCCGCCCACGATCCGCGAGACGAAGAGCCGGCGGGAGGGCGCGGGCGCGGGACGCGGCGCCTGGTCCCGTACGGGCTCCGGAGCGGGCGTGGCACCGGGCACCGGGACGGGATCGGGGGCTCGTACGGGAGCCGGGGCCGCCGGTACGGGACCCGGGGCCGGTACCGGCCCCGACGCCGCGCGCTCCGCCTCCTCCGGCGCCCCCACGGCAGCCGCCACCGGTACGGTCTCCTCACCCTCCCGGCCGTACCGCCCGCGCATCACCCGAAAGAGCAAGGGGCGGAGCAGCTCGCCGAGCGCCACCGCGAGGAGCAGGTACAGCGCGAGCGCCGCCCACAGGTACCCCGGCCACGCCACGACGCGCAGCACCCCGAAGGGGAACGCGCGCGAGCCCGCGAAGGCGGCCAGCATGAGGACGGGGGCCGCGACGAAGAAGACCGTGCCCAGGGTGCGGGCCGGTCCGGGGCCGCGCGTCGTGTCGCGGACGAGGCGGCGCCACAGGTACCAGTGGGCCAGGCCGAGCAGCGCGAGTACGAGCAGCAGGGCCGCGCCGATGAGGATCACCATGCCGCGTCAACGGCCCGTCACCCGCGCCGGGTTCCCGTATCGCGCGCGGAATCACACGGGAAGATCACGTTTCCGCAGCGCCCGCAGCCCCCGGAACCCGATGCCGCCTACAACCGTCCCCAGAAGGAAGGAGGCGATCGCCAGCAGCAGGTGGACCCAGAAGTAGGTGGTGGGGTCGCCGGCGTCGTCGAAAGCGAGACCGCTGCCGTCTTTCCAGAGATTCTTGGCGAAAGTGATCCAGATGATCCAGCTCCACACCCCGAACGCGAGCAGGAACCAGGAGACCGGGCGGCTGAGCTTCATGGGCCCAGTATCGCGCCGCGCCCTCGCTGTCCTGCGCCGGGGTGCGGACAAGACGCCCGGGAGAGGACGAAACGAGCGCGCGGAGCCCGGCGGCGCAAGTCCCCGCGCCGCCGTCCCCGCCGCGTACCGCCCGAACGGCCGACGTCCCGCCGCTCCCCGCCTCCCCCGATCGGCCGCCCCTTCCGTCCCCTCCCCGCTTGCCGCAGATGACAGCACAGGTACGTTCCTGAACGTGTCCGCTACGAAAAAGCGCGTACCGGTGCTTTCTCTGACCGCCTGCGCTGCCGCCGCCGCCCTGTCCCTCTCCGTGGCCGCGAGCCCCGCCCTGGCCGACTCGGGCGACGGCTCCGCGAGCCCCCGTCCCCCGGCCCACTCCTCCGCGACCGGCGGGGCGCGGCTCGCGCTGCCCGGCACGCAGGTCGCGCCGGGCGCCGGGGCGCCCAAGCTGCCGAAGAAGCTCACCGCGCGCTCCTGGGTCGTCGCCGACGCCGAGTCCGGCGAGATCCTCGCGGCGCGCAACCCGCACTGGAAGCTCGCGCCCGCGAGCACCCTGAAGATGCTCTTCGCGGACACGCTGCTGCCGAAGTTCTCGAAGGACAAGGTGCACCAGGTCACGCTCAAGGACCTCGACGGGATCGGCGAGGGCTCCAGTCTCGTCGGCATCAAGGAGGACCTGCCCTACTCGGTGCACGACCTGTGGCTCGGCGTCTTCCTGCGCTCGGGCAACGACGCGGTCCACGTCCTGTCCTCGATGAACAACGGCGTCGCGCAGACCGTGCGGGACATGCAGGCGCGGGCGCACGAGCTCCAGGCGAACGACACGCACGTCGTCACGCCCGACGGCTACGACGCGAAGGGCCAGGTGTCGAGCGCGTACGACCTCACGCTCTTCGCCCGCGACGGCCTCAAGAACCCCGACTTCCGCGAGTACTGCTCCACTGCGGAGGCGCAGTTCCCCGGCGAGTTCGCCAAGAAGAAGAAGGACAAGGACAAGAAGAAGGCGACGGACGGGCAGGCCGGGCCCGAGCAGCGACCGCGCGAGCACTTCGGCATCCAGAACACGAACCGCCTCCTCACCGGCACCTACGACCTCAAGCCCTACCAGGGCATCGCGGGCGTCAAGAACGGCAACACGACCAACGCGGGCGCGACCTACACGGCGTACGCGCAGCGCGGTGACCGCAAGCTGCTCGTGACCGTCATGCACCCCGACTACGACGAGAGCCAGGCCGTCTACCGCGAGGCCGCCCGCCTGCTCGACTGGGGCTTCGCCGCCGACGGCAAGGTCACCCCGGTGGGCGAGCTGGTCCCGCCGCGCGGCGTCGTCGCCGAACGGGCGAAGGCGAGCAAGGAGGCCGCGGCGCCGGAGCACGCGGCGGGGGGCAGGGGCAGCGGCGGCGCGGCGAGCGCGGCGGGCGCCGGCTCCGGCTCGGGCGGCCTCGGCACCGCGCTCGCGGTCACGGGCGGCGTCCTCGTCGTCCTCGCGGGCGTCGTCTTCGTCGTCCGCCGCCGACGCCCCCTCCCGGCGACCCCGGGGCTGAGCGGCGGCATCGGTACGGGCACGGGCGGGGCGAGCGGAACGGGTGCGGGCGGTACGGGTACGGGCGGTACGGCGCGCACGGGCGAGGCGGCCGGTGGGGGCTCGGCCACCGACGTCACCGGCCCGGACGCCACCGGTACGAGCCCGGACGCCACCCGCCCCGGCCCCGACGCCACCGGTCCCGGCCCGGACGCCGCGCACCGCGGCTGACCGCCGGGCGTCCGCGCGGCGAACGGGGCGGGGCCCGAGGACCGACCGTACGCGTCCTCGGGCCCCGCCCCGTTCGCCCGGTCCCCCTCCCGCGCTCACCCCCCGGCGCCTCCCGGGGCCCGCGTCGCCCCCGGCCGTCCCCGCTTGCGGAACCTGCCGCCCCCGGCGTCCGCCGCCGGGTCCTCCGTCGCCGTCGTGAGCCGCGCCGCCTCGGCCTCCTCGGCGCGCTCGCTCTCCGCCGTCTCCGCGCGCCCCTCCACGGCCGTCCACGCCGCGCAGTACAGGAGCAGCTTCGCGGTGAAGTTGATCCACAGGAGCAGTGCGATCGGGACGCCGAAGACGCCGTACATGTTCTTCGAGGCGACGCCCGAGATGTAGCCCCCGATCAGCAGCTTCAGCAGTTCGAAACCGATCGCGCCGATCAGCGCGGCGAAGACGAGGCGGCGGCGCCGGGGGTGGACGCGGGGCAGCAGGCTCAGGACGTAGAGCAGGAGCAGGAAGTCGGTGCCGACCGCGACGGCGAAGGAGAGGACGCGCAGCAGGACGCCGCCCACGCCGTCCTCGGCGATGCCGAGGTGCCGGGCCGTCCAGCCGATCGCCGTCGTGGAGGCCGCCGAGGCGACGACGGTGACGAGGCCCGCGGCGCCGAGGCCGATCAGGACCCCCGCGTCACGCACCTTGGCGAGGAGGAAGTTCCCCGGGTCCTCGGGCAGCCGCCACACCGCGCGCAGCGATTC
Source organism: Streptomyces sp. Tu6071 (assembly GCF_000213055.1). Taxonomy (NCBI): domain Bacteria; kingdom Bacillati; phylum Actinomycetota; class Actinomycetes; order Kitasatosporales; family Streptomycetaceae; genus Streptomyces; species Streptomyces sp. Tu6071. The sequence continues at coordinate 4,794,268 of NZ_CM001165.1, read as the reverse complement.
CCGCATCGAGCCGACCCAGTTGATGCCCGTGAAGAGCAGCGCCGCGCCCGCGACGAGCCCGACCGTGCCCGCGTTGTCGACGAGTCCTTGCAGGTCGAGCTGGTTCGCGATGCCCGGGACCTGCTCCTTGACGCGGGATTCGAGGTCGTGGACGCGGTCCTGGCCGAAGGCGCCCGCGACGACGGCGACGGCGACGGTGAGGAGCGGGAAGAGCGCGAGGAAGCTCGTGAAGGTCATCGCGGCGGCGAGCCGCGCCCACCGCACGTCGTCGAGCCGTTCGTAGCAGCGCCAGGCGCGGGTGCGCATGAGCCGCGCGCACCACGGCCCGAGCACCGGGAGTCTCGTCAGCCAGTCCATGGGTGTTCCTGCCCCTCCCGAGCGCCGTGCCGTTCGCCTACCCCGTGGCGGGCCCGGTCAGCGGGTCCCGGAACGCGGGTGTGGCCACCATCTGCCCCGGTACCGGCCCGCGCAGTCCGGCGGGGCGGGAAGGGGCCCCGACGGTAGCCCGATACGGTGAGTTTTCGGTCGGTTTGGGCGTATTTCTCACGCGGAGGGCGATACGGTCACCGCGCGCCCGCCGCACACCCCTGGGCGGGCACCCCACCCCGAGGAGTACGCCATGCAGGACCCGATCGGACCGCCCCGTTCACTGCTGCTGCTCGGCGGCACCTCGGAGCTGGGTCTCGCCACCGCGCGCCGCATGATCGGCCGCCGCACCCGCACCGTGTGGCTCGCGGGCCGCGCGGGCCCCGCGCTCGACGCGGCAGCCGCCGAACTGCGCGCCCTCGGCGCCACGACGCACACGGTCGACTTCGACGCGCTCGACCCCGCCTCGCACGCCGAGGCTCTCGGCAAGGTCTTCGCCGAGGGCCCCGTCGACCTCGTCCTCCTCTCCTTCGGCCTCGCGGGCGACCAGCTCAACGACGAGGCCGACCCGGCCGCCGCCGCGCGCGTCGCCGCGACGAACTACACGGGCGCCGTCTCGGCGGGGCTCGTGTGCGGGATGGGGCTCCAGGCGCAGGGGCACGGGGCGCTCGTCGTGCTCTCCTCGGTCGCGGGCGAGCGCGTGCGGCGCGGGGACTTCATCTTCGGCTCGTCGAAGGCCGGGCTCGACGCCTTCGCGCAGGGTCTCGGCGACGCGCTGTACGGGACGGGCGTGCGCGTCCTCGTCGTACGCCCCGGGGTGGTGCGCAGCCGCCGCCCGGACCAGGCCGTCCCCGAGGAGTACGCGACCGGGGTGCTCGGCCTCGACGGCCCCTTCTCGACGACGCCGGAGGCGGTCGCCGAGGCGGTGGAACGCGGACTGCGGCGCGGCAGCGAGACGGTGTGGGTCCCGGCGACCCTGCGCCCGGTCATGGCGGGGCTGCGGCATCTCCCGCGCCCGCTCTTCCGGCGACTGCCCGTCTGAGGCCGTACGCACGAGGCCGAGCCCCCCGCGTACGAGCGCCGAGGCCCCGGCGCGGCGGCTCAGCCGATCGGGTGCGGGGCCTCGTCCGGGCTCAGCGGCTGGCTCGGGACCGCGCCCGCGCCGAAGGAGAAGGTGCGCAGGCGGCGCCAGACGCCGTCGCGGCCCTGCTCGTAGAGGCTGAAGCCCGTGCAGTCCCAGGAGGCCGCATAGTCGGCCAGCTCGGTCTGCGCGCGGTCCATCGCCTCCTCGGCGATGCCGTGCGCGACCGTCACGTGCGGGTGGTACGGGAACTGGAGCTCGCGGGCGACCGGGCCCGAGGCGTCCCGCACCTGCTTCTGGAGCCACGCGCACGCGTCCGCGCCCTCGACGACCCGCACGTACACGACGGGCGAGACGGGGCGGAAGGTCCCGGTGCCTTCGAGGCGCAGCGGGAAGGCCCGGCCGTTCGCGGCGACCTCCGCGAGGTGCCGCTCGACGGCGGGCAGCGCGTCGGCGGGCGCCTCGGTGGGCGGAAGCAGCGTGATGTGGGTGGGGATACCGTGCGCGGCCGGGTCCCCGAAGTCCGCGCGCAGTCGCTGGAGGCGACTGCCATGAGGCTCCGGGACCGCGATCGAAACGCCGAGCGTGACCGAGCCCACGTCCACTCCCATCTCCTCGTGTCAGTCTCCACCGCCGGTCCGCACCCGCCGCGCGCGCGGCGTGTCCGCTGTGCGCGGTCTGTACGGTCCCGGTCCGGTACGGCAAGTGTCGCGCCCGTACCCGGCACGGCCAAGGCCCCCGGTGTGTGCCTGGTGTCACGCGCCGCCCGTGCGCCGCACGCGCTCCGCGCGCGAGCCCTCGCGCCGCGCTCCCCCGCCGCCCGCGTGCGCGTCCCCGCGCACGGCCGTCCCCGGCCCCGCGCGGCGGCGGGGACCGGGGGGTGAAATGGGGGCGGGCGTCCGGAAAGCGCCGGAAAAACGCAGTTCAGCGCAGCGGGCGCAGGAAGCCGACCTTGTCGTAGGCGGCGGCCAGCGTCGGCGCGGCGACCTCGCGGGCCTTCTCGGCCCCCGAGGCGAGGATCTTGTCGAGCGTGGCCGGGTCGTCGAGGTATTCCAGCGTCCGGTCGCGGAAGGGCGTGACGAAGTCCACGACGACCTCGGCGAGGTCGGTCTTGAGCGCCCCGTACCCCTTGCCCGCGTACTTCTCCTCCAGCGCCTGCACCGTGACCCCGGTGAGGTTGGAGTAGATGCCGAGGAGGTTGCTCACGCCGGGCTTGTTCTCGCGGTCGAAGCGGATCTCGGTCTCCGTGTCGGTCACGGCGCTCTTGATCTTCTTCGCGGTCGCCTTGGGCTCGTCCATGAGGTTGACGAGGCCCTTCGGCGACGCGGCCGACTTGCTCATCTTCGCGGACGGTTCCTGGAGGTCGTAGATCTTCGCCGTCTCCTTGAGGATGTACGCCTCGGGGACGACGAAGGTCTCTCCGTAGCGCGCGTTGAAGCGCTCGGCGAGGTCGCGGGTCAGCTCGACGTGCTGGCGCTGGTCCTCGCCGACCGGGACCTGGTGGGCCTGGTAGAGGAGGATGTCGGCGACCTGGAGGACGGGGTACGTGAAGAGGCCGACCGTCGTGCCCTCGGCGCCCTGCTTCGCGGCCTTGTCCTTGAACTGCGTCATGCGCGACGCCTCGCCGAAGCCGGTGAGGCAGTTCATGATCCAGGCCAGCTCGGCGTGCTCGCGCACATGGCTCTGCACGAACAGCGCGCTGCGCTCGGGGTCGATGCCGGCGGCGAGGAGCTGGGCGGCGGAGAGCCGGGTGTTGGCGCGGAGCGTGTCCGGGTCCTGCGGGACCGTGATGGCGTGCATGTCCACGACCATGTAGAAGGCGTCGTGCGACTCCTGGAGGGCCACCCACTGGCGGACCGCGCCCAGGTAGTTGCCGAGGTGGAACGAGCCCGCGCTGGGCTGGATTCCGGAGAGCACACGAGAACGTTCAGAGGCCATGCGGCCCATTGTCTCAGGTACGGCACGGGAAACGGGAGCAGGTTACGGGGAGCGGGCGCGGGTGGCGGCGGGGCCGCCGGTAACCTCCCGGCCCATGAACGACGAGAACGTCCCCGTGACCGACGACAGCGTCTACGTGGGCAAGGCGGGCAAGGACGCGGCGCTGGACCGCGGCTGGCTCCTGGGCCACTTCAAGCCGGAGGGCGACCCGCGGCACAGCGAGGCCGTGGAGATCAAGTGGGGCGTGCACCCGCCGGGCGACACGCGCGCCACGTGGGTACGGGGCGAGGTCCGCGAGGCGCTGCTCGTCCTGATCAGCGGCCGGTTCAGGGTCGAACTGCCGGGGCGCAGCGTGCTGTTGGAGGAGCAGGGCGACTACGTGGTGTGGGGCAGGGGCGTGGACCACTCGTGGATCGCCGAGGAGGAGTCGGTGGTCCTGACGGTGCGGTGGCCGTCGGTGCCGGGGTACCGGGTCGACCGGGTGGAGTGAATTCCGGCGAAGTTGCGGCGCTCCGCCCCTCCGCGGCGGTACAGAGAGGCGTACCCCGTATCGCCGGACGGACGGAGCCGCACCCATGGCCACCCAGACCGAGCAGCAGATCGCCACCGCCGAGGAACACGGCGCGCACAACTACCACCCGCTCACCGTCGTCGTCTCCTCCGCCGAGGGCGCCTGGATGACCGACATCGAGGGCGTCCGCTATCTCGACATGCTCGCCGGCTACTCGGCGCTCAACTTCGGCCACGGCAACACCCGTCTGCTCGCCGCGGCGAAGGCTCAGCTCGACCGGGTCACGCTCACGTCCCGCGCCTTCCACCACGACCGCTTCGGCGAGTTCTGCACGCGGCTCGCGGCGCTGTGCGGCAAGGAGGCCGTGCTGCCGATGAACACGGGCGCGGAGGCGGTCGAGACGGCGGTGAAGACGGCACGGAAGTGGGGGTACGAGGTCAAGGGCGTCCCCGAGGGCACGGCGAAGATCGTCGTGGCGCGGAACAACTTCCACGGCCGCACGACGACGGTCGTCAGCTTCTCCAGCGACCACGAGGCCCGCCACCACTTCGGCCCGTACACGCCGGGCTTCGACCTCGTCCCGTACGGGGACCTCACCGCGCTGCGCGAGGCGATCACGGACAACACGGTCGCGGTGCTCATCGAGCCCATCCAGGGCGAGGCGGGGGTGCTGGTGCCGCCGGAGGGCTACCTCCCGGCGGTGCGGGAGCTGACGCGGGAGCGCGGGGTGCTGTTCATGGCGGACGAGATCCAGTCGGGCCTCGGGCGCACGGGCCGTACCTTCGCGTGCGAGCACGAGGAGGTCGTCCCGGACGTGTACATCCTCGGCAAGGCGCTCGGCGGCGGGGTCGTGCCGGTCTCGGCCGTCGTCGCCGACTGGGACGTGCTCGGCGTCCTCCGGCCGGGCGAGCACGGCTCGACGTTCGGCGGGAACCCGCTCGCGTGCGCGGTCGCGATCGAGGTGATCGCGCTCCTGGAGAGCGGCGAGTTCCAGGCGCGCGCGGCGCGGCTCGGGGAGCGGATGCACGCGCGGCTCGCGGAACTCGTCGCTGGCGGCGGGGCGGTCAGGGAGGTGCGCGGGCGCGGGCTGTGGGCGGGCGTGGACGTGGACCCGGCGTTCGGCACGGGCCGCGAGCTGTCCGAGAGGCTCATGGACCGCAGGGTCCTCGTGAAGGACACGCACGGCTCGACGATCCGGCTCGCGCCGCCGCTCGTGATCGGCGAGGAGGATCTCGACTGGGGGCTCGACCAGCTCGCGGCGGTGGTCGGCTGAGGGCCGATGAGTTCCGCGCGCCCCGCCGGTCCACCCCTCAGGAACCCCTACGGAGGACACCCATGACGACACCCCCCGCCCGGCCACCGCTCGTGGACATGGAGACGTGGCAGCAGGCCCGCGACGCGCTGCTCGCGCGCGAGAAGGCGTACACCCACGAGGGCGACGCGCTCGCGGCGGAGCGGCGCGGGCTCCCGATGGTCGAGGTCGACGGGAAGGCCGAAGTGGTCGGCGCCGAGGGCCCCGTGCCCTTCGTCGACCTCTTCGCGGGCCGGAACGAACTGCTCACCTACCAGCACATGTGGTACGACGGGGCGCCGCCGCAGGGGCAGTGCGAGGGCTGTACGAACGCGGCCTGGCACCTCCAGGTCGCGACGCCCTACCTGGAGGCGCGCGGCGTCTCCTTCGCGTTCCTCGCCTCCGGGGGCTGGGACGAACTCGGCCCGTTCGCGGACTTCATGGGGTACCGGCAGCCGTGGTACTCGCTGCGCGACTCGGGCGTGCCGCTCGGGGGCGGGATGGGGAACCTGTCGGCGTTCCTGCGCGACGGCGACCGCGTCTTCCTCACGTACACGACGACGGGGCGCGGCAACGAGGCGTTCAGCGGGACGTTCGCGCTGCTCGACCGGACGCCGTACGGGCGCGGCGAGGCGTGGGAGGAGACGCCGGAGGGGTGGCCCGAGGGCCGGGAGCCGTGCTGGTACTGGCGCACGGACGCCGAGGGGACGGCCGGGTGGGGCGAGAGCAGCCGCCCCGTGCCGCAGTGGACGCGGCCCGGGGCGGGGCCGGTGACGACGCTGGGGCGGCAGGGCCACTGCCACTGACCGCCTACAGGATCACGTGCGGCAGGAAGCGCGCGTACTCGTCGGTGACGAGGCCCGAGGACTCGCGGATGCCGAGTCCGGCGGCCTCGTCCCCGACGACCCACGCCCCGAGCACGACCTTGTTCCCGTCGAAGTCGGGGAGCGGGGCGAGAGCCTGGTAGCAGAGCGGGTCCTCGCCCTCGGCACGGGTGCGGGGCGGGGCGCCCGGCTCGTGGAGCGTGACGCCCGCGCCCTCGCGGCCGAAGAGCGGCTTCGCCGCGTACCCGCCCGCCGTGGCGAGTTCGCGCGGCCCGTCGAGGTAGGCGGGGAGCAGGTTCGGGTGGCCGGGGAAGAGCTCCCAGAGGATCGCGAGGAGCGCCTTGTTGGACAGGAGCATCTTCCAGGCGGGCTCGATCCACATCGTGGAGCCCGTGCCGCCGCCGTTGTCCAGCGTCTCCTGGACGTGCGGCGCGAAGCGGTCCCGCGCGAGCCACTCCCAGGGGTAGAGCTTGAAGCAGCTCCGCACGAAGCGGAGTCCGAGGTCGACGAAGCGGCGGGAGAGCGGGTCCCAGCCGATGTCCTCGACGGCGATCGCCTCGGTGTCGAGCCCGGCCTGCGCGGCGGTCTCGCGCAGGTAGGCGACGGTCATGAGGTCCTCGCCGAGGATGTCCGAGACCGAGTGCGCGAAGTGCACGGGTCCGGGCGGGAGGAGCTTCGCCTGGCGGCGCCAGGCGTCGACCAGGCGTTCGTGGAGCGAGTTCCACTGGTCGGCGCCGGGGAAGCGCTCCTCCATCCAGAACCACTGCGGGCTCGCCGCCTCGACGAGCGAGGTCGGCGTGTCCGCGTTGTACTCCAGGAGCTTCGCGGGGCCCGCGCCGTCGTAGCGCAGGTCGAAGCGGCCGTAGAGGGAGGGGAGTTCGGCGCGGCGACGCCAGGACTCGGCGATCAGCTCCGTCTGGCGCGCGTCGGTGAGGCCGAGGTCGGCGAAGCGGTCGTGGGCGACGATGTGCTCCGCCGCCGCGAGGCACAGCTCGTGCAGCTCCTCGACGGTCTCCTCCAGCGCCTCGACCTCGGGCAGCGTGAAGACGTAGTACGCGCTCTCGTCCCAGTAGGGGCGGAACGTGCCGTCGGGGTGCCGGGTCAGCGGGTAGACGAGGCCCTGTTCCTCGACCGTCTCCTGCCAGTTCGGGCGGGGCTCGATGGTGCGGCGTTCCATGGTCAGTACGCGTCCGGTGCTCGTCGGGCTGCGGTGCTCGTCCGGTCCCCTCAGCCCCCGTACCCGCCGCCGTCGTTGTCGTCGTCGTCGCAGCCGAGGCCGCCGCGCTGGATCGCGCTGTCCTGCGAGAAGGTGCCGTAGTCGGCGCGCCCGCGCTCGGCCTCGGAGTCGTAGTACCAGGCGGGGCGGGCGGCCGTGGCGCTCTTCGCGCCCGTCTTGTTCTTCGCCGCCGAACCGCCGCTCGTCGTACGGCAGTTCTTGTCGGCCAGGACCTTGTAGCCGTCGACGGTGTAGCTGTCGCGGTCGACGCAGCGGCGGTCGGGCTCGGAGCCGCAGGCGGAGAGGGCGACGGCGAGCAGGCCCATGCCGCCGAGCACGACGGTGCTGGAGCGCAGCCTGCGGGGCCGCAGGGCCTCGGCGGGCGCGGCTGTCGGGTCGGTCGTGGTCATGGTCTTCCCCCGTGTGTTGCGTGGCGTACGCGCACCTCTGCGGCACCCGTACGCGTGTACCCCGAAATCACCGCACAGCCTAGAAGCGGGGGCGGGTTGGCGCCAGCGTCGTCACGCGGGAGATTCCGCTCCTCAGGGCAGGACCCGGCACAGCGCCTCCAGCGCCGAGGGCCAGGAGTGTTCCGGCGGGGTCGCGTAGCCGACGACCAGGGCGTCCTCCGGGGGGAGTTCGGCGTCCGGGTGGCGGAACTGGCCGAGGCCGGTGAGGGCGAGGCGCTCCCAGGTGGCGGCGCGCAGGACGACGGGCTCGGTGCCGGGCGGCAGGCGCAGGACGGCGTGCAGCCCGGCCGCGATCCCGCTCACGCCGACCTCCGGGGCGCGCGCGGTGACGGCGGCGACGAGGGCGTCCCTGCGGCGCCGGTAGCGCAGCCTCATGGCGCGTACGTGCCGGTCGTAGGCGCCCGAGCGCAGGAACGCCGCGAAGGTGAGCTGGTCCACGACCCCCGGCCCCCACGTCGTGCCGCCCCACTCCGCGTGCGGTGCGAGGGAGCCGGTCGCGAGCGCGGCGGGCAGCACCGCCCACCCGAGCCGCAGCCCGGTCGCGAGGGACTTGCTCGTCGTGCCGAGGTGCACGACCCGCTCGGGGTCGAGCCCCTGCAGGGCCCCCACGGGCTGCCGGTCGTAGCGGAACTCGCCGTCGTAGTCGTCCTCAAGGATCAGCCCGTCGTGCGCCCGCGCCCAGTCCACGAGCGCGGCCCTGCGCTCCGGCAGCAGCGCGCCCCCGGTGGGGAACTGGTGGCTCGGCGTGAGGAGCACCGCGTGGGTGCCGGGCGGCGGGAGGGGGACGGTGCCGTCGGCGTCGAACGGGAGCACGACGACCCGCATCCCGGCCGCGCGCAGAATCCCCCAGTGCACCCACAGCCCGTACGACTCGACGGCGACGGTCCGCACCCCGCGCTCGCGCAGGCGCGGGAGAAGCTGCCGCAGGCCCTCGGTGAACCCGGCCGTGACAAGAATCCGCCCGGGGTCCGCGCGCACGCCCCGGACCCGCGCGAGGTACTCGGCGAGCGCCGTGCGCAGCTCCTCGCGGCCCGTGCCCGGCCAGCCGAACGCGCTCGCCGGGGCCTGCTCGACGGCCTGGCGGGCGGCCTTGAGCCACGCGGCGCGCGGGAAGGCCGTGAGGTCGGGGCTGCCCGAGCGCAGGTCGTGCAGGGGGAGCCCGGCGGCGCGCTCCGGGCGGCGCGCCTTCCGGGGGACGGGCGCGGTACGGGCGGCGACGCGGGTCCCGGAGCCCTGCCGGGCGGTGAGCCAGCCCTCGGCGGTCAGCTCGGCGTAGGCGTCGGCGACGGTGTTGCGCGCGAGCCCGAGGTCGGCGGCGAGCTGACGCGAGGAGGGCAGCCGGGTGCCGGGCGCGAGCCGCCCGCTCCCCACCGCCTCGCGCAGCGCGTCCATGAGCCGGGCCCGCACGGTGCCGCGCGGAGCGCCGGGGCCGGTGTCCAGATGCAGATCGAGGCCCTGATTGGCCCACTCGTTCGCCACGGGAATGGACCATACTCCTGGGCCGCCGTGCTCCTACGGTGGACGCATGACGACGAACGAGAACACCCCCGCCACCACCCGCCTCCCCGAGCACACCCCCCGCCTGAACTTCGCGAAGCTCGTGCCCGAGTTCTACCGCGCGATGATCCGCCTGGAGACCGCCTCGCACGACGGCGTCGAGCCCTCGCTCGCCGAGCTGGTCCGCATCCGCGCCTCGCAGCTCAACCACTGCGCGTACTGCCTCGACATGCACACGAAGGACGCGCTCGCCGCGGGCGAGTCGATCGAGCGGATCATCCAGCTGAGCGCGTGGGAGGAGTCGAAGCACTACTACACGGCGCGCGAGATCGCCGCGATCGAACTGACCGAGGCGGTCACGGTCCTCACCGACGGCTTCGTCCCCGACGAGGTCTGGGAGAAGGCGGCGGCGGTCTTCGACGAGCGCGAACTCGCCCAGCTCGTCGGCGCGATCACGGTCATCAACGCGTGGAACCGGCTGAGCGTGACGTGCCGCAACGTGCCGGGCCACTACACGCCGGGCGACCACGCGGGCTGACGACGGGGGCGGGGCGCGCGCCCCGGGAGCCACCACCGGGGGCCGGACGCGTGCCCCCGGGAGCGGTCCGCGCGGGCCCGGCGGCACGGGGGAGGGCCGGGCCCGCGCGCGGAACGCGGAAGGGGCCCACGCGCGGGACCGCTTGGGCCCCGGAGCTGCCCCGGGGACGGACGCGGGTGGTTCGCTGAGGCGGGTGGACGCTCTCGCGGCGAGTCTGGTGGCGGTCTTCGGCACGGCGCTGGGGGCCGCCCTGACCCACGTCTTCCAGCGCCGGAACGCCCTGCGCGCCGAATCGGTGGCGCGCGAGGAGCGGCTGCGCCAGGAGCGGGTCGCGGCGTTCAGCTCCTTCGCGGGCGCGCTCGCGGACTACCGCAGGGGGCAGCTCGACCACTGGTACGCACGGCGTCGTGAGGAGCCCGGCGCGGAGCAGCTCCGCCGCGAGGCGGCCCGCTTGCGCGCGGTCGCCCTGGAAGCGATGTTCCGCGCCGAACTCCTCACTGATTCCGCCGAGTTGGCCGCGACGGGACGGCGGGCGCTGAAGGAGTCGGACCGCATGGACCTGAGCCGTACCCGCGAGGAGCTGGAGGGCCCCCGCGCCCGCTCGCGGGAGGCGGTCTACGCGTACGTCGCGGCGGCGCGCGGCTGGGTGCCGGGGGCCCAGGGCCTGTCTGACAATTCCCGTCTGCCGCGCGACGCCATACACGCCCTCCCACCGCACGGCCGCCCTCCGGGCGACGACGGGAATTGTCAGACAGCCCCTAGCCCTGCGGGGCCAGGGTGCGGACGACGTCGAACTCGTTGCCCTCGGGGTCGGCCATGACGACCCAGCTCCGGTCCGGGCCCTGGCCCACGTCCGCCCGGGTGGCGCCGAGGGCGATCAGGCGGACCACCTCGTCCTCGGTGGCGCGGTCGACCGGGCTGACGTCCAGGTGGAGCCGGTTCTTGACCGCCTTGCCCTCGGGCACGCGGAGGAACACCAGCGTGGGCGGCATCTGGCGGGCCCGGATCGCCTCGGCGGTCGGCACCCAGGAGCCGATCTCGACCATCCCCTCGCGCCGGTCGATCACCTCGAAGTCCAGGACCGCGCACCAGAACTCCGCGAGCCTCTCCGGGTCGTGGCAGTCGACGGTCAATTCGGTGAACCTGCTGGTCATGCTTCTCCCCAGGGTGTGCGGACGGCGTCAGGCGCTCGGCGGCTCGAAGTGGGCCAAGGCCGTCTCCAGGACCTCGCGCTGCGTCTTCTCGGTCTCGTCGGGGGCCGCCGCGAGGACCGCGTAGCGCTTCCCATCGCTCGCGGTGAAGGCGCGCTCGATGCCGAGGCGGGTGCCGTCCGTCTTCTTGTTGTAGTACGAGTAGACGAGTTCGGCCTCGTCGCCCGCCGGGTTCTCGCGGCCCGGCCGCGTCGGGCCGAGCGTGATCTGCTCGTACCGCTCCGTGCGGGCGCGCAGGTCGTCCGAGGAGGCGGCGAGGGCGTCCTCGGGGGTGACGTCCTCGCCGGTGATCTCGAAGACCTGGAGCAGGCTCAGCTCGTCGGGCGAGGTGTAGTAGACGCTGCCGCTCTTCTCGCTGCGCTCCCAGTCCTCGGGGACGGCGAGCGCGTACCCGGCGGGGTCCTCGGCGGCGACGAAACCCTCGGGGAGCGCGGACGGGTCCCCGGAGGCGTCGTCGGAGGGGTCCGCGGACCCCTCCGAGGGTGCCTCTTCGTACGGGTACGAACGGTACGGGTCGCCCTCCTCGCCCGGGACGGGATCGTCCGTGACGTCCGAGGGCGAGACGGCGACCCCGGCGGGCTTGCGCGCCTCCGCCGCGTCGTCCCCCGTGCCGAGCAGGGACCAGGTGAGCGCCACCGCCCCGGCCGCGACCACGACGGCCGCCGCCAGCGTGAGCGCGCGCCGGTCGCGCCACCGGGGCGTGCCCCCCGCCGGTGACGGCGGCGGCGCGGGGTCCCAGGTGACGGACGGGAGCACGGTGTCGTACGGCGTCGGCCCGGCCCCCCGGCTCGGCGCGACCACGTACGGGGCCACCGCCTGGACCGGCGTGGGCCCGAGCGGGGACTCGCCGTGCTCCCAGCGCTGCGCGGACGCGTTCCAGCGCGGCATGGCTCAGCCCCCCAGGAGCGCGACGAGCGACTCGGCGACGGCGGTGCCCGAGGCGAGCGCGGCGACGAGCGGCCCGGCGACGTCGACGGCGTCGCGCAGCCGCGCGAGCCGGCCGCGCGAGGCGGCGCCCTCCGTGGTGATCTCGCCCTCGACGGCGGCGAGTTCGGTGTCGAGAGCCGCGTTGTCCGGGGTCGCGGTGAAGCGCGCGAGGTCGGCGCGCAGGGCCGTGACGGCAGCGAGGAGCGCGGCCTGCGCCTGGTCGGCGGGCGCGGTCCCGCCCCGTACGTACGAGACCTTGTTCCCGTCACCGATCGCGAAGGCGCTGCCCTCGACGGAACCGATGTGGACGGCGGGCTCGCCCCGGCCCCGGTCCGCTGCCTCTGTCATTTCTTCCTGCCCCCCTGGCCGCTCGTGGTGTGGCTGATCGTGTTGTCGTTACCGATGCCGATCGCGCTGTCCTTGGCGGAGTCGATGTAGACGCCGCCGTTCGCGACGTGGACGATCTTCTGGTCGAACTCGTCGGTGGCCCAGCCCGCTTCGCGCAGGGCCGTGCGCACCCCGCCCGCCACGCGGTCCTGGATCGTCTTGAGGTAGCGGGCGAGGTCCATCTCCTGGAAGAGCGAGAGGTCCTCGTCGGTGCCGAGTTCCCGCACCGCGACCGAGGGGCCCTCGGCGGGGGCACCCCCGTAACCGCCGAGAAGACGAAGGAGTTCGGCGCGGAGCCAGCCGCCGAGCGTGCGCACGGCGTGCCCGAAGGAGGCCGGGGTGTGCACGACCGCCCAGGCCACGTGCCCCACCCCGTTCAGCGCCCGGTGGCGGCGCGCGTCCCGCTCCGCGAGCCGGTAGGCGCGCCGCACGGGCTGGAGGACGTGGGGCGCGAACTCGGCCATGAGCATCCCGCCCTGCGTGTGCACGCGGACGAAGACGGTCACGACGAGTTCCTCGTCCCAGCCGCCGACGCGGATGCGCAGGAAGTGCCGGCGCGCCTCGCCGCCCTCTTCGAGCGCCGCCGCCCGGTGCGCCTCGTACGCCTCCGGCGTGTACGGTGCCGCGTCGCGGAACTCGATGCCGTCGGCGGGCAGGAACACGCACTCGTCCAGGCGCAGTTCGCGCAGCCGGTCGATGACGCTCCCGGCGACCGCCGGGTCCCGGCGCGGCGAGGGGACGCGCAGCGCCTCGACGAGCGGGACGATGCGGCGCAGGATCTCGCCGTTGTCGAGCGGCACGGGCGCGGCCTCGCCCCGCGGGCGCAGCTCGATGGCGAGCGACCAGGTGCGGAACGGGGTGCCGAAGCCGCGGAAGGGCCAGTCCTCCTCGTACATCACGAGCGGCTGGTGCTGTTCGGCGCGGAGCCTGGCCCGCAGGCGTACGAGGCGCTCGCCCGCGCCGGTCTCGGCGGGATCGCCGGAGACGTGGGGGAAGCGGGCCGGTGAGAGCTCCTCGCTCACCACGCGGTCGAACTGCCCGCGCCGCAGCGCGACGCAGGCGACGATGCCGCCGAGCACGAAGAGGGTGAGGACGGCGGAGAGGCGCGCGACGGTGAGGGTCCCGGAGAAGAGGGTGCCGCCGGAGAACGCCGTCCCGCCGAGGAAGGCGGTGAACAGCAGGACGATGACGAGGAGATAGACGAGGTAGAGGCGCGACATCCAGCGCACCCAGAAGGCCACGACCCGGCGGGCGAGGGCGACGCCGGAGTCGAGCGGGCCCGTCCCCCTGATCCACCGGGCGACGACGAGACCCACGCTGCCGAAGAGGGCGACGATGAGGAGTCCGCCGGTGACGACGAGCCCGAGGAGCCACAGGCCGAGGATTCCGGCCGCCCAGGCCACGTCCTGGTTGCGGGCACGGACGGCGTGCGAGAGGACCCGGCCCGCGTCGATGCCGGTCGAGGGCGCGGGGAACCGCTCCTCGTGCACGTACAGCTCGTCGATCACCGCCTCGCGGAAGGCCCGGTCGTGGTGCACGCCGACGCACAGGAGGCGGGTCGCCTCGCTGACGGCGGGCTGGACGGGACCGCGGACGCCGGAGGACGGAGGGGACGCGGGCGCGGGCGGCGGGGCGTCCGGGGGCGGCGGGGAGTCGCTTCCGCGCGGCGAGTCCTTCGCCTGCGGGGGGATCGGCTCGGGCCGCTGGCCCTCTCGCGGGGGTGGCTGCTCGGTCACCTCGGGCCTTCCGGGACGGACGCGGCGCACGCGGGCACAGGGGTGCGCCGGGACACCGTGCGCGACGGAGGCAACACTGTACGGCACACGTCCCCTGCTCGGCGCGGGAAAAAAACGGGCCCGAACCCCCCTGCGGGACAGGGGGGTTCGGGCCCGTTCACGGGAACGGCCGCGCGCGGCGCCCGTGCGTCCCGTGCGGGACCGGAAGGTCTCAGATGAGGCCGAGCGAGCGGACCGCGTCGCGCTCCTCGCCCAGCTCCTTGACCGAGGCGTCGATGCGGCTGCGGGAGAAGTCGTTGATCTCCAGGCCCTGGACGATGGAGTACACGCCGTCCTTCACCGTGACCGGGAAGGAGGAGATGAGACCCTCGGGGACGCCGTAGGAGCCGTCCGAGGGGATGCCCATGGAGGCCCAGTCGCCCTCGGCGGTGCCGTTGACCCACGTGTGCACGTGGTCGATGGCGGCGTTGGCGGCCGAGGCGGCGGAGGAGGCGCCGCGCGCCTCGATGATCGCCGCGCCGCGCTTGGCGACGGTCGGGATGAAGTCCTCGGCGAGCCACTTCTCGTCGGCCACGACCTCGGCGGCGTTCTTGCCGTTGATCTCCGCGTGGAAGATGTCGGGGTACTGCGTCGCGGAGTGGTTGCCCCAGATGGTCAGGCGCTTGATGGCGTCGACCGTGACACCGGCCTTCTTCGCGAGCTGCGTGAGCGCGCGGTTGTGGTCGAGGCGGGTCATCGCGGTGAAGCGCTCGGCCGGTACGTCCGGGGCGGCGGCCTGGGCGATGAGGGCGTTGGTGTTCGCCGGGTTGCCCACGACGAGGACCTTGATGTCGTCGGCGGCGTGGTCGTTGATCGCCTTGCCCTGGGGCTTGAAGATGCCGCCGTTGGCCTCCAGGAGGTCACCGCGCTCCATGCCCTTGGTGCGGGGGCGGGCGCCGACGAGGAGGGCGACGTTGGCGCCGTCGAAGGCGACGTTCGGGTCGTCGCTGATCTCGATGCCCTTGAGCAGCGGGAACGCGCTGTCGTCGAGCTCCATCGCGGTGCCCTCGGCGGCCTTGAGCGCCGGGGTGATCTCCAGAAGTCGCAGGTTCACCGGGACGTCCGGGCCCAGGAGCTGGCCGGAGGCGATGCGGAAGAGCAGCGCGTAGCCGATCTGGCCGGCCGCGCCGGTGACGGTGACATTCACGGGAGTGCGGGTCATGACGATCTCCATCAGACGACTGGCGGTGGGGTTCCCTGCCCCAAGGGGTGGATCTGGGCCCCGACGCCGGATGATCGATCTCTTGGCGTCAAGAGAGATCCGCCGCTCAGGCTATCGCGCCGGTGGGGGGCGCGACCGCAGGGCGGGTGTGGCGGGGCCCACAGGGGCGCGGGCCCGCTCACGGCGAAGGCCGCCGAGCGGTAAGGTGCTGCGGCGGCCTTCGCAGGGAGGGACTCTCCCGTGGGGGGTATGAGCGCGTGTTCCCCGGGTGACGCGGGGTATGCGCGGTCGGCGGGGAGAATTTCCGGGGTACGGGTGTCAGCCCGCGCCCGCCGACGCCCCGGCCGCCGCGTCCGTCCCCGTATCGGCCGCCGTGTCCGTCCCCGCCGCGTTCTCCCCCGAACTCCTCGCCGTGGCGGCGTCCTTGGCCCCCGCGCACCCCTTCGCCCCCGCGCCGACCTCGGCGCAGGCCCGGGTCCTGCCCGGCCCGGGGACGGGGAGCATCCGCGTGTAGGCGTCCCCCGTGTCCTCGACCGTGACCCGCTGGGTGCGCCCGCCCGCCCGTGCGGTCAGCGTGTCCCCCGGGCCCGCCCGCGTGATCCGCGCCCAGGCGGCGCCGCACACCTCGCTGTACCGCACCTCGACGAGCCGGGTGCCGACGGCGGCGCGGTCCGTCGTGCGGGCCAGCTCGCCGCCGCACCCCATCGCCTCCGGGTCCTTGCCCGCGCAGTCCGCCCCCGCGCAGCGCACCCCCTCGGGCAGCTCGGCGGCCCGTACCGAGGCCGAACTCCTGGGCGTCGCCCGCCGGTTCGTGTCGTTGTCGTCGAGCAGGCGCGGTACGAAGACGACAGCGCCGAGCACCAGGAGCGCGCCCGTCACCCCGGCGAGGAGCAGCGTCGCGCGCCGCCGCCCGCGCGAAGGCGGACTTCCCGGTGACCGCCCCGGCGGCCGGGCGCCGGGCGGCACGGTCCCGCCTCGTACCGGCGTTTCCCGCACGGGCTCCTCGCGGACCGGCTCCGCGTACGTGGCCGTCGCGGCGCGCGCCGGGGCGGGCCGCTCGTCGAGCGCCGCGCGCGCCTGCGAGACGCGCACCGCCTCCATCGTCAGGTCGTGGCGCGACTCGGCGCGGCTCCAGGCCCGTTCGGCCAGCTCCCACATCGTCGTCAGATGATGCGGATGGGCGCCCGTCACCTCGGCGAGCGCGAGGACCGCGCCCTTCGGTGCGAGCAGCCTGCCGCCGAGATATCGCTCCCAGGACGTCTTGCTGTAGCCCGTACGGTCCGCGAGCGCCGCGACGCTGAGCCCGGCGCGGTCCACGAGCCGGCGCAACTGGCCGGTGAACTCGCGGATCTGCGGATCGAGCCCTTCGGGCAGCGCCTTCCAACGCGGCATCGTCTCCCCCTCTTTCCCCCTGTGCCCTGCTCTGCCCGCAGGCCGGCCCCGCCCGGACCGGCCCTCGCGGGCCCCGTCCTGGCCTACCCATCAGAACGCCCCCGCCCAGGGGGACAGTTCCACCGAAGGGGGGCGCACGGGAGCATTCGGAACCGGAGGACGCACCGTCGCACGCCGGGCATCGACACGTCCACTCCATCAGGCAGGAACAGGACGCGAAGAAGGAAGAGACCCAAATGCACAGAAGACGCGAGGGAACGCAATATCCGGGCTTCATCCGCGCACAAGTGATCACAGGGGCCACGCGGTGCACGGCGGGGCGGGCGCCCCACGGCGGGGGCGCGCGAGGGCTCGTCAGTCGACGGTGAAGTGGAGGATCTCGTCCAGGAAGGGGATCACGAGCCAGGGGTCGGGCTGGACCATGAGCGCGAGGAAGAAGACGACGAGGCCGAGGACCCCGTACGTGAGCGTGTCCGTGAAGCGCGAGCGCACCGCGAGCATCCCCACCGCGCCCACGGTCCAGCGCAGCACCGCGCCGAGCAGCAGCGCGAGTCCCACGAGCAGCGTGCCGACGCGGAAGGCGCCGAGCCCGGTGACGAGGAGCCCGACGCCCGTGGTCGCGAGGACGCTGATGATCGGCCACTGCCGCGCGGGCGCGGGGGCGTCGGCCGGGGCGGCCCGCCCGCCGCCCTCGGGGCGCGCGGTGTCCCGCGTGATCCCGCTGACCTCGCGCGTCGCCCGCATCGGCTGCCCGTCGGGCCCCGGCGCGCTGACCACCTCGGTCACCACGGGGGTCTCCTCGTCGCCCGGCGCCTCGCCCGCCGCCTCCGGCGCCTCGGGCGCGGTCACGGCGGTCGCCCCGTGCGCCTCGCGCCTCGGCCGCCGCTCGGCGTCGGGCCGCGCGGACTCCGCGCGATCCGTGCGGTCCGGGTGGTCCGTGGCGGACGCGGGGGTGCGGCTCTCGTTCGGCTCTCCGGCCACGGGTGGTGCCTTTCGTCGGCGGGCGGCGATCAGGATGAGGCGGGGCGGCGCTCAGGGGCGGTCAGGGGCGGTACGGGACGGCCGGGCGGTATGCCGGGGCCCGCTCCGTCTCGTACCCGGTACGGAGCGGGCCCCCCGCGCGACGCGCCCCGTGGTGGGCCGGGCGCGGCGCGCGGGAGAACTCCGCTCAGACGACGGCGCGTTCGGCCGCCTCGACGACGTTGACGAGGAGCTGGGCGCGGGTCATCGGGCCGACGCCGCCCGGGTTGGGCGAGAGCCAGCCGGCGACCTCGGCGACGCCGGGGTGCACATCGCCGACGATCTTGCCGTTCTCGTCGCGCGAGACGCCGACGTCGAGCACGGCGGCGCCCGGCTTGACGTCCTCGGGCTTGATGAGGTGCGGGACCCCGGCGGCGGCCACGACGATGTCGGCGCGGCGCAGGTGGGCCGAGAGGTCGCGGGTGCCGGTGTGGCACTGGGTGACGGTCGCGTTCTCCGAGCGGCGCGTCAGGAGCAGCGGCATCGGGCGGCCGATCGTGACGCCGCGGCCCACGACGACGACCTCGGCGCCGTTCAGCTCCACGCCGTGCTGCCGCAGGAGGCGCACGATGCCGTACGGGGTGCAGGGCAGCGGGGCCGGCTCGTTGAGGACGAGGCGGCCGAGGTTCATCGGGTGGAGGCCGTCCGCGTCCTTGTCCGGGTCCATGAGTTCGAGGACGCGGTTCTCGTCGATGCCCTTGGGGAGCGGGAGTTGCACGATGTAGCCGGTGCACGCGGGGTCGGCGTTGAGTTCGCGGACGACGTCCTCGATCTCCTCCTGCGTGGCGCTCGCGGGCAGTTCGCGCTGGATCGACGCGATGCCGACCTGCGCGCAGTCGCGGTGCTTGCCCGCCACGTACTTCTGGCTCCCCGGGTCCTCGCCGACGAGGAGCGTGCCGAGACCGGGCACGATGCCGCGCTCGCGCAGAACCGCGACCCGCTCCTTCAGCTCGGACTTGATCTGTGCCGCGGTGGCCTTGCCGTCGAGAATCTGCGCGCTCATACCGCACATCTTCGCCGATGCGGGGGGCGCGGAACGAATCCGGGTGCCGCTAGGGCCTGTCTGACAATTCCCGTCGTCGCCGGAAGGGCGGCCGTGCGGCTCCTCCAGCCTTCGGCCGGGAGGTGCCCCGGGCGCGTGCTCCCGGTGTGCCGCCCGGGGGCCCTCGTGCCGGACGCGCTCGGGTCCGGGGGCGGGGCCCGAACCGGCTGGACAGCGGGGGCTTCCGTGGCCAGCATGGGGCGCCACGGCGCCGTCCGCCGTACGGGGGAGGGACGGACGGGCGCCGCGCGATGCCGCCTTCGCCTCCCCCGCCCCCCGTCGAGCCGCGCGACCGCGCCGGGCGGGCGGGCAGCGCGCACAGGACGGAGACCGCCGTGACCACGAGCGACGACACGACCCCGGCACCCCCGCACGGAGAGGACGGGGAAGCGAGACGGGCACAGGGCCCGGGGACGCGGAAGGAGCCCCGCCCGGGGGCGGGGCCGGAGCCCGAGGGGGGACCCGGGCAGGGAGCGGCGCGCGTACCCGGGCAGGGGTCGTCCGGACACGTACCCGGGCAGGGGCCCGCCGAGGGTGCCCCGTGGGGCCCGCCGCCCCCGGCACCGCCCCACGCCCCGCCGCCGTACGCCCCGCCCCCGTACGCCCCGCCGCCTCCCGCGTACGGTCACACTCCGCCGTACGGCCAGGCTCCCCCGTACGCCGCTCCCCCGCCCCCGCCCTACGGATACGCCCCCTACGGCTGGGAACCCGGGCGCCCGCCCGGTGCGGTGCCGGGGCGGACCAAGGCGGCCCGTGTGCTGCTCTTCGTGCACGCCGGGATCTACGCCGCGATCGGTCTCCTGGTGCTCGTGCTCGGCCCCACGATCGTCCGCGCGATCGTGCATCACGACGACACGATCTCGCCGCAGGACGGGCGGAACGCGATCTCGACCGTCACGTGGGTCTCGGTGCTCGCCGGGATCGGGCTGATCCTCTTCGCGGCCTGGGGCATCCTCCTGGCGGCCGGTTTCCCCAAGGGCGGTCCCCGCACCCGCGTCGCGGCGATCGTCTGGGCCTCCGTGGCGATCCCGCTGAGCCTCGTCGCCTACATCCTGTGGATGTTCGCGCTCGCCTCGGCGGTCATCATCATCGTCTTCCTCGCGCTCAACGAGTGCGCGGAGTGGTTCCGCAGACCGAGGGAGTGAGGGGCCGCGGGGGGCCGGGGCGCGTCTCACTTGAGCAACACCCTTCGTCAACACCTGGACACCGCATGTCCCCCGCACGAAGGATGGTCACCCTACGCGCGGGCTGTGCCGGGGGACCACGACGCGCTCGTTCCTCCGTCCACGGTGCGCACCGTCCCCGAACGGTCCCCACGGAGGAACCCGATGAGTTACGGCGACCCGAACAACCCCTACGGCCCGCCCGGCGGCCAGCAGCCCGGCAAGCAGCAGGGCAACCCGCCCGGTTACCCGCAGCAGCCCGGCTACGGCTACCCGCAGGCCCCGCCCGTCGACCCCAACGCGCCCTACGGATACGGCTACGGTTACGGCGAGCCGGGCTACCCGGCGGAGATGCCGGGCGGTGTGAAGACCGCGCGCGTGCTCCTCTGGGTCATCGTCGGGCTGTGCCTCATAGGCACCGTCATATACAGCCTCGGCGCCGTCGCCTCGAACGGCGACGACTTCAGCGAATTCGAGTCCTCGCTCAGCGACTCGCAGAACGCCGGCATCGCCTGGGGCATCGCCGTCTTCTCCCTCGCCTGGGCGATCGGCGCCGCCGTCCTGGCCCTCCAGGTGCGGAGCGGTGGCAACGGAGTCCGCGTCACCACGCTCGTCTTCGGCATCGTGACAGCGGTGCTGGGCCTCTTCCCGTTCGTGATCGTCGGCATCCCGCACCTGGTCATGGGTGTCCTGGTGGCCGTCTTCGTCGGCAAGTCCGACGGCGCCGCCTGGTTCAACAGGCCACGCGGCTGAACGGACCGCGGTACCCGCACCAGAGGCGGAATCCCCCCGACGGGTAACGGGGCGATTCCGCCTTTGACGTAGATGTCGCCCGTAGGGGGACAAGGAGGGCCACTCGCGCGAAGCATGACGTCCCCGACGGCAGCGAGGAGACGCGCTTCGAGTCCTCACGAGCCCGCCACGGAGCCCCCGGCGGTACCGGCGTCCACGCGCCACGCGAACGCGGCACCCCCGCGCCCGCCGCCTTCGTCCTCCTCGCGGCCGGCGAAGCCGGTGAGTGGTTCGACGGCCGCCCCCACTGAGCCCCCGGCAAGGCGAATGCCCCCGTTCGCCACGCTCGCGCGCGCGGACGGGGGCACTCGCCGGGCCGGACTCAGTGGAAGAAGTGCCGCGTCCCCGTGAAGTACATCGTCACGCCGGCCTTCTTCGCCGCCTCGACGACGAGTTCGTCCCGTACCGAACCGCCTGGCTGCACGACCGCGCGGACTCCGGCGGCCGTCAGGACCTCCAGACCGTCGGGGAAGGGGAAGAAGGCGTCGGAGGCCGCGTACGAGCCCGCCGCGCGCTCCGCGCCCGCGCGTTCGACGGCGAGCTTCGCCGAGTCGACGCGGTTGACCTGGCCCATGCCGACGCCGACCGAGGCGCCGTCCTTGGCGAGCAGGATCGCGTTGGACTTGACGGCCCGGCTCGCCTTCCACGCGAACTCCAGCTCGCGCAGCCCCGCCGCGTCGAGCGCCTCGCCCGTCGCGAGCGTCCAGTTAGCCGGGTCGTCGCCCTCGGCCTGGAGCCGGTCGGTGACCTGGACGAGCGCGCCGCCGTCGATCTGCTTCGTCTCGGTGCGGGACGCCGGGGCGCCGGGGGCGACGAGGATGCGGAGGTTCTTCTTCTTGGCGAGGAGTTCGACCGCGCCGTCCTCGTACGCCGGGGCGACGATGACCTCGGTGAAGATCTCGGCGACCTGCGCGGCCATCTCCTTCGAGACGGGCCGGTTGACGGCGATGACGCCGCCGAAGGCCGAGAGCGGGTCGCACGCGTGCGCCTTGCGGTGCGCCTCGGCGACGTCCCCGGCGATCGCGATGCCGCAGGGGTTCGCGTGCTTGATGATCGCGACGCAGGGCTCGGCGTGGTCGTACGCGGCACGGCGCGCGGCGTCCGTGTCCGTGTAGTTGTTGTACGACATCTCCTTGCCGTGCAGCTGCTCGGCCTGCGCGAGCCCGCCCGTGCCGTCCACGTAGAGCGCGGCGCCCTGGTGCGGGTTCTCGCCGTAGCGCAGCACGTGGGAGCGGGTGTAGGTGGCGCCGGTGAAGTCGGGGAAGCCGCTGTCGTCGGCCGCCGCGTAGTCGTCGGCGAACCACGAGGCGACGGCGACGTCGTAGGCGGCGGTGTGCTGGAACGCCTCGGCGGCCAGCCGCTTGCGGGTGCGCAGGTCGAAGCCGCCCTCGCGCGCGGCGGCGAGGACGTCCCCGTACCGCTCGGGGCTCGTGACGACGGCGACGGAGGGATGGTTCTTGGCGGCGGCGCGGACCATCGAGGGCCCGCCGATGTCGATCTGCTCGACGCACTCGTCCGCGGTGGCGCCCGAGGCGACCGTCTCGCGGAAGGGGTAGAGGTTGACGACGACGAGGTCGAAGGGCTCGACGCCCAGTTCGGCGAGCTGGGAGCGGTGGGTCTCCAGGCGCAGGTCGGCGAGGATGCCCGCGTGGACCTTGGGGTGGAGGGTCTTGACGCGGCCGTCGAGGCACTCGGGGAAGCCGGTCAGCTCCTCGACCTTGGTGACGGGGACCCCGGCGGCGGCGATCCTCCCCGCCGTGGAGCCGGTGGAGACGAGCTGGACGCCCGCCTCGTGGAGTCCGCGCGCGAGGTCTTCGAGCCCGGTCTTGTCGTAGACGCTGACGAGCGCGCGGCGCAGCGGCCTGCGGCCCGCCTCGTCGGTGTCGGTGGGGGTGGTCGTGGACTCGGTCGTCACGGAACCAGTACCTTTCGTCCCTCGATGCGGTAGCCGTGGCGGGCCAGGCGCCCCACGACCTCGACGAGCAGTGCGCGCTCGACGTCCTTGATACGTGCGTGGAGGGCGGCCTCGCCCTCCGGCGAATCGTCCTCGCGGATCTCGACCACGCCCTGGGCGATGATCGGTCCGGTGTCGACGCCGTCGTCGACGAAGTGGACGGTGCAGCCCGTGACCTTCGCCCCGTAGGCGAGGGCGTCCCTGACGCCGTGGGCGCCGGGGAAGCTGGGCAGCAGTGCGGGGTGGGTGTTGACGAAGCGCCCGCCGAAACGGTCCAGGAACTCCTTGCCGACGATCTTCATGAAACCGGCCGAGACCACGAGGTCCGGGGCGTGCGCGGCGGTGGCCCCGGCGAGCGCGAGGTCCCAGGCGGCGCGGTCCGGGTGGTCCTTGACCCGGCACACGAAGGTGGGGATTCCGGCGGCACGGGCCCGTTCCAGGCCCGTGATGCCCTCGCGGTCGGCACCGACGGCGACGACGCGTGCCCCGTAGCGCTCCGGGCCCTGCTCCTCGATGGTGTCGAGGAGGGCCTGGAGGTTGCTGCCGGTGCCGGAGACGAGGACGACGAGGCGCTTGACGCCGGGTGCGTGGTCGGGAGGTGGTGCGGAGGCCACGAGGGGGCCCTTTCTGGAAGGGGACGGTACGGCGCCGGGGCGCGGGACCGCGGTGTTTCGCGGGGCGGGCGGCAGGCGGCGGGGACCGGGACGTCACCACGGTGTGACGCGACTCACCCCCCGGCGGGCCGTACGCGTCCGCCCCTTTGTGGCTTCGCACGAAGGTGGCGCGTCACGCGATACGGGGAACTCTACGAAGCCGCCGACCGTCAGCAACGATACCGGCCCCCGTTCGGGCACTCGGACGGCCCCGAGGGCTCCCGGGGGCAGGGCCAGCCCCGAAGGGGTGGCGAGCGGCAGGTAGCGTCAAGGGTGTCCGCGCGGGCGCCCGCCGCCCGCCCACCGCCGCCTTTCGTCAGTCCAGGCCGCCCGCACCCGCCCGTGACGGCCGCACAGCAAGGGGAAGACGCCTCCTGATGCCGGACCGATCCGCCCGCCCCAGCCTCCGCACCGCCGCCCCCGCGGGCGCCGCCGCCGGAGCCCCGCTCGGCGTTCTCCCCACAGCCTTCCGCCCCGCCGCCGAGGACCGCGAGGCTGCGAGGCGCCCGGTGTTCGCGCTGCGGGAGGGGGGCGATTCCTCCGGCGCGGGGTCCGGTGGGACGGGGGCCTCCGGCGGTACCGGGGCCTCCGGGGCGGGGGCCGGTGGTACGGGCTCTTCCTCCGGTACGACGTCCGGCGGTGCGGGGCCCTCCGGGGCCGGCTCTTCCGGTACGGGGTCCTCAGGGACGGGGTCCTCCGGGGCGGGGGCCGACCCGGGCTCCGGGGGTACGGGCTCGACGCCCGGCTCCGGTGAGCGCGAGGAGCCCGGCACCCCGGGCGGGCCCGAGGCCCAGGGCGAGCCGGACAACCCCTTCGCCGCTCCGCCCGCCGACCGCCCGGACCAGCCTTGGCGCCCGCGCGCTCCCGAGGGCGGCGGCACACGCTGGAGCGGCCAGCAGCCCGAGCCGTGGCGCGGCGGCGGCTGGGGCAACCGCCCCGGCACCCCGCCGCAGGGACAGGACCAGGGGTCGCAGGGGCAGGGACCGCAGGGGCAGGGACAGGGCCAGGGACAGGGGCCGCAGGGGCCGTGGCAGGGGCCCGGTCAGGGTGGCCCGCAGCAGGGGCCCGGCCAGGGTCCGGGCAACGGGAACGGCAACGGCGGTCCGGGCGGTCCGTTCCCCCGTATCCCCCGCTGGGACCCCACCGACCCGGTGCAGCGGCACGCCCGTTACGCGCTGATGGCCGGGACCTGGGGCCTCGTCCTGGGCCTCTTCCTCGGCTGGACCTATCTCGCGCTGCTCCTCGGCGCCCTCGGCCTCTACTGGGGCATCTCGGCGCTGCGCGGCCGGGCCCGCACCCCGCAGGAGTCGGAGGCGGCGCTGCGCGCGGTCGCGAAGGGCAACGACCCGGAGGAGGCGGCCACGAGGGCACGCGAGGAGGCGGCGAAGCACCCGGCCCAGGCGCCCCCCACGCCCTACGTCCGCCCCGTCACCCGTACGCGCCCACAGGTCCCCTCGGCGGTCACGGGCATCGTGACCTCGGCCCTGAGCATCGCGGCGGTGGCCGCCGTCTTCCTCTTCCACGGCATCTACAGCGACTACTTCACGTGCGTGGACGACGCGGCCACCCACGCCTCCCGCGACGCCTGCGAAAACCACCTCCCGAAGGAACTCCGCCCCCTCCTCGCCGAATAACCCCCACCCCGGACCACCCCTCAGTCCTTTTCGAAGACGCTCCCGGCGCGCCACTCGGAGCAACCCGCCGAGCCACCGCCCGACCGCACCCCCGCCGCCCGGGGTTCCGACGCCCCCTCACCGCACCCCCTCCCCCGCACCCCGCTCCCCTTCGTCACCCTCGCCACGAGCCGCCCCCGGTCCGGGCTCCGGGGCCGCCTTCGGGTCCACCTCCGCCAGAAGGGCCTCGATCTCCTCGGTGATCCCTTCCTTCGAGCGGTCCCCGCCCTCGGCCACGTCCTTCGCGAGGTCCACCCCGGCCTCCCTCGCGTCCACCCCGACGTCCCCGCCCGTCTCGGCCGCCGCCGACTCAGCCACCTCGACGGCCTCGGCCGCCTCCGTCCCCTCGACCGGCTCCCGGCCCGGAGCCTCCGTCCCCTCCTCCACAGCCACCGCCCCCACCTCGCGGTCGCGCCGTGGCAGCCACCAGCGACCGGGCGGGACCGCCTCGCCGGACGGTGTCCGCGCGGGTGAGGACGGGCCCAGCAGTCCGGGACCCGGCAGGGGAATCGGTTCCGGCTCCGGTGCCGTTCCCCGTAGTCGCCACGCCCGCAGTCCCAGCGCCGTCGGGACGCCCAGGAAGGCCGTCCAGACGAACGCGGCCGCCCCCGTGAGCCAGCCCACCGGGCCGAAGTCCCGCAGGGGGCCCGAGCCGAGAGGGCCCGCCGAGGCCGTCGCGAGCGCTCCCACGGCGAGGCCCGCGAGGAGGGCCGCGCAGGCCGCCGTCAGGGCCGTCGTGCCCCGTGACCACACCGCCGACTCGTCCGCCTCCTCGGGCCGGACGGGCGCGGCGGCGCGGCCCACCAGGAGGCCCCCGAGGAACGCGGCCACCGGCGGCAGCGCGAGCACCGCCCACGTCGAGGGCGCCGGGTCGCCGTTCGCCGGGAGGGCGGCGAGGAGCGGGAAGGGCGGCAGCCCGCCGAGCGGCGCCGCTCCGGAGAGCGCCACGTCGTGCCCCGTACCCACGAGGAGACCGGGCCCGAGCGCGTAGGAGGCCGCCCACAGGACCGCGTTGGGGACGAGGGCAACGGCCAGGAGGAGTACGGCGGCGAGCCCCGACCAGTCGTCGGTGACGCGGTCGAAGGCGCCGCGCACGGCGTCGGAGTCGCCGCTCAGGGTCGTCACGAGGAGCAGCGCGCCGCCCGCGACGAGGCCGAGCACGGCGGCGCTCGCGGCCCGCAGAACCGTCGTCAGGACCTCCCGGCGGGCCCCGAGCCGTACCGAGAGCGCGGGCAGCGGGTCGGGCCGCCCGTGCGCCGCCCACACGCCCGACGCGACGGCGAGGCCGACGAGCGGCGGTACGTGGAGCAGCGCGCTCGGCG
Organism: Streptomyces sp. Tu6071; assembly: GCF_000213055.1. Lineage (NCBI taxonomy): Bacteria > Bacillati > Actinomycetota > Actinomycetes > Kitasatosporales > Streptomycetaceae > Streptomyces > Streptomyces sp. Tu6071. The sequence continues at coordinate 4,768,063 of NZ_CM001165.1, read as the reverse complement.
GCTCGGGCGCCGGGTCGCCGCCGCGCGCGTAGAGGAGCGCGGCGCCCGCGACGAGGAGGTAGCCGACGCACACCCCCGCCACAGCGGCCCCGCGTCCGCCGAGCCACCCCCTGTCCCGTACCGGCAGGAGGTCGCCGCGCTCCTCCGGTTCGGCGGCCTCGCGCGCCGCGCGGTGCAGGAGCCACAGCGGCAGCAGAGGCAGCAGGAGGGGGACGACGCCGAGCGGGACGGAGTCGCCGGTGACGAGGCTGGAGCGGGTGAGCGTCGTGCCGTGCCCGAGGAACCACAGCGAGGCGGCGAGCCGCAGCGCACCGCCGGGCCCGCTATCGGGGAACGGCGAACTGACCCACAGCACCACGACCAGGACCGCGAGCGCGCCGAGTCCGAGCCCGGCGGCGAAGGCCCCGCCGAGGAGCGAGGCGATGAAGGCGGGCAGTCGTCTGCCGAGGCGGGCGGCGACGGGCGGGGCGGCGGGGGTGCCCTGGGGCGTGGACGTGGCGGCCCCTGGCGGATCGGTCATCTCGGTCACCGGGCCATGCTCCCAATGACCCAGTCGATACCCGCGCAAGAAGCGCGTACCGGAGGTGTCGCCCAATATGCGATTATGCGATCTTACGTACGGAGCGATGCGCCGTGCCGTCGAGCGACCCCTCGCCACGGGGGTGAGCGATGACCCCCGGCACGCCCGCCCACCGACGCGAAGACGGTCCTGACGCGGCGTCGGAACCCGTGACCCACGCCCTGCCGTCCGCCGCCGACCGGCGCCTGCTGCGCGAGCGCGCGGGACTGACCCGCGCTCAGGCGGCGGCCCGGCTCGGCGTGAGCGCGCAGACGCTGCGCGCCTGGGAGCGGGGCCGCTCCCGCCCGCACGGCAGGCGGCTGGAGGCGTACGCGGGGCTGCTGACGGAGCTGACGAGGGAGGGCGCGGGGGCAGGCGCCGTCGACGTTCCCCGCCCCGTGACGGCGACACCTCCCGCCGACGCCCCCCCTCCCGTGACGGCGGCACCTCCCGCCGAGATCCCCCATCCCGTCGCTGCAACGCCTCCCGCCGACATCCCCCGCCCCGTGGCGGCGCCCCCCACGACCCCCGCCTCCGCGCACGCCACGACCACCGCGCAGGCCGCGCTCGCCCCGCTCACCGCGCTCGCCCCGCCCGCCGCCGAGCCGCTCCCGCTCCCCGGCCCCCCGGAGACCGCGTTCGCCACGCTCTACGCGCGGGCCGCGCCCGGCCTCCTCCGTCAGGCGTACCTCCTGACGAGCCGTCCGCGCGTCGCGCTCGCCGCCCTGCTGAGCGGTTTCCGGCAGGCGTGGGAGCGGTGGCCGGAGGTGGCGCGCGATCCGGACCCGGAGGGGTGGGTGCGGGCGGTGGTGCACGAATCGGCGCTCTCGCCGTGGCGCGGCTTCGGCGGCAGGGGACGCAGGGCGGCGCCCGCCGACGCGGGGCAGGCGGCGCTCGCGGGGGCACTGCTGCGCCTGCCACCCCCGCATCGCAGGGTGGTGCTGCTGTACGAGGGCGTGGGGCTCGACCTGCCCGAGACGGCGGCCGAGGTCGAGGCGAGCACCCCGGCGGCGGCGCACCGCCTGCTCCACGCCCGTGAGTCCCTGACCGCCGCCCTCCCCGAACTCGCCGACCTGCCAGACCAGTTGGCCGTCCGCCTTCGCGCGTTCCTCGCGGAGGGCGAGGTCCCGGGGCGTCCCGCACCCCTCTCCCCGGAGACGGCCCTCGCCGACGTCCGCCTCTCGGGCCGCGCCCGTACCGGCGCGGCGCTGACCGTCGCGGGCCTCCTCGCCGCCTCGACGCTCTACGCCGTCGCCACCACGGACAGCACCCCGCCCCCGCCCCCGGCCACCGAGGTGGACGGCACCCTCACCCCGGCGCCGGGGCCCCCGCACCCGGCCACCACGCGGGACCGCCCGCCCGCGGAGGGTCCGGGCACGGGCCCCGGGCGGCTCGTCCCCTTGGGCGGCTGAGCGGTACGACGCCCCTCAGCCCCCGCCCACCGCGGCATCGCCCTCACCCCGGTGCCTGCGGTAATGCCGGGCCGCGCGGGCCCTGTTGCCGCAGGAGGGCTTGCAGAACTCCTGCCTGCCGTGCCGCCGCACGAAGTACCGCACGCAACGGGGTGCCGTGCAGGCACGGAGGTGCGCGAAGTCCGGGGCCGCGAGGAAGTCGAGCGCGGCGCGGGCGAGGGCGGCGGGGAGCGTGTCCGTGCCGGGGGCCGGTTCCAGGCGTACGGCGGGCGCGGCGCCCTCCGGCCAGTCGAGCACCGGACGTACGGGCACCCGGGCGGCGGTGGCGTCGAGGAGGGCCAGCGCCTCGTCGGCGGGCTGGAGGCGATCGGCGTCGGCCGGGCTGACGGGGCCGGGGCGGACGCCCCGCGCGAACAGGGCCCGTACCGCGCCCCGCAGCGCCCGCACCTCGCTCCGCAGCGCTTCCGTCGCCTTCCACTCGCCCGGCAGGAGCGGTCGGGCGGCGTCGAGCCAGGCGCGGAAGCCGTCGAGGTCGTCCAGGTCGTCGGCGACCCCGCCCTCGCCGTCGTGGCGGATGGTGCTCGCGAGGGAGAGCGCGGCCCAGCGGGGCTCCTCCGATTGCTCGGTCATCTCCCCATCATGCGGGCGCTCTTGACCACTCATCCCGGGACCCCCTAGGTTCTCTAACGCCAAAGGAAAGATTAACCGTTAGAAGCCCGTGGAGCGAGAGGCCGCACAGCGCCGCCGTCCACGGGCCGGAGGGGGACCCCATGCTTCTCGCGCACCTGAGTGACCTGCACCTCGACGGAACGGAGCGGGCGGCGGCGCGGGCGCGCGCCGCCGTGGACCGGGTCCGCGCGGCGGGGGACGCCGTGGACGCGCTCCTCGTCACGGGCGACCTCGCGGACCACGGCGCCGAGAGCGAGTACGAGGAGGTGGCGGCGGTCCTCGCCGGGCTGCCCTTCCCCGTACTGACCTGCCCCGGCAACCACGACGAGCGCCGCGCCTACCGCAAGGTCCTGCGGGACGGGGCGCCGGGGGACGGCCCGATCGACGAGCTCCACGTCCTGCGACGGGACGGCGCCCCCGCGCTCGCCGTCCTCATGTGCGATTCCAGCATCCCCGGCGCGGGAGCGGGCGCGCTGAGCCCCGAGACCCTGGCGTGGATCGACACGAGCCTGACCGCGCTGCCGGACGAGGTCCCCGCCGTCCTCGCCTTCCACCACCCCCCGGCCCGCCTCCACCACCCGCTCCCGGACGGCCTCCGCCTCACGCGCCCCGACGACCTCGCGGACCTCCTCGCCCGCCACCCGCGCGTCCTTGCCCTCCTCACGGGCCACGCGCACACCGCCGCCGCGACGAGCTTCGCGGGCATCGCGCTCCGCTCGGCCCCGGCCGTCACGTACACCCTGCGCCTGACGTGGGAGGGCGAAGGTCACGCGGACGACACCCAGCCGCCCGGACTCGCCTACCACGTCCTCGCCCCGGGCGAGCGCCACGTGACGACCCACTTCCGCGTCGCGGCGTGAACGCACCACTGCCGCCCGCCGCGCTCGGCGGCTTCGCGCTCGCGGTCCTGCCCTTCGTCGTCACCCCCGGCGCGAGCCTGGCCCTCGTGACCCGCCACCCGGCCCGCGCGGCACCCGTCGTCCTCGGCACGGTGGGCGGCCTCTACGCACACGCCGCCCTCGTCACAGCGGGCCTCGCCGCCCTCCTGGCCAACCACCCGCACGTGCTCCTGGCGCTGCGGCTCGCGGGGGCGGGGTACCTCGTACTCCTGGGGGTGCGGTTGTGGCGGGCGGAGGGCGGAGGGGAGGGGGAGGAGAGAACGGGGGACGACGCGGACGGGGTGGGCGCGGCTGTGGACGACGCGGCGGGGGGCTGCGCGGCAGGGGGCGGCGCGGCTGCGGATGGCACGGCGGGGGGCAGCGCTACGGGGGGCTGCGCGGGTGCGGATGGCGCGGCAGGGGACAGCGCGGCGGGGGGCAGCGCGGCAGGGGGCGGCGCGGCTGCGGACGGCACGGCGGGGGACAGCGCTACGGGGAATGATCGGGCGTCAGGCCGCGCGGGGGACGCGGGCGAGGGGCGGGCCGGGTGGCGTATCGGCGTCGAGGCGCTGCTCGTCAACGTCCTGAACCCGAAGGCGCTCTCGCTCTACCTCGTCCTCCTCCCCCGCTTCCTCCACACGCACGGCCGGGTTTTCCCACAGGTACTGACCCTGACCACGGTGCACGCACTCCTCCACACGGCATGGCTCCTCGGCTGGGCCCACCTCGCGGGACGGGGACCGCACCGGGCGGCGGGACGGGGCGTACGACGCGGGCTGGCGGTGGTGCTGGTGGGGGCGGGGCTGTGGAACGTGGTGGCGTGAAGGGCGACGCGCGGCCCGTGGGCGCCGGTGGCATGGGGGGGAGCGCGGCCCTGGCCTGTCCGTCGTACGGGGTAGCACGCGGGCCGGGGCGCGGCCTCCCCCGCCACTCGGCACGCGCGACCATCACCCGCCCTGACCACGGTGCGCTTGCCGCCGCACACGACATGGCTGCTCGGCTGGCCCCCACTCGCCGGACGAGGACCGCGACCGGCGGCGCGGGACGCGGGCTACGGCGCGGGCTGGCAGTGGTGCTAGTGGGGGCGGGGGAAAACGTCATGACGTGAGAGGCGACGCCGGTCGTACGGGAAGCGCGCGGCCTGAGGGCGGCGCCCGGCGTACGGAGCAGCGCGCGGCGCGCGGCGTAGCGGCGACTCGCGGACGGCGCCGGGTCGTTCCCGTACCGCCGCGCCGCACCACGTACCGTCCCCCCCGCCGCGAAAACGCCCGCGCCCCGTCCCGTGCACGCGAGGCGGTCGCGGTGCGGGGACGGGGCGCGGGCGGAACGTGCGGGCGCTCCCTGGGGGCCTCGGGGGCCCTGCGGGGGTGTCAGCCGTTGAGGATGGCGCGGGCGAGCTTGGCGGTCTCTGTCGGGGTCTTGCCGACCTTGACACCGGCGGCCTCCAGGGCCTCCTTCTTCGCCTGGGCAGTGCCGGAGGACCCGGAGACGATGGCGCCGGCGTGGCCCATGGTCTTGCCCTCGGGCGCGGTGAAGCCCGCGACGTAGCCGACGACCGGCTTGGTGACGTTGGCCTTGATGTAGTCGGCCGCACGCTCCTCGGCGTCGCCGCCGATCTCGCCGATCATGACGATGAGGTCGGTCTCCGGGTCGGCCTCGAAGGCCGCCAGGGCGTCGATGTGCGTGGTGCCGATGACCGGGTCGCCACCGATACCGACGGCGGAGGTGAAGCCGATGTCGCGCAGCTCGTACATCATCTGGTACGTCAGCGTGCCGGACTTCGAGACCAGGCCGATGCGGCCCGGCTTCGTGATGTCGCCCGGGATGATGCCGGCGTTCGACTGGCCGGGCGTGATGAGGCCGGGGCAGTTCGGGCCGATGATGCGGGTCTTGTTGCCCTTGCTCTGCGCGTACGCCCAGAAGGCGGCCGAGTCGTGCACGGCGATGCCCTCGGTGATGACGACGGCGAGGCCGATCTCGGCGTCGATCGCCTCGATCACGGCGGCCTTCGCGAAGGCCGGCGGCACGAAGATGACGCTGACGTCGGCGCCGGTCTCCTTGATCGCCTCGGCGACGGAGCCGAAGACGGGGACCTCGGTGCCGTCGAAGTCGACGCTCGTGCCGGCCTTGCGGGGGTTCACGCCGCCGACGATGTTGGTGCCGTCGCCGAGCATGAGGCGGGTGTGCTTCATGCCGGTGGCGCCGGTCATCCCCTGGACGATGACCTTGCTTTCCTTGGTCAGGAAAATAGCCATGGTGTGGTGACCCGTTCCCTTACTTCGCAGCCGCGAGCTCGGCGGCCTTGTCGGCCGCGCCGTCCATGGTGTCCACGCGCTGCACGAGCGGGTGGTTGGCGTCCGACAGGATCTTGCGACCCAGCTCCGCGTTGTTGCCGTCGAGGCGGACGACCAGCGGCTTGCTGACGTTCTCGCCCTTCGACTTGAGCAGTTCGAGGGCCTGCACGATGCCGTTGGCGACCTCGTCGCAGGCGGTGATGCCGCCGAAGACGTTGACGAAGACCGACTTGACGTCGGGGTCGCCGAGGATGATCTCCAGGCCGTTCGCCATGACCTCGGCCGAGGCGCCGCCGCCGATGTCGAGGAAGTTGGCGGGCTTGACGCCGCCGTGGTTCTCACCGGCGTACGCGACGACGTCGAGGGTGCTCATGACGAGACCCGCGCCGTTGCCGATGATGCCGACCTCGCCGTCGAGCTTGACGTAGTTGAGGTTCTTCGCCTTGGCGGCGGCCTCCAGCGGGTTCGCGGCGGCCTTGTCCTCCAGGGCCTCGTGCTCCGGCTGGCGGAAGTCGGCGTTCTCGTCGAGCGAGACCTTGCCGTCGAGGGCGATGATCTTGCCGTCACCGGACTTGATCAGCGGGTTGACCTCGACGAGGAGGGCGTCCTCCTTGACGAAGACGGTCCACAGCTTCTGGAGCGCCTCGGCGATGCCGTCCTTGACGTCCTCGGGGAACTTCGCGGCGTCGACGATCTCGCGCGCCTTCTCGGGGGTCACACCCTCGTTGGCGTCGACGGCGATCTTCGCGAGCGCCTCGGGCTTCGTCGCGGCGACCTCCTCGATCTCCATGCCGCCCTCGACGGAGGCCATGGCGAGGAAGGTGCGGTTGGTGCGGTCCAGGAGGAAGGAGACGTAGTACTCCTCCACGATGTCCGCGGTCTGGGCCAGCATCACCTTGTGGACCGTGTGGCCCTTGATGTCCATGCCGAGGATCTGGCCGGCCTTCTCGACCGCGTCGGCCGGGTCGGAGGCGAGCTTCACGCCACCGGCCTTGCCACGGCCACCCACCTTGACCTGCGCCTTGACGACGGCCTTGCCGCCCAGTCGCTCGGTCGCCTCGCGCGCCGCCTCAGGCGTGTCGATGACTTCACCGGCCAGCACCGGTACACCGTGCTTGGCGAAGAGGTCCCTCGCCTGGTACTCGAACAGGTCCACGCGCGTCCGTCCCTACTCCGTGATCTTGCCGCTGTGCGGTCTGTCAATCCGTGGGCGTGCCGCGACAGGGCGGCGTGACAGCTGGCCTTCGTCACTGAGAGAAGCGCACACGTCGTTGTTCCGGGTACGCGGCATGTCCGCCTGCCAGGCTATCGCCGTCCCGCCGTGGTCTCTAAATCGCGAGGTACGGGCGCAGCGGTGATACCTGTCACAGCGTGCCCCTCCCCTTGGCACGGGGTGCCGCTCGCGCGGGGGCCCTGACCTGCGGTTTCAGTGCTCCCCCGCAGCTCCGCGCCGGTCACCGCGCGCCCTGTCCCGAGGGGGTCGTCTCCGGGTCCGGGACGGGGAGGGGGCGCTTCTCGATGGCGGCGGCCATGATCTCCGGGAAGAGGTCGGGGGTGCAGGCGAAGGCGGGGGCGCCGAGGGCCGCGAGGGCCGCCGCGTGCTCGTGGTCGTAGGCGGGGGCGCCCTCGTCGGAGAGCGCGAGCAGCGTCACGAACTGCACGCCGGCCGCCTTCATCGCGGCGACCCGCTTCAGCATCTCGTCCTTGATGCCGCCCTCGTAGAGGTCGCTGATGAGCACCACGACCGTCTCGCTCGGCCGGGTGATCTTCGACTGGCAGTACGCGAGCGCCCTGTTGATGTCCGTGCCGCCGCCGAGCCGGGTCCCGAAGAGGACGTCGACGGGGTCGTCGAGCTGGTCGGTGAGGTCGACGACGGAGGTGTCGAAGACGACGAGGCGGGTGTCGAGCGACCGCATCGAGGCGAGCACCGCGCCGAACACGGAGGCGTAGACGACGGAGGCCGCCATCGAGCCCGACTGGTCGATGCAGAGCACGACGTCCTTCTTGACGCCGCGTGCGGCCCGCCCGTAGCCGATGAGCTTCTCCGGGACGACGGTGCGGTACTCGGGGAGGTAGTTCTTCAGGTTCGCCGCGATAGTCCGGTTCCAGTCGATGTCCTGGTGCCGGGGGCGGTTGACGCGCGCGCTGCGGTCGAGCGCCCCCGTGACGGTCTGCCGGGTCTTCGCCGCGAGCTTCTTCTCCAGCTCCTCGACGACCTTGCGGACCACGGCCCGCGCGGTCTCCTTCGTCGTCTCGGGCATCGCCTTGTTGAGCGAGAGCAGGGTGCCGACGAGATGCACGTCCGCCTCGACCGCCTCCAGCATCTCCGGCTCCAGCAACAGCGCGGAGAGGCCCAGCCGTTCGATCGCGTCCCGCTGCATCACCTGCACGACGGACGTCGGGAAGTACGTACGGATGTCGCCCAGCCAGCGCGCCACGTCGGGGGCCGAGCCGCCGAGCCCGCCCTGCCGACGGCCGCCGCGCGCCTGCCCGTCCCCGCCGTCCCGTCCCCCGTAGAGCGCGGCGAGCGCCTTGTCCATCGCGAGGTCACGCCCGCTCAGCGAGGCCCCCGTGCCCTCCGCGCCCCGGTCCCCGCCGAGCACGAGGCGCCAGCGCCGCAGGCGCTCCCCCTCCGGAAGGACCTCCGCCACCTCATGGCCCGTCATGCGTTCCGCCCCTTCTCCGTCTCCGTGTCCCGCACCGTCACACCCGCCCCCGCACCCGCGCCGCTCCTCACGCCGCCCGCCCCAGGAGCCGCAGCACCACCGGCACGACCGCCGCGGCGCGCGCCTCGTCGAGCCCCGTCCCGAAGCCGGGCACCGTCCCGCTCACCCCGGGCCCGCCGCCGTCCCGTGTCCCGCCGCCGGGCCCGCGCCTCACCAGCTCGCCGAGCGAGCGGCGCACGGCCGGTTCGTACGCGGAGAAGGTGCGCCGCAGCAGCGGCAGCACATCCGTGAACGCGGCCGGGGGGACCCGTACGAGCCACTCGTCCACGAGCCCGAGCAGCCGCTCGTCGTGCACGAGCAGCAGACCGCCGCCCGGCGCCCCGCCGCCGACGAAACCGTCGATCCACGCCGCCGCCTCGGCCGGGGCCGTCCCCGGCGAGAGCGCGAGCCCCATGACCCGCGCCGCCTCCTCCTGCTCCCACTCGCCCACGTCGAGCAGCAGCCGCGCGCACCGGCCCCGCACCACCCCGGCCGCCGAGTCCCGCCCGGCGATCCGCCGGAGCACCCCGTACCAGCGCCGCCGCAGGCCGTCGTGCGGGAGGACCGGGGCGGGAGCGCCCGACCCCGAGCCCACCCCGGAGCCCGTCCCGGAGCCCTCGCCCGGCGCGTCACCGACCGCCGAACTCCCCGCCGCAGCACCGGACTTCGATGCCCCGGACTCCAGGGAGTCCGCGAGGAGACCGACCGCCCCGTGCACCGCGTCCAAGTGCTTGCGGACCGCCTCCGCGCCCTCCTCGTCCAGGCCCGCGCAGGCCGGAGGGAGGCCGACGAAGACGCGTTCGGCGAGCCCCGCGGCGACCTCGGTGAGGGCGCCGGTGTCGGTGCCGCGCACGTCGCCGTACCGCAGGGTGCGGACGAGGGCGGGCAGCGCCTCGGCGAGGCGAGCCACGTCCGTGTCGAGCGCGGCGAGGTCCGCGAGCGCGCGCATCACATGCGGGAGCGACTCGCTCAGCGCGGCGGGCAGGCACGCCTCGACGAGCGCGGTGATCTCGCCGAGCCGCTTCGCCTCCGCCGCCCGCGCGCTCGCGCGGGCCTCGGCGGCGCCCAGGACCGTCGTGCCCCAGATGCCCGCCTCGGCGACCCGGACCGCGAGTTCGGGGTCCCAGCGCAGCGTCCACGTCTCGCGGAACGTCCCCGTGCTGCCGGGCGAGGCGGCCGGGACGCCCCAGTCGACGCCGAGCAGCCGCAGCCGGTGCAGGAGGCCGCTGCGGGCGACGTCGTTGTCCTTGCGCAGGTCGAGTTCGAGGGTGCGCTCCAGGGCCTCCGGCTTGAGGCGCAGGGCGCGCTGGAGGCGGGTCAGGTCGCGCTGGAGCGGCATCGCGGGCGCGCTGTCGGGGACTTCGCCGAGCACGTCGCCGACGACGAGCCGGTCGTGCACGAGCGCGAGCGGCACGTCGGAGCCCTCGCACATGACGGAGCGCACCGCGTCCATCGTCTCGCCGAGCCCCGCGAGCGGGCGCCCGCGCATGACGGCGAGCGTCTCGGCGAGCCGTACCGCCTCGATGACGTGCGCCGAGGAGACGTGCTTGTCCTCCTCACGCAGGAGCCCGGCGACCTTCGTGAGCCACCGCTCGACGGGCCGGTCGGGGGCGGCGAAAAGGTGCCCGTACCAACCGGGCGACTCGATGCCCGCGCCGTAGCCGCTCGCCCGCGCGAGCCTGCGGTGCGTCCACGGCACCCACGTCAGCGCGGTCTTCGCCTTGGGCAGACCGCGCAGCGCCGCGCGGTCGGTGGCGAGCGGGACGCGCGTGGCCAGCGCCGGTACGTGCCAGGCACCGCACACGACGGCCACCGCCTCGGGCCCGAACTCCTTCTCGGCGGCGCGCAGGCACAGCCGCATGTGCGCCTCGCGCACCGCGTCCTGCGGGTGCCCGCCGTCCGCGTACCGCTCGCGCAGCGCCGTCATCGCCTCCGCGAGCGCGGCGAAGGCGCCGAAGGGGTACGGGGGTTCGGCATCGCCCTCAGCCTCCGCGCCCTCCCCCGCCGGGCCGCTCCGGTGCTCGACGACGTCCTCCCACCAGCGCTCCGGGTCGTCGTACCCGGCCGTCTCCGCGAGTACGGCGACGGGATCGATCCGCACGGCCGCCGGGGCCGCGTCGCCGTCCGCATGGCCCGAGCCCGCGTCACCGGAGCCCGCGTCACCGGAGCCCGCGTCGCCGGAGCCCGCGTCGCCGGAGCCCGCGTCGCCGGAGCCCGCGTCGCCGGGGCGGACCGCGTCCTGGGCCGGAGTGTCGTCCTCCCGTACCTCCTGCCCGTCCCCGTCCCCCTCGCCGTCCGCCGGCTCGCGCTCCTCCTCGTCCCGCATCGCGAGGCTGTTGGCCGCCGGAAGGTCGATGAAGCGGACGGGGACCTCGTGCGCGGCGGCCCAGCGCAGGGCCGTCCACTCGGGCGAGAAGGCGGCGAAGGGCCAGAAGGCGGAGCGCGCGGGCTCGTCGACGAGGTGGGCGAGGAGCGCGACGGGCGGGCGCAGGCCGGGGTCCGCGGCGAGCGGGGCGAGCGCGTCGGCCTCGGGCGGGCCCTCGATCAGGACGACGGCGGGACGCGCCGCGTCGAGCGCGGCCCGCACCGCGCGCGCCGAGCCGGGGCCGTGGTGGCGCACCCCGAGGAGCAGCGGCGCGGCCTTCGGGCGGCTCATGCGCTCACCTCGCGGCAGGCCCGGTAGAAGTCCTGCCACCCCTCGCGCTCGCGGACGACGGCCTCCAGGTACTCGCGCCACACGACGCGGTCGGCCGCCGGGTCCCGTACGACCGCGCCGAGAATCCCGGCGGCGACGTCCGAGGGGCGCAGCACCCCGTCCCCGAAGTGCGCGGCGAGGGCGAGGCCGCCGGTGACGACGGAGATCGCCTCGGCCGTGGAGAGCGTGCCGCTGGGCGTCTTGACCTTCGTGCGGCCGTCCGCCGTGATCCCGTCCCGCAGCTCGCGGAAGACCGTGACGACGCGGCGGATCTCCTCGGCGCCCGCCGGGACCTCGGGGAGTTCGAGGGAGCGGCCGAGCTGCTCGACGCGGCGCGAGACGATGTCGACCTCGGCCTCGACGCTCTCGGGGAGCGGCAGGACGACCGTGTTGAAGCGGCGGCGGAGCGCACTGGAGAGGTCGTTGACGCCCCGGTCGCGGTCGTTCGCGGTCGCGATGAGGTTGAACCCGCCCACGGCCTGCGTCTCGGTGCCCAACTCCGGGATGGGAAGGGTCTTTTCCGAGAGGATCGTAATAAGGGTGTCCTGGACGTCGGCCGGGATGCGGGTCAGCTCCTCGACCCGCGCGGTCATGCCCTCGGACATGGCGCGCATGACGGGGCTCGGCACGAGGGCGTCGCGGCTGGGGCCGTGCGCGAGGAGCTGGGCGTAGTTCCACCCGTACCGGATGGCCTCCTCCGAGGTGCCCGCCGTGCCCTGCACGAGGAGGGTCGAGTCGCCGCTGACGGCGGCGGCGAGGTGCTCGGAGACCCACGTCTTGGCGGTCCCCGGAACGCCGAGCAGGAGGAGGGCGCGGTCGGTCGCGAGGGTCGTGACGGCGACCTCGACGATGCGGCGCGGGCCCACGTACTTGGGGGTGATGACAGTGCCGTCGGGGAGCGTGCCGCCGAGCAGGTAGGTCGCGACGGCCCACGGCGAGAGGCGCCAGCGCGCCGGGCGCGGGCGGTCGTCCTGGGCCGCGAGGGCCGCGAGTTCGTCGGCGAAGGCGTCCTCGGCGTGCGGGCGCAGGGCCTCGGGCGCTTGGTCCGGCGCGTCCTGCGCGGGGCCGTTCGCGGGGCCCGTCGTGGTGCCGGTCGTGGTGCGCGGGCGCTCGTCGGCGCTTCGCTGTGCGGGCAGGGCCATGGAGCCGATTCCCCCTTCGGTTCGGATGCGTGTTCCACCCTGCACCACCCCACTGACAATCGCTCTGACCTGCGGTAATGACGGATTGTCAGTGGCGCGTCCTACGTTGGGCGGCATGACTTCGCAGGGGGTTCGCTGGACGGCGGAACAGGTGCTCTCGCTGGCACCGGACGCGCCGTCGCGCAAGGCGGGAAGCAAGCTCGGCACGGCGGGACCGTGGTCGGGGACGGGGACGACGGAGGAGGGGGTGGTGTGGGGGCTGTGCAAGGGCAGCGGCAGCAAGCCGTACCAGGCGCTGGCCGATGTCGCGGGCCCGGCGTACGCGTGCTCGTGCCCGAGCCGCAAGTTCCCGTGCAAGCACGTGCTCGGGCTGCTGCTGCTCTGGTCGGCCGGTCCCGGCGCGGTACCGGCCGGGGAGCCGCCGGAGTGGGCCGGGCAGTGGCTCGAGAAGCGGCGCGCGCGGGCTGAGAAGAGCGCGGGCAACACGGGTGCGGGTTCCGCGGAGAAGGCGGACCCGGAGGCCGCGCGGAAGCGCGCGGAACGGCGGGCCGAGCGGGTCACGGCGGGCGCGCGCGAGCTGGAGCAGCGCCTCGCCGACCTGCTGCGCGGCGGGCTCGCCTCCGCCGAGCGGGCGGGGTACGGGATGTGGGAGGAGACGGCGGCGCGGATGGTCGACGCGCAGGCCAAGGGCCTCGCCACACGCGTCCGCGAACTCGGCGCGATACCGGGCTCGGGCCCGGGCTGGCCGGTGCGGCTCCTGGAGGAGAGCGCCCTGCTCCACCTGCTTGTACGGGGCTGGGCGCAGCGCGAGTCGCTGCCCGCGCCGCTCGCCGCGACGGTCGCGCGCCGCCTCGGCCTGCCCGAGACCGCGCCCCCGCCCGAGGGCGAGCGCGATGTGTGGCTCGTGCTGGGCCAGTACGACACGCAGGAGGGCTCTCTGACGACGCGCCGCATCTGGCTCCACGGCACACGCACGGGGCGCACCGCGCTGCTCCTCTCCTACGGGGCCGCCGGTGCGGCGCCCGAGGTGAGCCTGCCCGTGGGCCTCGGCCTGGACGCGGAGTTGCGCTTCCACCCGGCACGGCCGCGCGCGACGCTGGGCGAGCGCTTCGGCCCCGTGGTGCCGGTCGCGGACCGGCCGCGCGGGCTGCCGCTCGCGGAGGCGGCGGAGCGGTACGGGGCGCTGCTCGCCGAGGACCCGTGGCTCGACTCCTGGCCCGTCACGCTCGACGGCGTCATACCGGTGCGCGGCCCGGACGGCTGGCAGCTCGCCGAGCCGTCGACGGGTACCGCACTCCCCCTCCCCCGCGCCTTCACCAGCACCTCGGGCCTGTGGCGCCTCCTGGCCACCTCGGGCGGACACCCCCTGCGTGTCTTCGGCGAGTGCGGCCACCGCGGCTTCCAGCCCCTGGCGGCCTGGGAGCCGGACGGAGCCGAGCACGCGGACGGCACGGACGGTACGGAGCACGCGGACCGTACGGAGCACACGGACCGTACGGAGCGAGCCACCGCCCACCCGCGGACACCCGCCCCGCTCCTCGCCCTGCGCTGAACTCCCCCGGATCGGAGACCTCATGAGCGTCACCCCCACCCCAGCCCCCCGCACGCCGCCCCGGTCCCCGGAATCCGGCCCGGACTGGGAGGACCTGGTCACGACGGCCCTCCTCGGCACCGACCGGCGGCCCTTCACCGGCGCGGACGGCGCGCACGGCCCCGGCGCGCTGCTCGACGAGGCGGCGCTGCGGACCGTACGGCGCCGGGCGGGCCTGCTGCCCGCAGCCGCCGCGCCCCTGCCCGCGGCCGTGGCGGCCGAGGCCAGGCCGCCGCTCCCCGAGGCGGCGCGGCGACGGCTCGGGCAACTGCTCGGCGCGCGCGGGGACCAGCGCGGCAGCGCCCCCGACCTGACCGAACTGCTCCCGCAGTGGCTGGAGCGTGCCAACGCGCACGGCTACGCGCCCCCGCCCGAGCACCTCCCCGCGCTGCTCGACGCGGCCCGGGGCCGCACCGATCTGCGCCCCGCCGTGCTCGCTTTCGCCGGGGTACGGGGGCGGTGGCTCGCGGAGCAGAACCGCGAGTGGTCCTTCGTGCGCCGCACGATCGTGGCACCGCCCGCGCACGAGGCCGCGACGAGCGCCCCCGAGGACGACGAACGGCTGTGGGGCGAGGGGCTGTTCGCCGAGCGCGTCGCCCTGCTCGCCCGGGTGCGCGAGAGCGAGCCCGAGCGGGCGCGGGCGCTGCTCGGCCCGACGTGGGCCAAGGAGCGGGCCGAGGACCGGCTCCTCTTCCTCGACTGCCTGCGGCCGGGGCTCTCGGAAGCCGACGAGCCCTTCCTCGAAGCGGCGCTCGACGACCGCGGCCGCAATGTCCGTGCGCTCGCGGCCGAACTCCTCTCCTCTCTCACCGGCTCGGCGCTCGCCGCGCGCATGGCGGAGCGGGCCCGCGCGTGCGTCGGCCCGGACGGGGCGGAGTCGACAGCGGCGGAGGCGGGCGCGATAGCCGTGGAGGCGCCGCGCGCGTGCGATGCCGCTATGGAGCACGACGGCGTCGTGGCGAAGCCACCGGCCGGGCGCGGGGAGCGCGCGTGGTGGTTCGGGCAGGTCGTCGAGGCGGCGCCGCTCGCGGTGTGGCCGGAGCACTTCGGCGGTGCCTCACCGGCGCAGCTCGTCGCGCGGCCTGTCGCGGAGGGCTGGCGCGAGGAGTTGCACGCCGCGTGGTGCAGGGCGGCCGTGCGGCAGGGGGACGCGGAGTGGTCGCGGGCACTGCTCGGTTCGCCGGTCGGCGCGGAGCAGGGCGCGACGGCGCTCGCGGAGCGGGCCAGGCTGCTCGCCGCGCTGCCCGCCGGGGAACGGGCCGCGTGGGTGGCCGGTTTCCTCGCAGCGAACGGGCTGTCGGAGGCGTTCCAGTTGCTCAGCGGCTGCGCCACCCCGTGGCCGGCCGAGCTGGGCCGGGCGGTCGTGGACGCGCTCAACATCGCCCGCGACGCGGGCAGTTATCCGTGGAGCTTCAGCGGCGTCATGGGACTGGCCGAGCGCTGTCTCGACCCGGCGGAGGCCCCTCACCTGGAGAAACTCATCGGCTCCTTCGAGGAGAACGAGGACAGCAAACCCGCCGCGGGCCTCTACTGGACCGACGTCTTCCACCGGCTCCTCGCCACACTGCGCCTGCGCGCGGAGATGCGCGCCGAATTGGACGGTGCGTCACCCACGGACACGCCCTAGCGTGGCGTCCATGACGGAGAACCCCGACCCCGCCCTGCTCCAGGCCGCCACCGCGCTCGCCGCGCGGCTCGGCACGGACGACAACCACTCGGTGGCCGCCGCCGCCCGCGACGCGGAGGGCCGCGTCGTCACCGGCGTGAACGTGCACCACTTCACCGGCGGACCCTGCGCCGAACTCGTCGTGCTCGGCGCCGCCGTGGCCGAGGGGGCGGCGCCGCTCGTGCGGATCGTCGCAGTCGGTGACCGGGGACGCGGGGTGCTCCCGCCGTGCGGGCGCTGCCGCCAGACGCTGCTCGACCTGTGGCCGGAGATCGAGGTGCTCGTTCCGGGGGCCGGAGACGGGGTGCGTGCCGTGCCGGTACGCGAACTCCTCCCCCACACATATGTATGGGCGGAACACCAGGAACCCTGACAGTCCCCTTTCCCCGCCGGCAGTCCCCGTTTTTCCGCCGCGCGGCCGGGGAAAACTCCCCGCGGGAAACGGAGCCGCTCCGAGGCCGCCGCCCACCGCGCCGTCAGCCGCACGGCACGGTGGCGCGGTCGCCGCAGGAGCCCGCCCGGCGGGGCCGCCCGGCCCGCTCCCCCGACATCCGCACACTTCCCCCACACCTCCCGCGCCTCCGCCGCCGCCCCGCACCGCCGCGACACGCCCGCCCCGCCCACGGCACGAGGCGTCATCGGGGCGTCCCGGTGCCTCGTACGCGCCGCGCGGAAGCCCCAGCGCCGCCCCGCGCCCCCGCTTTTCCCTCCGTACCGGCCGCCTACCAGCGGCCTTGCGCCCGCGTCGCCCCGCGCACGGTCCCGCATCCAGCCGCCAGGCGTGGGCCATGACCGGACACGCCGCTACGGAGAAATCGAAAACGGCCCGAACAACTCTCCGTCACACCGCCCGCTCTTTGCCAAAACCCGCTCGAATGCCCTTTTCCCCAGGTGGTGAAACCCCGGGAAGATTGTCGGCCGCACGAACCGGCGGGTACAGTCGCGGCCAGTTCCACCCGGGGATCTCTATTCCCAGCCCTGCCGTCGAGGCGAAAGAGATGTTGGTGAACGACCGCCACCCCTCGGGGACCAGTTCCCCGGCCTCGCCCGCCGGTTCCGCCCCCACCGTGTACGCGGAGTATCCGGGGCACGAGACGGACGGGTCAGGGCACGGCGGTCAGTACGGCTGGGGCGCGCAGGCGGCCCAGGACCCGTACCCCACGTACCAGGACACCGGCGGTTACGCCGCCCAGCCCGAGCCCGCCCCGGCCTACGGCGGTTACCCGCAGGAAGGCGGCACGGGCGCCGGTACGGACGGCGCCGGTTTCGCCGCGTACGGCGGCTACGACCCGTACGCCACCGGCTCCTACGACACGAGCGCGTACGCCCCGGGCGCCTTCGCCCCCGGCGCCCACGACAGCGGGCAGTGGCAGTTCCCCGCCGAGACGAGCGCGTACACCGCCGATCCGTACGCCGTTCCGCGGCCCCCCGCCTACGACTACGGCTACCCGGCCTACGAGGGCGGGCACGCCTACCCGGCCGAGACCTACGCCAACGCCTCCTGGAACACGACCGGTTACGACAACGGTCCGCTCCCGCACCTGCCCGGGGCGATGCCCGCGCAGGGCGGCGCCTCCGAGGGGCTGGGCCACTCGGGCGCCGACACCGGCACGTACGACGCCTCCGCGTGGGCCGCCGCCGCGCCCGGCCACCCCGACCTGAGCACGCCCCCGCACGGCACCCCGCTCCCCACCCCGCCCGGCACCGGGGCGCGCGAGCACACCCCCGGGCCCGCGGCGGACGCGAGCGGGGACGACACGGGCGGGCTCCCGGTGAGCGACACGGGGAGACTCCCGGTGAGCGACACCGGCGAACTCCCCGTCGTCGGCGCCGAGGCACCCCCGTACGTGCCGGGCGAGCAGCCCGAGGCCGCGCGCGGGCGCGGCAGACGCCGTCCCGCGAAGCGCTCGGCGCTCCTCAGCATCGCCGTGCCCTCCGCGTGCGTCATGGGCGTCGCGGGTGTCGCCGCCGCCTCGGTCGGCGACTTCGGCGGCGACACCGCCAATGCCAATACGGCGAGCGCCCCCTCCTCGCCCGTCGAGGCCGCCGCGGCGAACAACAAGCTCGACACCCAGCTCGCCGACCTCTCCCGCGCCGCCGACGACGTCGCCGACCGCGCGAGCCGCACCCAGGAGCGCATCGACCTCAAGGCGAAGAAGGAGGCGCAGCACAAGGCCGCCCTCGCCGAGGCCGCGCGCAAGGAGCGCGAGCGCCCCAAGTTCGTCCTCCCCGTCACGCAGCACGGCCTCAGCGCCTACTTCGGGCAGGCGGGCGTCAACTGGATGTCGCAGCACACCGGCATCGACTTCCCCGTCGCCTACGGCACACCCGTGATGGCCGCGACCGACGGGACCGTGCGCAGCCAGTGGAACAGCGCATACGGGAACATGGCGATCCTCACCGCGAAGGACGGCACGGAGACCTGGTACTGCCACCTCTCCAGCACGACCCTCCCGAGCGGCACGGCGGTGAAGGCCGGGCAGGTGATCGCCCACTCGGGAAACTCGGGCAACTCGACCGGCCCGCACATGCACTTCGAGGTACGGCCGGGCGGGGGCGCGGCGATCGACCCCCTGCCGTGGCTGCGCAGCCACGGACTCGACCCGGCCTAGAGGGCGCGCAGACATCAGCCCCTCCGGCGCCCGAGGAGCGGGTGTGGGGCGGCGCGCCCCGCACCCCGGGCGGCGCGCCCCACACCCCGCTCGGCGCTACAGCTTCTCGACCGGCGCGTACCGCAGCAGCAACCGCTTCGGCTTCTCGCCGCCGAAGTCCACCGTCGCCTCCGCGTTGCCCCCGGCCCCCTTCACGCCGACGACCGTCCCCAGCCCGAACTGGTCGTGCGTCACCCGGTCGCCGATCGCCAGCGCGACCACCGGCTTCTCCTCCGCCCGCCGCGTCGCGAACGCGGGCGCGCCGCGCCGGGCGCGCGAGGAGGAGAGCGAGGCGGCGATCCCGGCGGCCGGACCCGCGGCGACCTTGGCGGGCGCCGCGCCCGTTCGCTTCCACTCCAGGTGGTCGGCGGGGATCTCCTCCAGGAACCGCGACGGCGGGTTGTACTGCGGCTGTCCCCACGCGCTGCGCAGCGTGGAGCGGGTGAGGTAGAGCCGTTCGCGGGCGCGCGTGATGCCCACGTACGCGAGCCGCCGCTCCTCCTCCAGCTCCTTGACCTGCCCGAGCGCCCGCATGTGCGGGAAGACGCCGTCCTCCATGCCGGAGAGGAAGACGACGGGGAATTCGAGGCCCTTGGCGGTGTGCAGCGTCATCAGTGTGATGACGCCGTCGCCGTCCTCCTCGTCGGGGATCTGGTCGGAGTCGGCGACGAGCGCGACCTTCTCCAGGAACTCCGCGAGCGTCCCCGTACCCTCCTCGTCGCTCCGCTCCTGCTCGAACTCCAGCGCCACGGAGGCGAGTTCCTGCAGGTTCTCGATGCGGGTCTCGTCCTGCGGGTCGGTCGACGCCTGCAACTCGGCGAGATAACCCGTCTGTTCGAGCACCGCCTCCAGGACGACCGCGGGGCCCGCGCCCGATTCGACGATCGTGCGCAGCTCCTCCATCAGCGTGTTGAACCGCTTGATCGCGTTCGCCGAACGCGCCGCCATCCCGTACGCCTCGTCGACGCGCTGGAGCGCCTGCGGGAAGGTGATCCGCTCGCGCTGCGAGAGCGCGTCGATCATCGCCTCGGAGCGCTCGCCGATGCCGCGCTTGGGCACGTTGAGGATGCGGCGCAGCGGGACGCTGTCCTCGGGGTTGGCGAGAACGCGCAGGTAGGCGAGGACGTCCCGGACCTCGCGGCGCTCGTAGAAGCGGACGCCGCCGACGACCTTGTAGGGCAGCCCGACACGGATGAAGACCTCTTCGAAGACACGGGACTGCGCGTTCGTACGGTAGAAGACCGCGACGTCGCCCGGCTTCGCGTCGCCCGCGTCGGTCAGCCGGTCGATCTCGTCGGCGACGAACTGCGCCTCGTCGTGCTCGGTGTCCGCGACGTACCCGGTGATCTTCGGGCCGTTGCCGGCCTCGGTCCACAGGTTCTTCGGGCGGCGGTTCTCGTTGCGCTCGATGACGGCGTTGGCGGCGGAGAGGATCGTCTGCGTGGAGCGGTAGTTCTGCTCCAGGAGGATCGTCTTCGCGTTCGGGTAGTCCTCCTCGAACTGGAGGATGTTGCGGATCGTGGCGCCGCGGAACGCGTAGATCGACTGGTCCGCGTCGCCCACGACGCACAGCTCCGCCGGCTCGGGCGCCGGGCCGCCGTCGTACCCCGTACCGCCGTCCGCGGGCCCGACCAGCTCCTTGACCAGCGTGTACTGCGCGTGGTTGGTGTCCTGGTACTCGTCGACGAGGACGTGCCGGAAGCGGCGACGGTAGTGCTCGGCGACGTTGGGGAACGCCTGGAGCAGGTGGACCGTCGTCATGATGATGTCGTCGAAGTCCAGCGCGTTCGCCTCGCGCAGGCGCGCCTGGTACATCGTGTACGCCTGCGAGAGCGTCTTCTCGAACGCCCCGGCGGCCTCGCCCGCGACCTCGTCGGCGTACGCCTCGGCGTCGATCAGCTCGTTCTTGAGGTTCGAGATCTTCGCCGTGAAGGATTTCGGCGGGAAGCGCTTGGGGTCGAGGTCCAGGTCGCGGCAGACGAGCGCCATGAGCCGCTTGGAGTCGGCGGCGTCGTAGATCGAGAACGACGACGTGAAGCCGAGCTTCTTCGACTCGCGGCGCAGGATGCGCACGCAGGCGCTGTGGAAGGTCGAGACCCACATCGCCCCGGCGCGGGGCCCGACGAGCTGCTCGACGCGCTCCTTCATCTCGCCCGCGGCCTTGTTCGTGAACGTGATCGCGAGGATCGCGCCCGGGTGCACCCCGCGCCGGCCCAGCAGATACGCGATGCGGTGGGTGAGCACACGGGTCTTGCCCGAGCCCGCGCCCGCGACGATGAGCAGCGGCGAACCACTGTGCACGACGGCGGCGGCCTGCTCCGGGTTGAGCCCGGTGAGCAGCGCCTCCGGGTCGATCACGGGGCGTGGCGCGCCGTCCCGGTAGTGCGGGTCCCTGGGCGGGGGCGCGTCGAACTTCCCGCCGAACAGGTCGGCCGGGATCTCCTCGGCCGGAACCCCGTCCTCGGGGGGCGGAGGGGGCTGCTCCTCGCCCGATGCGGGGGAGGAGGCCATGTCCGCCAGGAAGCTGTCGTCAAAGAGGCTGCTCATCGCCTCCTGAGTCTAGGCGGCTCCACTGACAAGCGGGGGCGGGTAGGGGGGAGGGGGCGGCGCGGGCGGCGCGGGCCGGAATGTATCGGGCATGCGGGCCGGAAATGTATCGGGCATATCGCCTGCGGTCCTTCCCCCGCGCCCTCCCGCTTGGCTAACGTGCCGGGCGCGGCCCCCCACCGCTTGCCCGACCGAAAGGAGCGTGCGGCGTGACGTCGAGCGTGCCCCCCACTTCCGAGGTGCCTCCGCGCGCCGCCGCCCGCCGGGCCCCCGCGCACCGCAAGCCGCGCCGCCCGAGCCCCGCTCTGGCCCGTACCGGCTTCGGTGTGACGACCGCCGCACTCACCTCCGTCGTACTGCTCGCCCCGCAGGCCGGTGCGGACCCCGGCGCCGCGCGGCCCTCCGTCGAGGACGTCCAGCGCAAGGTCGACAGCCTCTACCGCGAGGCCGGGACCGCCACGCAGAAGTACAACGCCGCCAAGGAGCGCACCGACGAGCAGCGCGCGCAGGCCAACGGCCTGATCGACGCGCTCGCCTCCTCCACCGAGGACCTCAACCACTCCCGCGAGGATCTCGCCCGCTACGCCGCCGCCCAGTACCGCGACGCCAGCGGGGGTTTCGCCGGCACCGCCACGATGCTCCTCGCCGACGACCCGCAGAGCTTCTTCGACCAGAAGTACGTGCTCGACCGCCTCGCCGCCGACCAGCACACGAAGGTGCGGGAGTTCCGCGACCAGCAGGCCGCCACGGCCCGCAAACGCACCGAGGCCCAGGAGAGCCTGAACCAGCTCACCGCCGCGCAGCAGGACCTGCGCACGAGCAAGACCGAGGTGCGGGGCAAGCTCACGCAGGCCCGCGAACTCCTCACTCGCCTGACCGCCGAGGAGAAAGCCCGCCTCGCCGAGCTCGAACGCCGCAAGGAGGCGGAGGCGAAGAAGAAGGCGGAGGAGGCGGCGGCCCGGCAGAAGAAGAAGGCCGAAACGGAACAGGCCGCGGCTGCGGAGGCCGCCAAGAAGGAGTCGGTCACGGCGGACGGCGCAACGGGCACGGGCGCGGGGGCGGGCACGGGCGCGGGGGCGGGCACGGGCGCGGGGGCGGGCACGGGCGCGGGGGCGGGCACCAGCGCGGGCACGGGCGCCAGCGGGGGCACGGGGACCGCCTCCGGCTCGTACACCGCGAAGGCCGAGAAAGCGATCGCCTTCGCGCGCGCTCAGATGGGCAAGCCGTACGTGTGGGGCGCCACGGGCCCCGGCTCGTACGACTGCTCCGGACTCACCCAGGCCGCCTGGAAGGCCGCCGGGATCGACCTGCCGCGCACGACGTGGGACCAGGTCGAGGTCGGCACCCGCGTCAGCATCGACGACGCCGTCCCGGGTGACCTGGTCTTCTTCTACGACGACATCAGCCACGTCGGTCTCTACATCGGCAACGGCGAGATGATCCACGCCCCCAAGCCGGGCGCCTCGGTCCGCGTCGAGTCCATCTACTACATGCCCCTCTACGGAGTCGTCCGCCCCGCCTGACCGGCCGCCCGGTACCGGTCGTACGCCTCCCGCCCGTCCGGCACGAAGTCCGCCCCGCGCACCGCCTCGCGCATCTCGGCCTCCGTGAGCCACCCGCACCAGGCGATCTCGGCAGGGTCGGGCGCGAGCACCCCGGCGACCAGCACCTCGTGC
This sequence comes from Streptomyces sp. Tu6071, assembly GCF_000213055.1. Classification (NCBI taxonomy): domain Bacteria; kingdom Bacillati; phylum Actinomycetota; class Actinomycetes; order Kitasatosporales; family Streptomycetaceae; genus Streptomyces; species Streptomyces sp. Tu6071. Next base: position 4,745,578 of record NZ_CM001165.1, on the reverse strand, counting down.
AGCGCGAGCCAGTACGGACTCATCCCGCTCCGGCACACATACGTGACCACGCGCCGCGGAACGGCGACGATCCCCAGCTCCTCCGCGAGCTCCCGCGCCGCGGCAGCCTCGTACCCCTCCCCCACCGCGACGGCGCCCCCGGCCACGCAGTCGTACATCCCCGGAAACCGGCCGACCCCACCGGCCCGCCGGTGCACGAGATACCGCCCCTCGGCATCACGGCACACACTCCCCGCGATCCGGTGCAACCACCCCCGCCGCACCGCCTCGTCCCGCTCGATCACCCCCACCACGCGGTCGCACTCGTCCACCCGCTCGACCAGCTCGGCCGGGCCACCGTCCACGTTCCCCTCAGGCGGCGAGCTCAACGGCGCAGCCCCCGTCCACGGGCCGCCCGGCACGCGTGGCGGGAACGGGCGAGCCCGGCCACGCACGCGAAGGGCGACTCACGCTCCCCGGCGAAACCGTCTCCCCCGGGGCACTCGTCATCGTCAGCGGTCATGCCGCGAGCGTACGGACCGCCACCGACAACCGGTCCCGGCTCAGTGCCAGGTGACCGCGATGAAGATGTTGGCGACGGTGAGCGCCCCCACCACGCCGAACAACGGCTTCGGCACGCGCTCGTCGTCCCGCTTCACGTACACGAGCGCCAGGATCACGATGAGAAAGGCGAGCTTGATGCCGATCTTCGTGTTGTTGAGCGAGTAGTCCTGAGCCTGATTGAGACCGACGAGGACCGCCCCTGTCACCAGCATCGTGAGCGCACCGTGCAGCATCGCCGGCGTGAAACGGGCCGTTCCAGCGCCCATCGCCTTCATCTGCGTGAGGAACCCGCCGAGCAACGCGCCGATCCCGATGATGTGCAGGCCCACGAAGACATTGATGAGGACGTCCATGACGCCGACCCTATGCGGGCACCACGGGGCACTCGCGGGCGGGTGGGACGGGGCGCTCATGAGCCGGTGGGACGCGGGGCGCTCGCGGGCCGGTGGGTAAGCGTGCAGGCGGCGGGACGGCGCACAAGGCGGGCGGGTTGGACGGCGCGCTCGCTGGGGGGACCATTCCCCCCGTGAGCCGATGGGTGGGCGGTCCCGCCCATGAGCCGACGGGTGGGACGGTTCCGCCGATGAGCCGATGAGACGACGGGAGTGCGGGGGCGCCGGGCCGGGAGCGAGCCTGGCGGTCGCGCCCGCAGCCGTGGCGTGTCCCGGTGCCGTGGCGTGCTCGTCACCGTGGCCCGCCCGCTGCCCTGGCCTGCCCGCTGCCGTGGCGTGACGATCGCCGTGGCGCGCCGACCGCCATACCGAGCCTGCCACCGTGCCGAGCCAGCCACCATGCCCAGCGCGCCACCATGCCGAGCCAGCCGCCATGCCGAGCCAGCCGCCGCCGTACTGAGCCGGCCCCTGTACTCAGCCCGCCTCCGGCCCGAGCCCGCCGCCATCGCGCGCCGCGCCGGTCGCCGCCCGAGTCGCCGTGCCGTCGCCGGTCCTCGTGCCACCGGGCCGCGTCCGCCCCGAGTCAGTCAGACGAGGCGGCGGGCGGCGGCCCAGCGGGTCAGCTCGTGCCGGTTGGAGAGCTGAAGCTTGCGGAGCACCGCGCTCACGTGCGATTCGACCGTCTTCACCGAGATGAACAGTTCCTTGGCGATCTCCTTGTACGAGTGTCCCCGCGCGATGAGCCGCAGCACATCGCGTTCGCGCTGGGTGAGCTTGTCGAGTTCCTCGTCGACGGGCGGGACCGTGTTGTTCGAGAACGCGTCGAGCACGAAGCCCGCGAGCCGTGGCGAGAAGACGGCGTCGCCCTCGTTCACGCGATGGATCGCCGCGACCAGCTCGGTGCCGTTGATCGCCTTGGTGACATAGCCCCGCGAGCCCGCCCGGATCACTCCTATGACGTCCTCGGCGGCGTCCGAGACCGAGAGGGCGAGGAAGCGCACCGGGCGCTCGGTGTCCATGACGAGATCGGCGCACCGCTGGAGCACCGATAGCCCACCGCCGCCGGGCAGATGCACGTCGAGCAGCACCACATCGGGCATCAGCTCGCGCACGCTCCGCACCGCCGCGTCCGCGTCGGCGGCCTCCCCGACCACCGTGACACGGTGCTCCCCCGGATGATCGATCTCCGCCCGTACCCCCGCACGGAACATCCGGTGGTCGTCCACGAGCACAACGCGCACCACATCCGCGGCCCGCTCCTGCCCCGGACCCGTCTCCGTCGGTTCACTCATCCCGCAGCCTTTCCATTTCCAGTTCCACCACCGTTCCCCCGCCGGGGGCCGGACGGATCTTCGCCCGTCCTCCGTTGCGCCGCATCCGGCCGACGACCGACTCCCGGACCCCCATGCGGTCCGCCGGGACGGCCTCCGGATCGAAGCCGGGACCGTGGTCCCGCACGGAGACGAATACCTGCCCCGCCTCCACCTCCGCGTACACCTGCACCTCGCCGCCGCCACCGTACTTGGCGGCGTTGACCATGGCCTCCCGCGCGGCCTGCATCATCGCGGAGAGCGCGTCGTCGAGTTCGCTGTCCCCGACGATGACGACCTCCAGCGGGACCCCGTGCTTGTCCTCCACCTCGGCAGCCGCCTTGCGCACGGCGTCGGCGAGCCGCGTCGGCTCCTCCTGCTCGTCCCGCCCGCTGCCCTCCGGGCGCCGCAGCCACTCGCGCAGCTCCCGCTCCTGGGCACGGGCCAGCCGCCGCACCTCCTGTGGTCGTTCCGCGTGCCGCTGGATCAGCGTGAGGGTGTGCAGGACGGAGTCGTGCACGTGCGCCGAGACCTCGGCGCGCTCCTGCGCCCTGATCCGCATGAGGCGTTCCTCGGAGAGGTCCTGTGTCATCCGGATGAGGTAGGGGCCGACGAGGAGGACGAGCCCCACGAGGACGGCAAGAGCTGCCTGGAACGCCGAACCGAGGTGCTGCGCCGAGCCCTGGAGCACGATGATCACGGAGACGCCCGTGCCGACGAGGACGACGCCTGCCGCCGCGCGCAGCACGTTGAGGGTGCGGCGCCGACGGCCGATCTCGACCCAGCGGGCGCGGCGGGCGTTGTCCGCCTGCCGCCACACGAGCGCGACGCCCGCGCCGACGAGGAGGCCCGGCACGAGATAGCCGCGCGCCGTCTCCCCGATGTCCGTCCTCGCGGCGTAGGTGAGCGCGACGACCAGCATGAGCAGCAGTGCGATGAGCTGGCCCCGGTCCCGCGCCGTGCTCTTCGCGACCCGCGCACGCCAGGGGACCCGGCCGCGCGTCCCGGAGTCGCCGGGCTCGTCGACTCCCCCGACGCCGAGCGGGACGAAGAACCAGAAGGCCGCGTAGAGGAGGGTGCCGAGCCCGTTGACGAGGAGCAGGCCGATGAAGGCGGCGCGCACCCAGAAGACGGGCAGCCCGAGGTGTCCGGCGAGACCTCGCGCCACTCCTCCCAGCAGGCGGCCCTCACCGCTGCGATAGAGCTTGCGCGGAGGCCGGTCCGGTGCGCTGGGTACCGAGGTGGCTTCCGACATGCTTCGATCCTCACACGCGAGAACACGCCTGACATCAGGGTTCTCCCCTAGAACAACCCTGAGGTTTCCCCTAGAAACGCCGAAAATCGACCTTCTGCCAACAGGCCCCTCATCTCCGTTGCCCGGCAGGGCAATTGGCGTCTCCTCGGCCCGTCGGCCTGCCATCGCCGCGCAGGTGTCCGTATCAGGGTCGTCTCAGGGTTTCTTTCAGGGTGATCCCTGATGCCCGAGGGGGTTCCGGGCCGTCACCATGAACGCATGAGAGATTTCCGGACCGGCGCTCAGCCGCCGCCCCCGCCCACCGAGGCGGGCGGATCACCGCCTTTCTGGAGCGGGTTCCGCCGCGACCGCCGGCACAAGGTGCTGGGCGGGGTGTGCGCGGGCCTGGGCCGGCAGTGCGGAGTCGACCCGGTGATCTTCCGTGTCGTGCTCTCCGTCCTGGCTGTCGCGGGCGGCGTCGGGCTCATCGCGTACGGCGTCGTGTGGCTCGTGGTCCCCTTCGACGACGAGGAGGAGAGCGAGGGCCGCCGCATGCTCACCGGGCAGGTCGCCGGGCCGGGGCTCGCCGCGCTGCTCTCCGTCCTGGTCGGCTGCGGGGTCTTCCTCTCGACGCTCGGGGACGGCGACGTCCTCTTCTTCTCCGCCCTGGTGCTCGTTCTCACGGCGGGTGCCGGGTACTGGTCGCGGCGGCGCGAGAGCGCGGCGGGGCCCGACGCCCCGGCGGAGCGGGTCACGGCCGACGCGCCGCCGGAGACCCAGGCCCCGCCCGTGCGGATGGCGCCGGCCTGGTGGCGCGAGCAGGCGCCGACGGCCGCGGAGGAGGCGCTCGCCGCACGCGTGTACCTGTGGGGGCCGCCCGAGTACACCCCCGACGTGTACGTCTCGCTCACGAAGGACGGCGGGACGGCGACGAGCGGGGCCGAGACGCCGCACCCGGGCGGAGACGACCGTGAGGGCCCCACCGGTCCCGTGCCCCCGGTGGCGTCTGGTGACGGCGGCTCCCGCGCACGGCGGTACGGGATCGGGGGCTGGACGTTCCTTGCCGCGCTCGTCGCGGGGGTCGCGGGAGCGGCGTCCACGTGGGAGAGCGAGCCGCTGAGGTCGAGCCTCGTGCTCGGTCTCTCGCTGGCCCTCGCCGTGTTCGGGATCGGGCTCGCGGTGGGGGCCTTCGTGGGCAGGATCGGCGGGGGCACGGTCGTGCTCGCCCTGATCACCTGCGGGCTCCTCGCCGCCTCGGCGGCGCTCCCGAGGGACATCACCACAGAGTGGGAGACGGCGGACTGGCGGCCCACATCGGTCACGGGGGTCCGCTCCGAGTACCGCGTGGGAACGGGCACGGGCTCGCTCGACCTGCGGGACGTGCCCTTCGGGAAGGACGACACCGTGCGTACCGACGTCGAGGTGAAGGCGGGCCGCCTCGAAGTGCTCGTCCCGGCGGGGACGAAGGTGGAGCTGCGCTCCGACATCGGCTTCGGCGGACTGCGCCTGCCGGACTACGCGAAGAACCGGGTCCACGGTGCCTTCGACGAACAACGGAACCGGACACTCCCGGCGCGCGAGGGTGCCCCGCGCGAGGGGACGCTCGTACTTCGGGCACGGGTCGAGCTGGGGGAGCTGGTGGTGAATCGTGCGCACTGAATTCCGCCCCGCGCGCCTCGTCCTGGGCTTGGCGTTCCTGCTCGCCGCCGGGCTCTACCTCGCGGACCTCGCGGGCGCCGACGACATCCCGTGGTGGACGGTGCTGCCGCTGGCGGCCGGCGCCCTCGTCCTCGCGTCGGTGGCAGGCCTGCTCGGGTACGGGGTGCGGCGCGCCCGGCGGCGCCGCGCGGACCCGGCGGACGACCCACCACCGGCGGCCGACGACCCACCACCGGCGGGCTGAACGCGAGGGGGCTCGTGAACGCGGGAGGGCTCGTGAAGGCGAGGGGGCTCAGCGCTTCCAGGTGTTGCCGAAGGCGCCGTTGCGGAAGACGGCCCTGCGGCGTCCGGAACGGAAGGAGTCGAAGGACAGGTACGGGGCCCCGGCGAGCAGGAGCGGGAGCCAGGCCATGAGGTACACGAGGTCGTTGCCGTAGTAGTAGGGCGTCGCCGACCAGCTCACCGTGAGCCACAGGCAGAGCGAGATGACCGCGCCGCCGAGGGCGGCGACACGGGCGAAGACCCCGAGGAGGGTGCCGAGACCGACGAGGAGTTCCCCGATGGCGAGCGCGTAGCCGAAGCCGACCGGGCTGTGCAGGGCGAGATCCACGAGGGCCGGAACGCCGGCGCTCCCCTTCACGGACCGCATCAGGTCCCCGAGCGAACCGTTCCCCGAGGAGGAGAGGAAGGCGCTGTCGGTGAGCTTGTCGATACCCGCATAGACGAAGGTGACGCCGAGGAACACCCGCAGCGGAAGCAGCGAGTACCGCCCGAGCCGCGCCCGCAGGCCGCCGTCCGGCAGATTGCCCACCCCGCCACCGGGGCCGGACGGGAGGAGGGGAGTACCGGAAGTCATCGGTTCGCCGCCTTTCGGGGGACACGGGAGGAAACGGAGCGGCGACCGCCGGAACCTCGCACCGCGCAGCGCACCGCGCTCGACCCTACGCACTCCGGAGTGACTCTTGACCGGGTGGGGCAGTGCTGGATGAGTAGCAGGGGAGGGCGGAGCGGCGGATCGGGTCGGCCGGGCGAGGCGCGGCCGTGCGTGGACGCGGCCGTGCGTCTGGAACGGGCAGGCCGGGGCAGGGTGCGGGCAAGCAGGCGCTGTTGGAGTGGCCGACCGGCTCGGCCGGGGGCCGGGTTGCGGCTCCGGATTGGGCCGGGGCAGCGCGGCGCTGTTGGCGGGGTGAGCCTTCCGGACGGGAGGGCCGGGGCCGGGCGCGCACCCACACCGGCAGGGCACGCCTCTCGCTTCGGAGCCCGTCCGGGGCTGGACGCGCGCCAGCCGACGAAGTCGGGGCGGCTGACCGGCTCACCCGATGACGGGCTGCGGCTCCCGGGTGGGCAGGCCGGGGCAGGGGGCAGGCCCCGTTGAGCGGGGCTCGGCTATCGCCGGGGTGCCGGCCCGAGGTGTACGTACCTCGTCCGATGGGGCACACCACCCGGTCGAACGGCCGGAGTTGGGGGCCGGGGCGGCGGGCCCACAGCGCAGAGTGGGCGCCTCCCGGTCGAGCAGCCCGAGGTCCGGGGCAGGGCACGCCCACACCGCTCGGCACGCCCACACCACTGGGCACGCCCACACCACAGGGCGCGCGCCTCACGGTCGGCGGTCCGGCCGAGGCGGGGCGAGCCATCGCCGCAGGGCGCCGCCCTCGGCCGAGAGCCGAACGGGCCGAAGGTCTCCGTTGGTGCGGCGTCGCGCACGGGTTGCGGTCAAGGGAGGTAGCGGTCGGCGAGGGTGAGCCAGGGGGTGGGGCCGGTGGGGGTGGGGTGGCGGAGGGTCCAGTCGGTCAGGCGGAGGCTCATGTGGGCCCAGGCGGGGGTGAGGACGTGGTCGGGGAGGGTGGCGAGGACGGTGTCGAGGCGGTCGGTGACGGCGGGGGAGGCGTTCGCGGCCTGGAGGCCGAAGCGGAGGGTGACGAGGTCGAAGCGGCGGTCGCCGCGTGCGGCGCCGTCCCAGTCGATGACGCCGGTGATGTCCGGGCCGGTGGCCAGGAGGTTGCCGGGGTGGAAGTCGTAGTGGACGGCGTCGTTGCCGGGGAGAAGAGGCGGGTAGCGGTCGGCGAGGGCGGAGATCCGGCGTTCGAGGGCGGCGGTGCGGGGGCTGTGGCGGCGCAGCGGTTCGTGCAGGCAGAAGCCGGGGCCGTCGTCGCGCAGGTGGAGGGCTGCGGCGGGGACGTGGGGGCGGCCCGCGAGGCGGTCCGCCTGGGTCTCGTTGAGGCGCAGCAGTTGGTCGAGGTGCGCGGGGGTGAGGCGGTCGACGCCCGTGCCGGGCAGGACTTCCTGCACGGTGACGACCGCGTCGCCGACCTGGGTGACGAGGTCGGTGGCGGGGGCGGGATAGCCGACTTCCCGCAGCGCCTCGACGACGGCGAGCGGTCCGGTTCGTGCCTCTCCGACGGAACTGCGGGGCCGCCACTTCAGCACCCCGCGCCGCCCGTCCTCCTCCCACCGCACGTACGCCGCCCCGACCTGGCCGCCCGGACAGGGCCCCTCCATCGAGAGCCGTACGCCCTGCCCGCGCAGCGCGTCCACCATCCGCTCCGCGTCGAGCCGTGCCACGGTCGTCCAGCTGGGAGAGGAGGGGGTCATGTCCCGCATTATCGCGAGCGGTCGCTCCTGCGGGAACCGGCGATCCCCGTGCCGCCGACCGCCCTCACGCACCGCGCCTCCGGGCTGCCGCCGCTCCCCCATCCGGCGCGCGACAGCCGACATGTCACACCCGCTCCGGCCCGCCCGACTCCGCGCCGGGCGCGCGGGCCGACCGCCCGCAGCGTCCGCCACCGGCCCACCCCATCAACGCACCCCGTCCGCCCCACCGGGGCCGACATCAAGGCCGGTACAAGGACCGGGCTGAAATCCGGGCCGGGCCCAGGGCCGACCACGGGTACGGGCCCAAGACGGGCCGACCACGAGCCTCACCCGGCTCTCCTCACCCCGGCCGCCACCCGCCTCTCCTCGCCCCGCCCGCCACCCGGCCCCACCTATCCCCCGACACCCGCCCCCGCTCCCCCGCTCCCCCGCACACAACTCCCCTTAAACCGCGCCCCCCGCGCCGTCCCCCACGCCCGCGCCGTCCCCCGCGCCGCCCGCCGTCAGGCGCAGCGCGGTCACGCCGTCGAAGGACGTGACCCTGACCTCGGTCGGTGGGGTGCCGGGTCGGAGCAGGGTGAACCAGGGATCGGTGTCGAGGAGGAAGGCGAGGACCTCTGCCGTGTCCTCGTCCGGGGTGGTGAGGGTCGCGTCCCAGGTGCCGGGGCTCGTGGGCGCGTGGAGGTGGACGGGGAAGGTGGCGGCGTTCGTGCTGGTGTTGGCGCGCCACTCCAGGAGGGCGTGGTCCATGTCGGCATTCACACCACTGAGCGTAACTCCCCTGCGGGCATTCGGGGTTCAGTTCGTGTCCGAATCGCCGTCGTACGCAACCACTTGACCCGGGCCGCCGCCGGGCTACCGGTTACCGCCCGTACGCGGCTCGTCGTCAGTCCACCAGGTCCATGCCCGCCTCGTTGCTCTCCACTCCCGCCGCCGTGATGACCTGCACGGTGACGCGGCCCGGTTCGACCTCGGCGGGGATCGGGACGGTGAGGAGGGTGTCGGTCGGGTTCGTGAAGCCGCCGGGGACCGGGATGAGCGGGACGTGCACCTGGACCTGGCCGATGCGGACCGCCATGCGGACGAGGGCCTGCGGGGTCTCGGCGCCCGCCGGGAGGAAGCCCGCACCGCGGATCTCGATGTCGTCGCCGGTACGGATCGGGGCGTCCAGGTCGCCGGCCTCGCGCGTGCGGACGACGGAGTGGATGACGGGGCCGCCGCCCTCGGTGGCCTTGCCCGCGAGGTAGGTGGCGGCGGAGACGAGGGCGAGGACGGCGAGCGCCCAAGGCAGGTCGGGGAGTTGCTCGGGGCGGCGGGCGAGCCGGACGGCGCAGAAGACGAGCGCGGCGGCGTGCACGAGGACGTACTGGCTGTCGGTGAAGCTGCCGTGCCCGGAGTCGTCGGTGAGCAGGTCGGCGGCGCGCGGCCGGTCGGCGCGCACCTTCTGCAGGCGCCGCCCCCGCACCCGTACCCCGACCGTGTAGTGCACGAGCACGGCGACCGCGCAGCTCGCCGCGAGGACGGTCAGCAGGCCGACGCCGCGCCCGAGTTCGAGGCCGTCCAGGAGTTCCGTGCGGCGGTCGTGGCCGGAGGCGCCCGCGAGTTCGCCCGCGAGGACGAGGACCGCGTAGACACTGAACAGAATCCAGCAGGCGGCGACGGTGCGCGAGGTGGAGAGGCGCTGGTCCTCGCCGACGACGGGTGCGAGGAGGCCGCCGCGCGCGCGGTGGAAGTGGGCCGCGACGGCGAGGAGCGCGGCGAGGAGGACGGCGGCGACGAGACCGGCGCTGCGGGCGGTGGTCCACCCGGCGCCGAGCGCGGTGAGGCCTTGCACGAGGAGGAGGGCGAGGAGGATCGCGCCGAGGGCGACGAGGGTCGCGGGGCGCAAGCGGTGGAGCCAGGAGAGGCGTTCGCTCCGGCCGCGTTCGGCGACGAGGCGCGCGGACTCGGCGAGTTCGTCGGAGACCCACTGGCGGCTCGCGCCCGCGGAGTGCGCGACGGCGGCCGGGAGGCCCTTGCCGTCCGCGAGTTCCTCGCGCCGCCGGACGAACGCGGCGACCGCGCGCTGGTGCCCGTTGCGGGCGCCCGCGGGGCAGTCCGCGCAGGTGCAGCCGCCCTCGTGCCGCTCCCTGCTCGTGTCCTGCTGTACGGCCACCGGCCCGTCCCCGTCCCTGTTCGCGAGCCCCCGCCGGTACGCGGCCACGGGACCCCCGTCCCGCTCACCGGCGGGTGCGCCGAACTCTGCTGTGATGTACGGGAATTGTGCCTTACGTGAGACAGCCGCGCCCTCCCGGGGCCGCACCCGGGCACCTCCACCCGGCGCACTCGGAGCGCCGCACGCCCCCCACGTCACCCGAACACCACCCAAGAGACACATTTCCTCCCCAACTTCTGCTGCTCGCCGCGCATCTGAAAGTACGTACGCCGCAAAGTACGTACGCCACATCCCGCACGCGGGAAACCGCCTCGCTCCTGGAGGAACCCATGTCCGTCCGGCTCCCTTTCGCCCTGCGCTGCGCCTCCGTCGCCGCGCTGCTCACGGCCCCGCTGGTCCTCGCCCCCGCCGCCGGAGCGGCGCCGAAGGCCGGCTCCGCGCTCCCCGGGGACATCGTTGTCACAGCTCCGGGCGGCGACTACGTGAGCGTGCTGACGAAGGGGGACCCGGCGACGCACCGCGAGCTGCCGGGCGCGCGTCCCGTCGTGCGTGACCTGGACGGCGACGGCCGCAAGGACCTCGCCGTGCAGCGGGACAACGAGGACGGCGGCGGCGTCGCCGTGTACTGGGGCACGGGCTCCGGCTACGCGGCCAAGCCGACCCTCGTCTCGGGGGCGGCTCTCGACTCCGGGCTCACGGCGGGCGACTTCGACGGGGACGGGCACGTGGACCTGATCGCCGCGGGGCCCGAGGGTCCCGGCGACGTGCGGCTCACGGTCGCGTACGGGCCGCTGACGCGGGGCGGCGCCCCGGCGCGTACCGCGAAGCTGAACACGAAGGAGACCTTCGCGCCCGACGAGATCGTCTCCGGGGACTTCAACGGGGACGGCAGGAGCGATGTCGTCACCGAGCACTCCTTCGAGGAGGCGGGCCACCCCAGCCAGTTGTGGACCGGGAGCGCGAAGGGCCTCGGCACCACCTCGCGCGAGCTCGCGATCGCGGGAGCGATGGCGGCGGGCGACGTGGACGGGGACGGCGTCGACGACCTCGTCATCCGGGCCGTGCCGGACGGGCTCGTCGAGGAGCTGGACTTCGACCACGGGACCGTGCAGGTGCTGTACGGGTCCGAGACGGGGCCGGGGAAGCCGGTCAGCACCATCACGCAGAACACGAAGGGCGTGCCCGGCGTCAACGAGGACGGCGACGCGTTCGGTGCCTCGCTCGCGGTGGGGGACGTGGACGGGGACGGATGCGCGGACGTCGCGGTCGGGGTGCCGGGCGAGGCCCTCCGGCGCGGCGGGAAGAACCTGGACGACGCGGGGTCCGTCGTCCTGCTGAAGGGCTCCTGGAAGGGCCTCACCGGCGAGGGCGCGACGGCGGTCACCCAGGACTCGAAGGGAGTGCCCGGGGTCTCCGAGGCGGGCGACGAGTTCGGCTCGGCGGTCTCGCTGCGGGACATCGCCGCGAACGGGCGGACGTCGCTCGTCGTGGGAGCGCCCGGGGAGGACACGGATTCCAAGGACTCGGGGGCCGTGTGGGTGCTGCCGAAGGGGGCCACGAGCGGGGCGTGGGCCGTCAACCCGGGTGACCTGGGGCGCACCGGGAACGAGGGGGCGCGGTTCGGGGCGGACCTCGGGCGGTAGTCCGGTCCGCGGGGAGGCCGGGGAGCCCCGGCCTGAAGACCGGAAGGCTCCCCGGTAGGGGCTGGACGACCCGCCCCTACCGGGGAGCCTCCCGGCAGCCCCGCCCCCCACCGGCCCTCCCGCGGCCGGCTTCGCTAGAGGGTCACTCCCACTCGATCGTCCCCGGCGGCTTGCTCGTGACGTCGAGGACGACGCGGTTGACGTCGGCGACCTCGTTGGTGATGCGGGTCGAGATGCGTTCGAGGGTCTCGTAGGGGAGGCGGGACCAGTCGGCGGTCATCGCGTCCTCGGAAGAGACCGGACGCAGCACGATCGGGTGGCCGTACGTGCGGCCGTCTCCCTGGACGCCGACGCTGCGGACGTCCGCGAGGAGAACCACGGGGCACTGCCAGATCTGGCGGTCCAGACCGGCGGCCGTCAGTTCCTCGCGGGCGATCGCGTCGGCCTCGCGCAGCAGGTCGAGGCGCTCGCGCGTGACCTCGCCGACGATGCGGATGCCGAGCCCCGGGCCCGGGAAGGGCTGGCGCTGGACGATCTCCTCCGGCAGGCCCAGCTCCTGGCCGACCGCGCGGACCTCGTCCTTGAAGAGCTTGCGGAGCGGCTCGATGAGCTCGAACTCCAGGTCCTCGGGCAGGCCGCCCACGTTGTGGTGGGACTTGATGTTCGCCGTGCCCGTACCGCCACCCGACTCGACGACGTCCGGGTAGAGGGTGCCCTGCACGAGGAAGGCGACGTCGGCGCCGTCCGCCGCGTTCTCCGCGACGATCTCGGCCTGCGCCTGCTCGAAGACGCGGATGAACTCGCGGCCGATGATCTTCCGCTTCTGCTCCGGGTCGCTCACCCCGGCGAGCGCGTCGAGGAAGCGGTCGGCGGCGTCGACGACCTTGAGCTGCACGCCGGTCGCCGCGACGAAGTCCTTCTCGACCTGCTCGGTCTCGCCCTTGCGCATGAGGCCGTGGTCGACGTACACGCAGGTGAGCTGCGAGCCGATCGCGCGCTGCACGAGCGCGGCGGCCACGGCGGAGTCGACCCCGCCGGACAGGCCGCAGATCGCGCGCTTCGTACCGACGCGGGCGCGGATCTCCTCGACCTGCTCGTCGATGACGTTGCCGGTCGTCCAGTTCGGCTCGATGCCGGCGCCGCGGTAGAGGAAGTGCTCCAGGACCTGCTGGCCGTGCGTGGAGTGCAGCACCTCGGGGTGGTACTGGACGCCGTAGAGCTTCTTGTCGTCGTTCTCGAAGGCGGCGACGGGGACGACCGAGGTCGACGCCGTCACGTCGAACCCGGCCGGGGCCGCGGAGCAGGCGTCGCCGTGCGACATCCAGACCTGCTGCTCCGCGGGGGTGCCCTCGAAGAGGGTCGAGGCGGGCTTGCTGACGCTCAGCTCCGTACGCCCGTACTCGCGCGCACCCGAGTTGTCGACGGTGCCGCCGAGCGCCGTGGCCATGAGCTGGAAGCCATAGCACATGCCGAAGACCGGGACACCGGCCTCGAAGAGCGAGGCGTCCAGCGAGGGCGCGCCCTCGGCGTAGACGGAGGAGGGGCCGCCGGACAGGATGATCGCGGCCGGGTTCTTGGCGAGCATCTCGGCGACGGGCATGTCGCTCGGGACGATCTCGCTGAAGACCCGGGCCTCGCGGACCCTGCGGGCGATGAGCTGGGCGTACTGGGCGCCGAAGTCGACGACCAGAACGGTGTCGGGGGCGGCGTCGGACGCGGGGGACACGGGCACTGCGGCGGCCTTCCGGCGGGGATGCGGAGTCGGGACAAGGCGCCGGTGCACGGGGTACGGGTCCCGGGCGGCGCCCGGGGCGGGCCTGTCGGGTTCCCCCCGGACGGCACGGTGCCTCGCCACTGAGTCTAACGGGGGACGGATGTCACCCATTCCGCCGCAGATCAGGCGGGTGCCGGCCCCCGCGCTCCGGGGGCCGGGTAGGAGGGGGGATACTGGCTCCGTGATCACGCACCACGACTTCCTCTTTACCTATGGCACCCGGCCCGCCGGCTGCCATGGTCGTGCTGCTTGAGCACAGCGACGTAACCAGGCGCCCCGGGCCGACAAGGCCCGGGGCGTTCTGCGTTGCCGGACCTGGTCGCCCCGGGGCCCTTCACCCGACCGACCCCGACCAGACGACACGGACGATCCGTCCCCCTCACCCAGGGCCCACCCGCCCCGGCACCGAAGGAGCCACCTGCCATGACCAGCCTCCCCGAGACCACCGGCACCCCCGACACCGCGCCCGTCGCCGCAGGCACCGCGCCCGTCGCCGCCCCCCAGGGCTGGGCGCGCAAGCCCTCCACCGCGCCCACCGGGTCCATCCCCGAGCACGAGAGGATGATCACCGACGCGCGGGAGCGGATCGACACGATCGACGACCGCATCATCGGGCTCATCCAGGAGCGCTCCGCCGTCTCGGCCGTCGTGCAGAAGGCGCGCGTGGAGGCGGGCGGGCGACGGGTGAACCTGTCGCGCGAGATGGAGGTCCTGAGCCACTACCGCGACGCGCTCGGGAAGCAGGGCACCACGCTGGCGATGACGCTGCTGGAACTGAGCCGCGGACGGGTCTGAGGCAGGCGGCTGCGGGCGGGGCCGGGGCGCGCGGCCGGGAGCGAGGCTGAGGCGTGCGGCCGGAGGACGGCCCGAGGCGTGCGGCCGAAGACAGTCCGAGGGTTGCGGCCGTGTGGGAACTGGCGAACTGGCCGTCACCGGTGCGTGACCAGTCGGCCGTGGGCGTCGTTGTCCCGTTGACCGCATCGGCCAGGTGCGGGACCGCAACACCACGCGTGGCTTCGCTGGAGCGATGAGACGTACGCCTTGTGCGGTACGTCGTGGGACCTCGCTTCAGCGCGGTGACCGGACGGCAGGGGACAGCCGGCCCGGTCACGCGGCGGCCGGTCCCGGGGACGCCCGGGCCCGGCCGCACACGGCGGGCCTCGACGGCTCCCCGCGAGGGGACCGTTAAGGTCTCGTACGTCCCGGTCGGCACCGTCCCGTGCCGACAGCGCATACTTGAGTACCGGATGCCCTTCATGGACCTCCGGACAATTCCAGACCAGCGACGCCGTACCCCCCCTCGGCGCCGCTCCCCCGGTGCCGCCACCGCCCTGGCGGCACCGCAGGCGAAGACCCCGTGGCACCCCGCCCGCCGCGGGGTCTTCCGCTGTCCGCACACGGAACGGGGCGCGTCGCGGTCGCGGCGCGCGGTCCGTACGTGGCAGACCTCACACCACTGTCGTGATCTTCGCCACAACGCCTGCCCCGCTCCACCGGTCTTCCCCCTCGACACCGCCCCGTCCACCACCTGTCGAGGTCCCATGAAGCTCCGTCGCGCCCTGGTCACGGCCGCAGCGACCACCGCGCTCGCCCCCTTCGCCCTGCTCACCGCGCCGACCGCGTTCGCGGACACCGAGAGCCCCGCGCCCGGCACGACGCGGGGGTCGAGCCCTTCGGACACGACGACGCCCGAGGAGAGCCCGGGGTCCGCGGAAACCCCCGGGTCCGCGGAGACGACCCCCGAGATGCCCCCCGCGGCGACCGTCACGGAGTCGGCGCCGGAGGGGCCCGCTCCCGGGACGACCGGCTCGACGTCCCCCTCCCCGGCCTCGTCCCCACCCACGTCCCCGGCCTCCGGCGGTCCGAGCACGAGCCCGTCCGGCAGCGTTTCCCCGAGCACTTCGCCCACCGACGACGGCGACTCCTGCGAGGTCGGCGAGGAGGACGACGCGGCCGTGCTCGTGGCCTTCTCCGGTCTGCCGGGCAAGCTCGTGAGGGGCAGCGGCTGGCACCCCTTCGCGCTCACCTTCGTCAACGAGACGAGCGAGCCCGTCCACAACCTGGTGGCTTTCGCGGGCGTCTCGGGCGACGCGGAGGGGCTGAGGATCTTCCGTAGGGGGCAGGTCGCGCTCCAGGCGAAGAACCCCGGGACGGGGGCGTGGGAGCCGCTCGCCTTCGACGAGGAGTCCTTCGACTTCCTCGGCTCCGGCCAGGACCTCGCGCCGCACGAGAAGCTGACGTACGAGCTCCGCCTCGACGTCACGTCGAAGGCCCCGGTCGGCAGCGCCTTCACGCTGGGCGCGGGTGTCTACGACGGGGCCGACGACCCGGAGTGCCTGCGGGTGAGCAGTGGGGGCTACGGCTTCCAGATCGTCGCACCGGGCACGAGGACGGCGGGCACGAAGCCGACGCAGGGGGGCTCCGTGCCGCTGCCCGGGACGGCGGCGTCGGCGAGCGCGAGCCCGTCCGCGAGCCCGTCGACGGGCAGCCTCGCCTCGACCGGCGGGGACGGCACGCTCCCCGTGCTCGGTCTCGCGGGCGGGATCGCGGTGCTCGCGGGCGCGGGGGTCGTGTTCGCGGTGCGGCGCCGGGGGGACGCGGCCGTCTGACCGGGTACGGGTACGGGGCGCCGCCCGCCGCGGGGTCACCGTGGCGGGCGGCCGGCCACCCCGGGGGTCACGGCGCGTCGTCGGGCACGGGCGTCTCGTCGGGTACGGCTGCCGCCTCGCGTACGGCCGTCTCGTCCCGTACCGCGGCCTCGTCGCGAACCGCGCCCGCGCGGACCTTCGGCATGCCCAGGAACGGCAGGCGCAGGGCGGCGAAGGCGTCCTCGGGGACGGCCGGGGTGTGCGGGGCGACGGGGGCGAGGCGCGTGTAGGCCGCTCCCTGCGCGGGGCGCGGGTCGCTCTCGCCCTTGTTGGGCCACAGGGACATCGCGCGTTCGGCCTGCGCGGTGATCGTGAGGGACGGGTTGACGCCGAGGTTCGCGGAGACCGCCGAGCCGTCCACGACGGAGATGCCCGGGTGCCCGTAGAGGCGGTGGTACGGGTCGATGACGCCGTGGTCAGGGTCGGCGCCGATGGGGCAGCCGCCGAGGAAGTGGGCGGTGAGCGGGGTGCCCATCAGTTCGCCGATGTTGCTGCCGGGGAAGCCGTTGATGTCGCGCGCGAGGAGCGAGGCGGCCTCGGTGGCCGCGCGGATCTGGGTCGGGTTGGGGGCGCCGTGGCCCTGGCGCGCGGTGAGCAGCCCCTTGCCCGGACCGCGCGGACGCCGGTACGTGGTCAGGGAGTTGTCGAGCGACTGCATGACGAGGCCGATGATGGTGCGCTCGGACCAACGGCGGTTGGAGAGCGAACGGCCTGCCAGAACAGGGTGCTTGACTGAGTTGAGGAGCCAGCCGAGGGCGCGGGGCAGCTTCTCGGCGTAGGGGACCTGGAGGATCGTGAGACCGCCCATGGCGTTCGACCTGCGGCCGTAACGGACCGGTTCGATATGGGTGTTGGCGTCCGGGTGGATGGACGAGGTGATGGCGACGCCGCGCGTGAAGTCGGGTTCCCCGCCGTGTGCGGAGCGGTAGCGGCGCGGGGTGGTCTGGGCGCCGACGAGGGCTTCGGAGTTGGTCCGGGTCAGGGTGCCGAGCCGGGCCGAGGTGCGGGGCAGGAGACCGCTGTCGCGCATGCGGTGCAGGAGGGTCTGGGTGCCGTACGTCCCGGCCGCGAGGACGACGTGGCGGGCGGTGTAGACGCGGTGGGCGCCCTTGCGGGGCCTGTCGGTGGGCAGCGTGCCGACCGCGAAGCCGCCGCGCGAGTCCTCGGTGAGGGTGCGCACGGTGGTGAGCGGGTGGATCACGGCGCCGTTCTTCTCGGCGAGGTGGAGGTAGTTCTCGTTGAGGGTGTTCTTGGCGCCGTGGCGGCAGCCGGTCATGCACTCGCCGCACTCGGTGCACGCGCGCCGCGAGGGTCCCGCGCCACCGAAGTACGGGTCGGGCACCTCGGCGCCCGGCTCCGCCTTCCGGCTCCCGTCGCCGTCCTCGCCGTCGCCGAAGTAGACGCCGACCGGGGCGAGGTGGAAGGAGTCGCCGACGCCCATCGCCTCCGCGGCGTTCTTGAGGTGCACGTCCGAGGGCGTGACGGTCGGGTTGAGGCGCACGCCGAGCATCCGCTGGGCCTGGGCGTAGTACGGCTCCAACTCGCCCGCCCAGTCGGTGATCTCCTTCCACTGCGGGTCCTCGAAGAAGGCGCGCGGCGGTACGTAGAGCGTGTTCGCGTAGTTGAGCGAGCCGCCGCCGACCCCGGCGCCCGCTAGGACCATGACGTTGCCGAGCAGGTGGATGCGCTGGATGCCGAAGAGGCCGAGCGCGGGCGCCCACAAGTAGTTCTTGACGTCCCAGGAGTTGCGCGGCAGTTCCTCGCGGGAGAAGCGGCGGCCCGCCTCCAGGACGCCCACCCGGTAGCCCTTCTCGGTGAGCCGCAGGGCGCTGACCGCGCCGCCGAAGCCGGAGCCGATGACGAGGACGTCGTAGTCGTAGCCGCCCGACTCGCCGCCCGTGGAGTGTACTTGGGCATCCTGGTACGTGGCCTCGGTGTCCGGTGGCGCGCCGTGGCCGTTCGGTGGTGTGCCGTGGCCGTCACGTGGCGTGGCATGGCTGTCCCGTGGCATGGGCCCTCCTCGTCGAAAGCCGCTGGTGCGTGGGTGGTGGGGGTGGGCGTCGGGTGGGGGCCGGGGCTCAGCGCAGCCGCAGCGCCTTCATCACCTTCAGGCTGCGGCTCATGAAGGCCGCGTAGGCGGCGTCGTCCATGCCGAGGGACGGGCCCATGGGCAACAGGCGCTGCTGGGCGATGGTTTGGGGCTCGGTGTACTTCAGCAGGCCCTCGGAGCCGTGCCTGCGGCCGACCCCGGACTCCTTCATGCCGCCCATCGGGGCGCGCACGCTGCCATAGGCGGGCGCGTACCCCTCGTTGACGTTGACGGTTCCCGCGCGCAGTCGCGAGGCGACGGCGAGGGCGCGCTTCGCGTCCTTCGTCCAGACGCTCGCGTTGAGCCCGTACGGCGTCGAGTTGGCGCGGGCGATCGCCTCGTCCTCGTCGGTGAAGCGGTAGAGCGAGACGACGGGCCCGAAGGTCTCGTCGGCGCACACCGCCATGCCGGGCTCGACGTCCGTGAGCACGGTCGGCTCGTAGAAGTACGGGCCGAGGTCGGGTCGCGCGACGCCGCCCGCGAGGACGCGGGCACCCTTCGCGACGGCCTCGTCCACGTGCGCGGTGACGGCGGCGAGCTGGCGGGGGCCCGCGAGGGAGCCCATGTCCGCCCCGTACGCGAGCGCCGTGCCGAGGCGCATCGCCTTGACGCGCGCCACGAACCGCTCGGCGAACGCGTCCGCGACCGACTCGTGCACGTACAACCGCTCGATGGAGATGCAGAGTTGACCGGCGGACGCGAAGCAGGCTCGGACCGCTCCGGCCGCCGCCTTCTCGACGTCCGCGTCGCGCAGGACCAGCATCGGGTTCTTGCCGCCGAGTTCGAGCGAGAAGCCGATGAGCCGGCCCGCCGCGCTGCGGGCGACCTCGCGGCCCGTGCGCGTGGAGCCCGTGAAGGACACGTAGTCGCCGCGCGAGACGACCTCGGGGCCAACGGCGGGCCCTTCGCCGAGGACGACCTGGAAGACGTCGGCGGGAAGCCCGGCCTCGATGAGGAGTTCACGGGCCCACAGGGCGCTCAGCGCGGTCTCCGTGTCGGGCTTCATGACGACCGCGTTGCCCGCGACGAAGGCGGGCAGCGCGTCGCCGACCGACAGCTCGAAGGGGTAGTTCCACGGGGCGATCTGGCCCACGACCCCGCGCGGCACGCGCTGTTCGGTGACGCGCGTGAGGGTCGGCACGGCACCGAGGTGGTGCTTCGGCTTGAGGTAGGCGGGGGCCTTGAGGCCGTAGTGGCGCGCGGCCATCGCGACGGCCTGCAGCTCCTCGTGCGCGTGCAGCCTGGCCTTGCCGGTCTCCAGCTGGACGAGGTCGAGGATCTCGGCCTGGCGCTGGAGGACGAGGTCGTGGAAACGGAGCAGGACGGCGGCCCGCTCGCGGACGGGCGTCGCGGCCCACGGCACCTGCGCGGCGCGGGCGCGCGCGAAGGCGGCCTCGACGTCCTCGGGGCCCGCCTCGGGCAGCTCGGCGAGCACCCCGCCGCCGAACGGCGTGTGGTTCGCGGTACGTCCCGAGCCACCGACACCCTTGAGCAGCCGAGCGAGCACCTCGGGGGTGACCACGTCGGCCGCCGCGCGGACGCCCTCCGGTACGGGGGCCTGGGGGTTCGTGCCGATGGCCTGCGGCGCGGGGCCGGTGGGTGCCGCCGAGGCGTGCGTGTCCGTCATGGGCGTGAGCGTACGACTTCGGGCCGGTCTTGGGTACCCGCCGGTAACACTTTCCACCGGGCTTCCACGAATCTGCCAGTGAGTGGTGGCGAGGTGGGGGGTGAGCTGGGGCGGGTGGGGTGAAGGCGGGGGTGGGGGAGATCCCCTAGGGGTGTCCCTTACATGGAGGTACGTCCCCCTGGGGACCACAACGCGCGGAACGACACGGAAGTTCCCGGATGGGACGACACGGCCCACACGGAGGCCACGCACCCGGGCCGCCAGGAGGCCCAGCGCGCGCGACCCACCCAGAGACCAGCCAGAGGCCAGCCAGAGGCCAGCGCCCGGCCCGCTCAGAGGCCCAGCACCCCGCGCGCCAGAAGGCTCAGCGCACCCGGCCCACCGAGAGGCCACGCGCCCGGCCCACCGGGAGCCCCGCCCCCAGCCTCCTCCCGCCCCGCCGCCGCTCACTTCACCTGGTACGTCGCCAGGGCCTGTTCGTAGTAGCGGCTGACGTCGTCGCGGTTCGCGTCGAGTCCACGGAACTGGAGGACGTGGTACTTGCCGTTGACGGCCATGACCATGTTCCTGGCGAAGACATCGCCGTCGTTGCCCGGCCAGGTGAACTGCCCCTCCGCCATCTTCCGGCCGCCCTCCTCGATCTCGCGCATCCCGGTCGACGTGACCCAGCTCGACTCGCGGAAGGGCCGCGTCTCGGGCTCGGACTCGCGCTGGTAGCGCAGCAGGTCGTTGCCGAACTCGGTGACGGAGTCGCGCCCGGGGACGACGATCAGCTCGTCACTCCCGTGCGTCCACCGCACCTGCCCCTGCGGGTTGCGCGCGTGGTGGGTCCAGCCCTTGGGCACGGCGAGCTGGAAACCGGCCGGGTCCTTGTAGAGGACGAAACCGGCGGGGAGCTTCGGCCCGGAGGGCTTCTTCTCCTTCTCGGGCTGGTCCTCCTTCGGCTTCTCCTCCGGCTGCGCGGCGGGCGAGGAGGCGGGGGCCGCCGTAGTCGGGGCGGGCTTCTCCAGGGAGCCGGGCGCGTGGCTCAGCTCGGAGCCCGTCCGCGCCTGGTCGTTCTCGTCCGCCTTCGGCAGGAAGACCATCGCGTACACGATCGTGCCCGCGAGCAGCACGAACACCGCGACGAGCAGCGTCCGGCCGAGCGAACGCGGGGCGCGCGGGCGCCTGTTGTCACGCCCGGCGGTCCGGCTGTCACGGGTCCGGGCCGCGCCCCGGCCACGGCTGCCGCGCGAGGCGGTACGGGCACTGCCGGGCGCCTCGGGCGGGGAGTACGCGGCGGCGAGGCCGTAGAGCGGGGTCGTCTCCTCGGCGGGCTCGGCCTCGCGCGCCCTGCGGTGGCTGCGCGGGACGGGCGGTACGGGCCGGGGCCGCGCGGGCTCGGCGGGCGCCACCGCTTGCTTCGTGGCCTTCTTCGCCGCCTTCTTCGGGCGCCGCTTGCGCCGCACCAGCTCTCCGCGCCGCCGCTTGATGGGCAGCGCGGCCGGGTCGAAGGCCGGCGCGGGCACGAGGTGCGCGCCCGCGTCCGGCTCGGGCGCGGACCGTACGAGGGAGCGCAGCCAGCCCCGCAGCTCCTCGAAGTCGGGTCGCTCGGTGGGGTCCTGGCGCAGCAGCGACTCCACGACGGGCCGCAGCGGCCCGCACTCCTCGGCGAACGCGGGCGCCTCCGCGCACACCATGTGGACCAGCTCGGCGGTGCTCTCCTCCGGGTACGGGCCGTGCCCCTGCACCGCGCGGAAGAGCAGCACGCCGAGCGCCCACAGATCGGTCGCCGGGCCGACAGGCGCCGCGAGCTGCCACGTCCCGCGCACGGGCCCGGCCTGCTCGGGCGACCACCGCTCGGTGACGGGCCCGACCACGACCATCCGCACCTGCCGCGCCCGCTCCGCCGCGACGGCGTTGCCGGGCCCGTACCCGGGAACGGGAGCGTCCCAGCCGGGTGCCGAGGGGGCGGGGGCGTCCGGGGCGTCCGGGGCGTCCGGTGCGGGGGCGTGCGCTTCGTCGTACGGGTGACGCGACTCGTGCGGATCGGGGGCCTGGGGGCCGCCCGGCGCCTCGTCCTGCCGCGGTACGGGGAACCGCGGCGCGGGAGGCTGCGGGGCGAGGCGCTGGGGTACGGGGGCGCTCGGGCCCATGGCGGGCCCGCGCCGGTACTCGGGCGGCAGGGGCAACGGGGGCACGGCCTCGGGAGCGGGCCCGGGGGTGTTCCCCGTGCGCGGGGCGGCGCCGTGCCAGGAGTCGGGCGGGAGTTGAGGCTCCTGCGGGGCCCCGGGGGCCTGCGGGTCGTCCGGATGCGCGGGGGGCTGCTCGCGCGGGGTGGCGCTCTGCCGCTCGCGCACCCCGTACGGGTCGCTGATCCGGCCCGGCGCCTCGGGCTCGGACGCGCCCGTGGGCTCGGCGGACTGCCCCGGTGCGGGCTTCGCGGCGCCCGGCCCGCCCTCGGCCTGGGCGCGCGCGGCGGCCCTGGCCCCGGCCCGGTAGGCGGCGATGGCCCCCGCGCGCGCGGCACGGGGATCGGCGGAACCGGCGGCGAGCGCCGGGGGCGTCGGCGCGGGACGGTTCACGAAGGCGGGCGGTACGGAACCGGGGGCACCCCCGGCCCGGGGGGCGGGCGCACCGCCGCCGGGCCCCGTACCCGTACCCGGGTACCCGCCGGGACCGGCCGTCGCGGGAGCGCCGGGACCGGCCGCCGGGCCCCCGCTCCCCCAGCCGCCCCCGTACGGCGAGGCGTCTATGACACCGCGCGGCCGGGGACCCTCGGGGCCCGCCCCGTCCTCGACGGCGGAGCGCGGGGGGACGGGATCGTAGCCGCACAGCGCCTCTTGGGCGGCACCGGCCGCGAGGCCCGCGAGGACGACGCGACCGTCCTCGGCGAGGAGGACGGTGTGCTCGGTGATGTTGCGGTGGACCCAGCCGCCCGCGTGCAGGGCGCGCAGCGCGGTGAGGACGTCGGCGGCGACCTCGGCGGCGCGGTAGGGGTTGAGGGGGCGTTCGGCGAGGAGGCTGCCGAGGGTCCGGCCCGGTACGTACTCGCTGACGATCCACAGCGCGTCGCCCTCGGCGAAGACGTCGAAGACCTGGTTGAGGCGCGGGTGGTCGGGGACCTGGGCGGCGGCGCGGGCCGCGTCGAGGGCGCGCCGGACGACGGGATCGCCGGACGGGTCCCCGGCGCCGGAGGCCGGGTCCTGGCCCGGGAGTTCACCCTCGACGACGTCGGGCAACGGGATGCGCTGGAGGCTGACTTCCTGGCCGCTGTACGTGTCGAAGGCCCGCCCGGCGGCGGCCGGGCCCGCGCCCTCCTCGGCGGAGGCGTCCAGCGGTAACCGGTAGCGGTCGGCGAGCACACGCCCCGCGTAGTCGTCCACAACGCCCCCCACCGTGATCACCTGTGTCCGTTTCGGGTCCCGAGCCGTCCGGTACGGTCCCCGTTCTTTCACGATACGTGCCGAGGCCGGGTTTTCCGGGGGAGTTGGGCGAGTTCGCCGCAGCTCCTCCCCGCCTCCTGCCACCGGTACGCGGGGGGCTCCGGTGACGGCCGGGTGACCCTGGTCTCGTTCGTGCCCGGCCCGGGGGCCGCTCAACCCTCGGAATGCGGGGCGGGGGGTCGTGAGGGGGCGCACGGGGGCGGGAGCGGGGGGTGAGGGGATGGGGGGTATCACCTAGGGGTGTCCCTTACATGCGGGTTCGCCCCCCTGGGGCCCACAACGCGCAGGGGGACGCGAAGGTTCCCCACCGGCGCATCACCAGAGCGTCGCCTCCACCGCGCCCGCTCTCAGGAGGCGGGCTTGAAAGTCTCCGTGAAGGTCTGCCAGGTGTCGCGGGCGTGCTTGCCGTCCCAGTCGGCGTCCTTCGTCGTGAACATGATCCCGTAGCCGCGATGGGAGTTGACGACCGTGCCCCGGTCGACGCTGTGCATCCGCGTGCCGCCGTCGGTGTACGTGAACTCCCAGTCGGCGGTCTCCCAGCCCCGGTAGTCGACGCGCTTGATCGCGATGCGGTGGTAGTTCGAGCGGACCATGCTCCGCTCCTGGCGCTCCCAGTCGGCCACGGCGTCGCTCTTCGGCGTCGTGGTCGTGCCGATGAGGAGTCGCTGCCCGGCGGGTCCGGCGAATCGCACCCCGGCGGCACCGGAGGAGACGCGCTTCCACCCGTCGGGCAGTCCTATGGAGAAGCCGCTGGGGTCCCGGTGGGTCGTGGTGTCGAGCGGAGCGCCGCCCGAGTCCTCGCCCTTGTCCTTGTCCTTGTCCTCTTCCTTGCCATTGCCCTTGTCGTCCCTCCCGTCCTCCTTCTCGCCCTCGTCCTCGCTGTCGTCGCTCTTCTGCGAGGTCGCGGGCTGTCCGGCGGAGGGCGAGGTCT
This sequence comes from Streptomyces sp. Tu6071, assembly GCF_000213055.1. Classification (NCBI taxonomy): domain Bacteria; kingdom Bacillati; phylum Actinomycetota; class Actinomycetes; order Kitasatosporales; family Streptomycetaceae; genus Streptomyces; species Streptomyces sp. Tu6071. The sequence continues at coordinate 4,721,556 of NZ_CM001165.1, read as the reverse complement.
GCGGGCTCTCGTCCTTGCCACCGTCGCGGTGGGTGCTGGAGGAGCCCGCCGCGGAGGTCGAGGGGCTGGTGGCGGCCTTCGCGCCCTGCTTGTCCTCGTCGCCGCCGTTGTGGGCGACGAGGAACACGACGGTCGCGACCACGGCCAGGACGACGACAGCGGCGATGACGGCGAGGGTGCGGCGCGGGACGACGTCGGTGAGCGAGGCCCGGGAGCGGGCGGGCACGGGGGCCGAGGGGCTTCCGGCCGCGGGCGTGCCCGTCGTACCGCCGCCGGTGCGAGCGGCCCCGGCCGCCGGGCTCCCCGTACGGGAGGAGCGGGCGAAGCCGCCGGTGCGCGGCGTCGACCAGCCGGTGGTCTGCGACGTGTCCTCGGCGGGGGCGGGCGGGAGCGGGACGACGCGGGTCGCGTCGAGCGGCTTCGCCTCGGGAGCGGCGATGACCTCCTGGAGCATCGCGCGGGCGCGGGCGTCGTCGAGGCGCTGGGCGGGGTCCTTGACGAGCAGTCCGAGGATGACGGGCGTGAGGGGGCCGGCGTGCGCGGGCGGCTCGACCTGCTCGGTCATGACGGCGGTGAGGGTCGCGATCGCGGAGCCCTTGTCGTACGGCGGGACGCCCTCGACGGCGGCGTACAGGAGCCCGCCGAGCGACCACAGGTCGGCCGCGGGGCCCGGCTTGTGGCCGCGGGCGCGCTCGGGCGAGATGTACGAGGGGGCGCCGACGAGCATCCCGGTCGAGGTCACGGAGGGGTCGCCCTCGACCTGCGCGATACCGAAGTCCGTGAGGACGACGCGGCCGTCCTCGCCCGCGATGAGCACGTTGGACGGCTTCACGTCGCGGTGCAGGATGCCCTCGCGGTGCGCGTCGCGCAGCACGTCGAGCACCGCGAGACCGACCTCGGCCGCGCGCCGCGGGTCGAGGAGCCCGTCCTCGCGCACGACCTCGGCGAGGGACTTGCCCTCGATGAGTTCCATGACGATCCACGGCCGGTCGTCCTCGTCCACGACGTCGAAGACGGTGACCGCGCCGTTGTTGCGGATGCGGGCGATGGCCTTGGCCTCACGCAGCGTACGGGTGATCAGCCGGCGCTTCTCGTCCTCGTCGATGCTGTTCGGAAAACGCAGTTCCTTGACCGCGACGGTCCGCCCGAGGGTTTCGTCGGTGGCCCGCCACACCGTCCCCATGCCGCCGCGCCCGAGGACCTCCGCGAGGCGGTACCGCCCCGCGAGGAGACGTCCCTGGGATGCGCGCGCCTGCTCCGATTCCGACATGCGTCCCCTCTGCAACCCGCCCTGACAGAGCATCCATTGTCACCCACGCCGGAACCGCCCGGCGCCCTGGGGTGGCGGGCGGGGGCGGTCCTCGGCCAAGGAGCCCGGACGGTTCGCGACCGGGCGGGGGGGCGACGGGCGGTCAGGCGAGCGGGGCGATGTCCGGGGCGCCGAGCCGGGCGGCGTCGGCGGTGAGGTCGTCGGGCTGGCGCTGGGACTCGCGCTCGGCCTCGACACGCTTCTCGTAGTGCTCGACCTCGCGGTCCACCTGCGCCGCGTCCCAGCCGAGCACGGGCGCCATCAGCCCGGCGGCCTCGCGGGCGCTGCGGGTGCCGCGGTCGAAGGTCTCGATGGAGATGCGGGTCCGGCGCGTGAGGACGTCGTCGAGGTGGCGGGCGCCCTCGTGGGAGGCGGCGTAGACGACCTCGGCGCGCAGGTAGTCGTCGGCCCCGGTGAGCGGCTGCCCGAGGCCCGGGTCGGCCGCGACGAGGTCGAGGACCTCGTCCGCGAGGGACCCGTACCGGTTGAGGAGGTGCTCGATCCGCACGACGTGCAGGCCGGAGCGCGCGGCGGTGCGGGCGCGCGCGTTCCAGCGCGCCGGGTAGCCCTCCGCGCCGAGCAGCGGGGTCTCCTCGGTGACGCACTCGGCGACGCGCTGGTCGAGGCCGTGCACCGCCTCGTCCACGGCGTCCTTCGCCATGACGCGGTACGTCGTGTACTTGCCGCCCGCGACGACGACGAGCCCCGGCACCGGGTGGGCGACGGTGTGCTCGCGCGAGAGCTTGCTCGTCGCGTCGGACTCCCCCGCGAGCAGCGGGCGGAGGCCCGCGTACACGCCCTGGACGTCGTCGCGCGTGAGGGGGACGGCGAGGACGGAGTTGACGTGGTCGAGGAGGTAGTCGATGTCGGCGCTGGACGCGGCGGGATGCGCCTTGTCGAGGTCCCACTCGGTGTCGGTCGTGCCGACGATCCAGTGCCGCCCCCACGGAATGACGAAGAGGACGCTCTTCTCGGTACGGAGGATGAGGCCCGTACTGGAGTTGATGCGATCGCGCGGGACGACGAGGTGGATGCCCTTCGACGCGCGCACGTGGAACTGCCCGCGCTCGCCGACGAGGCCCTGGGTGTCGTCGGTCCACACGCCGCTCGCGTTGACGACCTGCTTGGCACGGATCTCGTACGTACCGCCCGCCTCGACGTCCTCGACCGTCGCGCCGACGACGCGTTCGCCCTCGCGGAGGAAGCCGGTGACGCGGGCGCGGTTGGCGGCCCTGGCGCCGTAGTCGACGGCGGTGCGCACGAGGGTCATGACGTAGCGGGCGTCGTCGACCTGGGCGTCGTAGTACTGGAGCGCGCCGGTGAGGGCGTCCTTGCGCAGGCAGGGGGCGACGCGCAGGGCGTGGCGGCGGCCGAGGTGGCGGTGGCCGGGCAGACCGCGGCCGTGCCCGCGGGCGAGGGACATCGCGTCGTAGAGCGCGACGCCGCTTCCCGCGTAGGCGCGTTCCCAGACGCGGTGCTGGAGGGGGTAGAGGAAGGGGACGGGCTTGACGAGGTGCGGGGCGAGGCGTTCGAGGAGCAGCCCGCGCTCCTTGAGCGCCTCGCGCACGAGCGCGAAGTCGAGCATCTCCAGGTAGCGCAGGCCGCCGTGGATGAGCTTGCTGGACCGGCTCGACGTGCCCGAGGCCCAGTCGCGGGCCTCGACGATGCCGGTCGCGAGCCCCCGGGTCACGGCGTCGAGCGCCGTACCGGCGCCCACCACACCGCCCCCGACCACGAGCACGTCGAGTTCGCGTTCCGCCATGTCCGCGAGCGCCTGCGCGCGCTGCTCCGGGCCGAGTGTCGCTGTCCTCACTGCTGCCGCCTCCTGAAGGTGGTCCGTGTGGTGCGCGGGTGTCGGAATGCGTGTACCCGGACGACGCACGCGGGAGTGGCCCGTACACGCCCGAGAAATACCGTGCCAATACCACATAACGGTCATATTTACTCGTAGTCTGACAGTGCGCTCGTCAGGAAGGACCCCTCCCATGCCCGCAGACCTCGCCGTGGTCGGCCTCGGCCCTCTCGGCCTCCCGCTCGCCCGCGCGGCCGTCGCCGCGGGCATCGCCACCGTCGGCCACGACGAGCAGGCGCGCGTGCGCGAACTCGCGCTCGGCAGACCGCCGCGGGGCAGCGAGGCAGCGCTGAGCGCCTCCGAACTGCGGCGGATGCTCGCGGGCGGCTTCCGCGCGAGCGCCGACCCCGCCGAACTCGGCCGGGTCCGCACCGCCGTCATCTGCGCCCCGACGAACCCGGCGGCCGACCGCTCCCCCGACCTGAGCGGCGTCGTCACCGCCGCCCGCACCCTCGCGGCGCGCCTGCGCCCGCACACGACCGTCATCCTGGAGTCCCCCGTCCACCCGGGCGCGACCGAGGACCTGCTCCGCCCCATCCTGGAACAGGGCTCGGGCCTGCGCGCGGGCCGCGACTTCCACCTCGCGTACTCCCCGGCCCGTCTGGACCCGGGCAACCGCGCGTACCCCTACCACGCGACCCCCAAGGTGATCGGCGGGCTGACCCCGGCCTGCACGGAATCGGCGGCGGCCTTCTACGGGCGGCTCACCGACAAGGTGGTACGGGCCAGAGGGCCCCGCGAGGCGGAGACCGTCCACCTCCTGGAGACGAGCTACCGCCACGTCAACATCGCCCTCGTCAACGAGATGGCGGTCCTCTGCCACGACCTGGGCGTCGACCTGTGGGACGTCATCCGCTGCGCCGAGACGAAGCCGTACGGCTTCCAGGCGTTCCGCCCCGGCCCCGGCGTCGGCGGCCACGGCCTGCCCCCCGACCCCGAGCACCTCCCCCACCCGCACCGCACCCCGGGCCACCCCCTGCGCCTCGTCGGCCTCGCCCGCGAGGTCAACCAGCGGATGCCCGCCTACGTCATCCAGCGCGCCGCGACGCTCCTCAACGAGCACGGCAAATCGGTACGCGGCGCCCGCGTCCTGCTCCTCGGCATCACCTACAAACCCGACGTCGCCGACCAGGAGGGCTCCCCGGCCGAGGAGATCGCCACCCGCCTCACCGGCATGGGCGCCACCATCAGCTACCACGACCCCCACGTCCCCCACTGGCGCGTCCTCGGCCACCCGGTCCCCCGCGCCGACACCCTCTACGAGGCCACGGCGGCGGCGGACCTGACCCTGCTGCTGCAACACCACAGGACATACGACTTGCAGGGGCTGGCGGTGAAGGCGCAGCTGCTGCTGGACACGCGGGGAGCCACGCCGGCGGGGGTGGCGTACCGGTTGTAGGGGGCGCGGGCGTCCCGCGCCGTCTCCGCGCGGCGCCTGACGCGCGCGGCCGACGGGCCCCGGACACGCCGGTGCCCCCTCGCGCGCGGGGCGGAGGGGGCACCGGGGCAGCTCGGCCCTGCGGGCAGGGGGTCAGCGCACGTCGTGGCGCGAGGGGGCGACCGTGACCTCGACGCGCTGGAACTCCTTCAGCTCGCTGTAGCCCGTCGTGGCCATCGCGCGGCGCAGGGCGCCGAAGATGTTCATCGAGCCGTCCGGGGTGTGCGAGGGGCCGAGGAGGATCTCCTCGGTCGTGCCGACCGTGCCGAGGTCGACCTTCTTGCCGCGCGGCACGTCCTCGTGGACGGCCTCCATGCCCCAGTGGTGGCCCCGGCCCGGCGCGTCGGTGGCGCGGGCGAGGGGGGAGCCGATCATGACGGAGTCGGCGCCGCAGGCGATGGCCTTCGGGAGGTCGCCGGACCAGCCGACGCCGCCGTCGGCGATGACGTGCACGTACCGGCCGCCGGACTCGTCCATGTAGTCGCGGCGCGCGGCGGCGACGTCGGCGACGGCCGTGGCCATCGGAACCTGGATGCCGAGGACGTTGCGCGTCGTGTGCGCGGCGCCGCCGCCGAAGCCGACGAGGACACCGGCCGCGCCCGTGCGCATGAGGTGGAGGGCGGCCGTGTAGGTCGCGCAGCCGCCGACGATGACGGGGACGTCCAGCTCGTAGATGAACTGCTTGAGGTTGAGCGGTTCGGCGGCCGAGGAGACGTGCTCGGCGGAGACCGTCGTGCCGCGGATCACGAAGATGTCGACGCCCGCGTCGACGACCGCCTTGGAGAACTGGGCGGTGCGCTGCGGGGAGAGCGCGGCGGCGGTGACGACGCCGGAGTCGCGCACCTCCTTGATGCGCTGCCCGATCAGCTCTTCCTTGATCGGCGCCGCGTAGATCTCCTGGAGCCGCTTGTTGGCGGTGGCCGCGTCCAGCTCGGCGATCTCGTCGAGGAGGGGCTGCGGGTCCTCGTACCGGGTCCAGAGCCCTTCGAGGTTGAGGACGCCGAGGCCGCCCAGCTCACCGATGCGGATCGCGGTCGCCGGGGAGACGATCGAGTCCATGGGGGCCGCGAGGAAGGGCAGTTCGAAGCGGTAGGCGTCGATCTGCCACGCGATCGAGACCTCCTTCGGGTCGCGGGTGCGGCGGCTCGGGACGACGGCGATGTCGTCGAAGGCGTACGCCCTCCGACCGCGCTTGCCGCGTCCGATCTCGATCTCAGTCACCTGGCTGGCCTTTCCCGCTCCGTCGTACTTGCTGGTCCAGTATCCCCCGCGCCGCCCCCCGCCGGTCCTGCCGGGGGTCCGGCACGTGTCCCGCCGGGGGCCCGGCAGGACGCGCGGCGACGGCGCGGAGCCCGTACGCCTACGGGGCCCCGCGCCGTCGTGGTGCGCGCCGGTGCCGCCCCCGGAGGAGCGGCGTTCCGCTCAGTGGCCGCTGTAGTTCGGGGCCTCGGCGGTCATCTGGATGTCGTGGGGGTGCGACTCCTTGAGACCGGCGGAGGTGATGCGGACGAAGCGGCCCCGCTCCTGCGTCTCGGGGATCGTCGTGCCGCCCACGTAGAACATCGACTGGCGCAGGCCGCCGACGAGCTGGTGGACGACGGCGGAGAGCGGGCCCCGATAGGGGACCTGGCCCTCGATGCCCTCGGGGATCAGCTTGTCGTCGGAGCTGACCTCCTCCTGGAAGTAGCGGTCCTTCGAGTACGACTTGTGGCCGCCGCGCGTCTGCATGGCGCCGAGCGAGCCCATGCCCCGGTACGACTTGAACTGCTTGCCGTTGATGAACCGCAGCTCGCCCGGGGACTCCTCGCAGCCCGCGAGGAGCGAACCGAGCATGACCGTGTCGGCGCCCGCGACGAGGGCCTTCGCGATGTCGCCGGAGTACTGGAGGCCACCGTCACCGATGACCGGGACACCGGCCGCCTTCGCGGCGAGCGCGGCCTCGTAGATCGCGGTGACCTGCGGGACACCGACGCCCGCGACGACGCGCGTCGTACAGATGGAGCCGGGGCCGACGCCGACCTTGACGCCGTCCGCGCCCGCGTCGACGAGCGCCTGGGCGCCCTCGCGCGTGGCGATGTTGCCGCCGATGACGTCGACGCCGGGAGCGTTCGACTTGATCTTGGCGACCATGTCGCCCACGAGGCGGGAGTGGCCGTGCGCGGTGTCGACGATGATGAAGTCGACCCCGGCGGCCACGAGGGCCTGCGCGCGCTCGAAGGAGTCGCCCGCGACACCCACGGCGGCACCGACGAGCAGGCGCCCCTCGGAGTCCTTCGCGGCGTTCGGGTACTTCTCGGCCTTCACGAAGTCCTTGACCGTGATGAGGCCCTTGAGGACGCCCGCGTCGTCGACGAGCGGCAGCTTCTCGATCTTGTGGCGGCGCAGCAGGCCCATCGCGTCGACGCCGGAGATGCCGACCTTGCCGGTGACGAGCGGCATCGGCGTCATGACCTCGCGCACCTTGCGGGAGCGGTCGGTCTCGAAGGCCATGTCGCGGTTGGTGACGATGCCGAGGAGCTTGCCCGCGCCGTCCACGACCGGGACGCCGCTGATGCGGAACTTCGCGCAGATCGCGTCGGCCTCTTGGAGGGTCGCGTCCGGGTTGACCGTGATCGGGTCCGTGACCATGCCGGACTCGGAGCGCTTGACGAGGTCGACCTGGTTGGCCTGGTCCTCGATCGAGAGGTTGCGGTGCAGGACGCCGACGCCGCCCTGGCGGGCCATCGCGATCGCCATGCGGGTTTCGGTGACCTTGTCCATGGCGGCGGAGACGAGCGGGATGTTCAGCCGCACGTTCTTCGAGAGACGCGAGGAGGTGTCGATCTCGTCCGGGGCCATGTCGGAGACGCCGGGCAGCAGCAGGACATCGTCGTAGGTCAGCCCGAGGGTCGCGAATTTCTCGGGTACTCCGTCGATGTTGGCCATGACACGATCTCCAATGGTCTTGCTCGCTACGGGTGTACATGGTAACGGGAGATGGTGGGCGTTCATTCCGGGTTCAGCCGGGTTCAGGGTGACGCCGACGTCCCGTTGCGGGGTCCCCGCCCCCGTGCCGCCGCTCCCCCTGCGCCGGAGGGGCTGTTCCTGTGGCGCCTCTCACGCGAAGCGCGGGTCCGGCGGGAGCGCCGCCTCACGGCTGTTCGGCCAGAGCTCTCAGTCTGCTCAGGGCCCGGTGCTGGGCCACGCGGACCGCTCCCGGGGACATGCCGAGCATCTGTCCCGTCTCCTCGGCGGTGAGACCGACCGCGATGCGCAGGAGGAGGAGTTCGCGCTGGTTCTCGGGGAGGGAGGCGAGGAGCTTCTTCGCCCAGGCCGCGTCGCTGCTCAGGAGCGCGCGCTCCTCCGGGCCGAGGGAGTCGTCGGGGCGCTCCGGCATCTCGTCCGAGGGCACCGCCGTGGAGCCGTGGCGCATCGCGGCGCGCTGGAGGTCGGCGACCTTGTGGCCCGCGATCGCGAAGACGAACGCCTCGAAGGGGCGCCCGGTGTCCTTGTAACGGGGCAGCGCGAGCAGCACGGCGACGCAGACCTCCTGCGCGAGGTCCTCGACGAAGTGGCGCGCGTCACCGGGCAGCCGGGACAGCCTGGTGCGGCAGTAGCGGATCGCGAGCGGGTGCACCCGGGCGAGCAGGTCGTGCACGGCCTGCTGCTCGCCGTCGACGGCACGGTGGACGAGAGCCCCGATCTCGGTCGTCTCCTCGTCACGCATCCGACCATGGTGCCCTGCGGTCCGCCGCGCGGTCTCCGCGCCCTCCCCGCCCTCGGGAGTGGGTGCGCCGGAACTCATGCCCTGCGCCCTCCCCTCCGGATCGGCCGACTCGTCCCCGTGGAAATCCACACCCTCAAGGATGCGGCATCGCGCGGGCAACCGACACAGCCCGCCCGCGCGAGCACCCGCACGGGAACCTCGTACCCGGCGGGACCGCTCCCCAGCCGCCCCGTCCCCACCCAAACGCGAACAGCAGCCCGTCCCGCTACGACGATGACAGCACGTACGGAGTACGCGGACGGCTCCGCGCGGCGGCGGTACGGAGCCGCCGGTACGGCGCGGGCGCCCCCGGACGGTGCCGGTACGGGGCGGAGCGAGCCCCGCCGCGTCCCGCCCGCCGGGGTACGAGCGGGCCGGGCGTCGGGGGGAAACCCCGTCCGTGCGCGGGAGTTCGGCTCCGGTGGGCGCTTTGCCGGGGACGTCGCGAAGGGCGCGGCGTCCGTCCGGCGCGTCCTCGGGCGGCGGGGCGTGCCGACAGCCGGCAGCGCGCCGAGAGCCAAGGGCGCTTCGACGCGCGCGGACGGGTCCGTCGCGGGAGCACTTGTCGCCGCCCTCGCACCACACGCGGGAGGCCGCGGTACGGGCGCCGGGCGGGCGCACGCGTACGGCCCGCGTCGCCCCGTGACCCGGTGTGGGCCGCTTGCGGACGTCGGCCCGTCGGGGAACGGTGTGCTGGTGTCCGGGTCCGCGCGGTGCCGTACGTGCGGGAGCGCTTCGGCTCGCGCGCGGGCGTGCCGCGGGCGTGCGGTGGTGAGGGGGGCCGCCGCCCCTGGGGCGGGGCGGCGGGGGGCGAGGGCGCGGGGGCGGTACTCGGGGTCCGGTCCGGACGGCGGCTCCCCGGCCGGGGCCGGGGAGGAATCGGAACGGGAGACCCGAGTACGTGCCGGAGCCGCGTGCTCTCGCGGGGTGCACGGCGGTGGCCCCTGCCGCGTACGGGAGGCGGGCGGCCTCCCGCGCGGCCGGTGCCGCTCGGGGAACTCGCGCGACTGGGGCCCGGGGGCCTCAGCGCACCAGCCCCCAGCGGAAGCCCAGGGCCACGGCGTGCGCGCGGTCGGAGGCTCCGAGCTTCTTGAAGAGCCGCCGGGCGTGCGTCTTGACCGTGTCCTCGGAGAGGAAGAGCTCGCGCCCGATCTCCGCGTTGGAGCGGCCGTGGCTCATGCCTTCGAGGACCTGGATCTCACGCGCCGTGAGCGTCGGCGCCGCGCCCATCTCGGCCGAGCGCAGCCGGCGTGGCGCGAGCCGCCACGTGGGATCGGCGAGCGCCTGCGTGACGGTCGCCCGCAGTTCGGCGCGCGAGGCGTCCTTGTGCAGGTACCCGCGCGCCCCGGCGGCGACCGCGAGCGCGACGCCGTCGAGGTCCTCGGCGACCGTGAGCATGATGATCCGGGCACCCGGATCGGCGGAGAGCAGCCTCCGCACCGTCTCCACCCCCCCGAGCCCCGGCATGCGCACGTCCATGAGGATCAGGTCGGAACGGTCGGCGCCCCAGCGGCGGAGGACTTCCTCGCCGTTGGCCGCCGTGGTCACCCGCTCGACGCCGGGCACGGTCGCGACCGCACGGCGGAGCGCCTCTCGGGCGAGCGGGGAGTCGTCACAGACGAGGACGGAAGTCATGACTGCCCCTCGCAGCTCTCGCAGCTGTTGCGCGTCACCTTGAGCCTCCAGGCTGGTACGGAATCGTCACCTGAGCGGTGGACACCCTCGGACATCTGCCCGAGCGCTTATCGCGTCAACCGCCACAGCCCTCTCAACGACGGTCACCCGAAAGAGTTACGGCCGGACTGTCGCCCTCGGCACTCTACGTGAGGGTGCCTTGCGCTCCGGGTGATCACACGCCCAGAAAGAGCCATGCCCCATTTAGCGCCTTTTGATCCCCCTTGTCAGCGTTTGCCGCTAAATTCCCCATGAGTCATATTTTCAGCTCTTCTCATAGGGTAGATATACGGTCATCAGCACCTCATCGCCCAGATCGCTCAGAAACGGCAAGCAAGGGGACAAGCAATGGCAGATTTCTCCCGCCTTCCCGGCCCCAACGCAGACCTGTGGGACTGGCAACTGCTCGCCGCCTGCCGTGGCGTGGACAGTTCCCTCTTCTTCCACCCGGAGGGCGAGCGGGGCGCGGCGCGCAGCGCGCGGGAGGCCTCGGCGAAGGAGGTCTGCATGCGGTGCCCGGTGCGGGCGGAGTGCGCGGCGCACGCGCTCGCCGTGCGGGAGCCCTACGGGGTGTGGGGCGGGCTCACCGAGGACGAGCGGGAGGAGCTGATGGGGAGGGCGAGGCACCGGCTCGTACGGACTGGATCCTCGGCGGAGGCGGAGGCGGGGGAGCGGTAGGGAGGGGGGAATCGTTTCTGCGGTGCCGGGGTGGGGGTCGCGGGGGCGGCGCGGGGGCTCCGCCCCCGGCCCGGTTCCTGAGGCTCCGCCCCCGGTTTCGGGGCTCCGCCCCGGGCCCCGCTCCTCAAACGCCGGAGGGGCTGGATTTTGGGTGCGGGCTGGATTGTCGTGCCGGGCCGGGTTGCGGCGCGGGCCGCGTTGTCGTGCGCGGCCCGTCCCGTCTTTCAGCGGCGGGCTGCTCGTTCCAGGCGGTCCAGGGTTGCTGAGACCGTGGGGACCTGCGCCAGGTCCGGGAGGGTCAGGGCGACGATTTCGCGGCGGACCGACGGGGTCAGGGTGAGGGTGCGGACGCCTTCGGGGCGGACGGATTCGAGGGCCAGGGCGGGCAGGACCGCGACGCCGAGGCCCGCCGCGACGAGGGCGTGGACCGCCGGGTAGTCGTCCGTCGCGAAGTCGATGCGCGGCGTGAAGCCCGCCGCCGCGCACACCTCGACCAACTGCGTACGGCAGCGCGGGCAGCCCGCGATCCAGGACTCGCGCGCGAACTCGGCGATGCCGACCGGGCCGCCGCGGCCGTCGAGGCGGTGCCCCTCGGGGACGAGACCGACGAGCCGGTCGCGGAGCAGGGGCCGTACGACGAGGCCCTCCCACTCCTCCGCGCCGTCGTCCGTCCCCGTCCCGTAGCGGAAAGCGAGCGCGATGTCGCAATCGCCCTCGCGCAGCAGTTCGACCGAGCGGGGTGGCTCGGCCTCCTCCAGCGAGACGCGCGTGCCCGGGTGGTCGCGGCGCAGCGCGGCGAGGGCGCTCGGCACGAGCGAGGAACTGCCGCTCGGGAAGGAGACGAGGCGTACCCGCCCCGCGCGCAGCCCCGCGATCGCCGCGACCTCCTCCTCCGCCGCCGTGAGCCCCGCGAGGATGCCCGAGGCGTGCCGGGACAGCGCCTCGCCCGCCTCCGTGAGCCGCATCTCGCGGCCCGCGCGCACGAGCAGCGGCGTCCCCGCCGCGCCCTCCAGCGCCTTCATCTGCTGGCTGACGGCCGGTTGCGTGCAGCCGAGCGTGCGCGCGGCGGCGGAGAAGGAACCTGTCGTCGCGACGGCGCGCAGGACGCGCAGGTGGCGGGCCTCGATCATGCCTCCGAGGATAAGCCGCGATAAGGCAGGCTTGGGGGCGAGCCGGAATTCACGGCTCGTGCTTTGAGTCACGTGGCGCGTCCGCCGTGCGGAAAACGGGCGGCGGTGCGCGGGCGGCCCGGCCTACCCTGCGCGGCATGGACCCCTTGAACGACGCGGCCACGAGCCCGTACGTGCTCTCCCTCAACGTCGGGCGGCTCACCCCCGTCCCCCACTCCGACTCGCCCTCCGGCGGGACGGGGATCGACAAGCGGCCCGTCGCGGGGCCGCTGCACGTCAGCGCCCCCGGGCCCAAGGGCATCGGCGGGAGCGGCGTCGAGGGGGACGTCGTCGCGGACCTGCGGCACCACGGCGGGGACGACCAGGCCGTGTACGCCTTCGCGCGCGAGGACCTCGACGCCTGGGAGCGCGAGCTGGGGCGCCCGCTCGCGAACGGGGCCTTCGGCGAGAACCTGACGACCTCGGGGCTCGACGTGAGCCACGCGCTCATCGGGGAGCGCTGGCGGATCGGCGGGCGGCTGCTCCTGGAGGTGACGGACGGGCGCGTCCCGTGCCGCACCTTCGCCGGGCACGTCGGCGAGGACCGCTGGGTGAAGCGCTTCACGCGGCGCGCCGAGACGGGCGCGTACCTGCGGGTACTCGAAGCGGGGCCGGTACGGGCCGGGGACCCCGTCGTACGGGAGTACGTGCCCGAGCACGGGGTGACGGCGTCGCTGGCGTTCCGCGCGAACACGACCGAGCGCGCGCTGCTGCCGCGGCTGCTCCCGGCCGCGCGGGCGCTGCACCCGGAGGCGCTGGCCGCGGCTCGCGCGTACGTCGATTCCGGGCAGGGTTCCTGAACGGGTCTCAGCCGCTGGTTCGGGGGTTCGGAGGGGCCTCGCGGATCACTAGCCTTGGCGCATGACTACGGCTCTCATCACCGGTTCCACCGCGGGTATCGGCGCGGCCTTCGCGCGCAGGCTCGCCGCCGACGGGTACAGCCTCGTCCTGGTGGCGCGCGACAAGGAGCGGCTGCGCCGCCAGGCGACCGAACTGCACGACAGGCACGGTGTCGAGGCGACCGTGCTGCGCGCCGACCTCGCCACGGACGCGGGCATCGCGGCCGTCGAACGGCGCCTCGCCGACGTGCGGCAGCCGGTGGACCTGCTCGTGAACAACGCGGGCTTCGGGCACAAGGGCCGCTTCCTCGACGTACCGCTCGCCGACGAGCTGACGATGCTCAAGGTGCACTGCGAGGCGGTGCTGCGACTGACCGTCGCGGCGTCGCGGCCGATGCGGGAACGGGGGCGCGGCGGGATCGTCAACGTCGCGTCCGTCGCCGCCTTCCTGCCGCGCGGGACGTACGGGGCCTCGAAGGCGTGGGTCGTCCAGTTCACCCAGGGCGTGGCGCGGGACCTCGCGGGCAGCGGGGTGCGGCTGATGGCGCTGTGCCCCGGTTTCGTGCGGACGGAGTTCCACGAGCGGGCCGGGATGGGGACGGGGAACATCCCGAAGTGGATGTGGCTCGACGCGGACAAGCTCGTCACGGCGGCGCTCGCCGACCTCGCGCGCGGGCGCACCGTCTCGATCCCCGACCCGCGCTACAAGGCGCTCATGGGCGCGGCGAGGCTCGCGCCGCGCGGGCTGCTCGGCGGGATCTCCTCGCGCGCGGGCCGGAAGTACGGGCCCGCGCACGGCGAGGACGCGGCGGTGGGCGAACTCCCCGAAGGTGGCGCGGAGTTCGAGGACGGGACGGGAGGCGCGGAGCCGGTGGGGACGGAGGGGACGGCGCCGGTCCGTACGAAGAAGGCCGCGTCCGGGCCGGAGACCGCGCCCCGGCCGAAGACCACGGCCGAGCCGAAGGCCGCACCCGAGCCCGAGGCCGCACCCAGGGCGAAGCCCGCACCCAAGGCGAAGCCCGCGGCCGACCCGAAGCCCGCACCCAACCCCAAGGCCGCCGCCAAGAAGAAGTCCAACTCCCGGGCGGAGCCCGCACCCGGGAAGAAGTCCGCCCCTGATACGTCTGTAGAGTGATCGAATGATCGTTTCTCGCTCTCCGCGGGGGACGGCGGGCGAAGGAGGGGCTGGGCGTGCGCGAAGGGGTCGGGGAGCGGCATGACCGGCTGCTGAACCTGGTGCGGGAGCGGGGCAGTGTGCGGGTCGCGGATCTCGCGGGGCTGCTCGGGGTCTCGCCGGTGACGGCGCGCAGGGACGCGGAGGCGCTCGCCTCGCGGGGGCTGCTCGACCGCGTGCACGGGGCGGTGTCGTGGCCGGAGCGCAACGGCCCGGCGGGGACCGGTCCCGGGGCGGGCAGCCCGGTGCTCGGGATGCTCGCCCCCGCCGCCGGCTACTACTTCGCCGACATCATCCGCGGCGCGCACGAGGCGGCGGCGCGGCTCGGGGCGCGCCTGGTCCTGCGGGTCTCGGACTACCGGCCCGAGGACGACGCGGCGCACGCGGCGGGGCTGCTCGCGGCGGGGGCGCGGGGGCTGCTCGTGATCCCGAGCTGGACGCGGCCCGAGCACCAGTCGCTGTACACGGAGTGGATCGCGCGGCTGCCGGTGCCGGCCGTGCTCGTGGAGCGGCGCGGGGACCCGGCGGGGCCGCTCGACGCGCTCGACCGGGTCGGCTCCGACCACGCGCACGGCGTGCTCGTGGGCCTGCGGCACCTGGCCCGTCTCGGCCACCGCTCCCCCGTGCTCGTCGCGCGCACGGACAGCCCGACGGCGCAGGCGGTGCGGGCGGGGTACCGGCGGGCGGTGGAGATCCTGGGGCTGGAGGCGGGGCTCCCCGTCCTCGACTCGGCCCCCGAGAAGCCCGGCGCGGGGAGCCCGGCGGCCTCGGTGGACGCCCTCGCCGCGCTCGTGCGCGAGGGCCGGACGACGGCGGTGCTCGCGCACAACGACGAGGACGCGACCCGGCTCGTACGGGACCTGGCGGAGCGGGGCGTACGGGTCCCCGGCGACCTGGCGCTCGTGACGTACGACGACGAGGTGGCCGCGCTCGCCGAGATCCCGCTCACGGCGGTGGCCCCGCCGAAGCGGGCGGTGGGCCGGGCGGCGGTGGAACTCCTGACGGAACGCCTCGCGGAGGGCGGCGGGGGCGAGGGGGAGCCGCGCCGGCACGTGGAGTTGCTGCCCGCGCTGCGGGTGCGGGGGTCCTGCGGAGCGGTGGGGTAGGGGCCCCTGTCCGCGAGTCGGTCGAGGCTCTGCGAGGTGCCCTCGCGGGCTCCGCCCCGGACCCCGCTCCTCAACCTCCCCCAGCCTTCGGCCGGGGCCCCCATAGGGGCTGAAATTTCGCTTCGTGCGCCCTTTTCCTCCCGCTTTCCCGCCTCCCCTTCGATCATTTTTCGATCAATCAACCATTCGATCTTGACTTCGCTCACCGGGCGCCGAAGCATCACCGCGACCGCCTGTCCCCCAGCGAAGAGGAGCAGCGCCGTGAGCCGCCATGGGTTCCGGTCCCTGCGTGCCCTCGTGGGTGCCGTCGCCGCGTTCGCCTCGCTCGCCGCCGTCGCGGCCTGCGGAGGTCCGAGCGCGGAGGCACCCGCCGAAGGCACGAGGGCCCATCCCGTCACCGTCAGTTTCTGGGCCTGGACCAAGGGTTCCCAGCAGGTGGCGGACGAGTTCAACCGCACGCACGACACGATCAAGGTGAAGTTCGAGGAGATACCCTCCGGCGGTCTCGGGGGCTACCCGAAGATCACCAACGCCCTCAAGGCCGGTATCGCGCCCGACGTCCTCTCCATCGAGTACCCCTCGCTCGCGCAGTTCGTGAGCCAGGGCTCGCTGAAGGACATCAGCGCCTACATGACGCCGGACGTGAAGAAGCAGTTCCTGCCGCAGACCATCGAGCTGACGACGATGGGCGACAAGAACTGGGCCGTCCCCTCGGACGCGGCGCCGCAGGTCTTCTACTACCGCAAGGACCTCTTCGAGAAGTACGGGATCGAGCCGCCGAAGACGTGGGCCGACTTCCGCACGGCGGCGCGGCAGGTCAGGAAGGCCGCGCCCGAGGCCCGGCTCGCGACCTTCTTCGCCGACGACCCCTCCTTCTTCCAGACGATGGCGTGGCAGGCGGGCGCCCAGTGGTTCTCCACCGAGGGCGGCTCCTGGAAGGTGGACACCGGTGACCCGGCGACGAAGAAGGTCGCCGCGTACTGGCAGGGCATGATCAAGGACGGTCTCGTCTCCACCGCCCCCTCCTACAGCCCCGAGTGGACCTCCTCGCTCAAGGCCGGCACGACGCTCGGCTACCTCGGCGCCTCCTGGAGCGCCGGGACGCTCGCCGGGATCGTGCCCGAGCAGAAGGGCAAGTGGGCCGCGATGCCCATGCCGAGCTGGGACGCCGCCCGCCCCAGCTCCGGGATGAGCCAGGGCTCGACCTTCGCGATCTCCAAGGACAGCAGGAAGACGAAGGCGGCGATGGAGTTCATCCTCTGGATGTCCACCTCGCCCGACTCCATCAAGGCGCGCGTCACCGCGAGCACGTCGACCGCCTTCCCCGCCGCGCGCGCCCTCGTGCCCGTCGCGCGCAAGGCGATCGACACGAGCTTCTACGGCGGCGCCGACCTCTACGGGCTCTACGAGAAGTCCGCGGCCACGATCAACCCGGACTGGCTGTGGGGTCCGACCGCCGCCGCCAACAACACCCTGCACGACCAGCTCCAAGCGGTCGTCTCCGGCGAGAAGTCCCTCACCGGGGCGGTCGCCACCACCCAGCGCGCCACCGTGGACGCCCTGCGCAAGAGCGGGCTGAAGGTCGAGGACGGCTCATGAGCGGTACGAGAACACAGCCCGCCCCGGACCCGGAAGTCACCGCGCCCGCGCCCCCGCCCCGCCGCGGGGGCTCCGCCTCCAGCCGCACCGGGCTCGCCGCCGCGACGCTCCTGACCCCCTTCTTCGTCCTGTTCGCCCTCGCGATGCTGCTCCCCGTCGGGTACGCGATCTGGCTGAGCCTGTTCACCGACAAGCTCTCCGGGCTCGGCTTCGACGGGCCGCACAGCGTCTTCGACGGGCTCGGCAACTACCTCGACATCCTCAAGGACGAAGCCTTCCGCGACGGCTTCTGGGTGCTCGCCAAGTACGTCGTCCTCTACATCCCGATCATGATGGGCGGCGCGCTCGCCCTCGCGCTGCTCCTCGACACGGCGCTCGCGCGGGCCCGCCGCTTCTTCCAGCTCGCGCTGTTCCTGCCGCACGCGATCCCCGGCCTCATCGCGGGCCTCATCTGGATCTACCTCTACACGCCCGGCCTGTCCCCGGTCGTGAAGGCGATGGAGTCGGGCGGCTTCGGCTTCGACTTCTTCGGCCCGGACGGGGCGTTGCCGTCGATCGTGAACATCGCCGTGTGGGAGTGGCTCGGCTACAACCTCGTCATCTTCTACGCGGCGCTCCAGGCCATCGACCGCTCGATGCTGGAGGCCGCCGCCGTGGACGGCGCGGGCAACTGGCGCGTCGCCTTCTCGATCAAGCTGCCGCTCATCCGCTCCTCGGTCTTCCTGGTGCTGCTCTTCACGATCATCGGCTCGCTCCAGCTCTTCACCGAGCCGCTGCTCCTGTCCAGCTCCGGCTCCGCCGTCACGAGTACGTACACGCCGAACATGTACGCCTACTCCGAGGCGTTCCAGATCAACGACTACGGGCGGGCCGCCGCGGCCTCCGTGCTCATCGCGCTGGTCGCCGCCGTCCTCTCCTTCGTCGTCACCCGCCTCTCGAACCGGAAGGGGGCCCAGGCATGACCACGCCACTCCTCGCCGCACCCGGCGAAGGCACACCGGGCGAACCGGCCACGGCCAAGACCCCGCGCCGGGCGCCCGTCGCGACCCGCAAGGGCAGGCGGTCGGGCCGCTGGACCTCGCGCGTCGCCGTCAACGTCGTCCTGCTCGTCGCCGCCGTCTACGCGCTCTTCCCGCTCGTCTGGCTCGTGACGGCGGCGACGAAGGACGCCGGGAACATCCTCGGCGGCAACGTCTTCTCCTTCGAGGGCTTCGACCTCGGCGACAACCTCTCCGCGCTCGCCGACTACGAAGGCGGCCTCTACTTCCGCTGGTACCTCAACTCGCTGATCTACGCGGGCGTCGGAGCGCTCGGCTGCTCGCTCGTGAGCGTCGCCGCCGGGTACGCCTTCGACAAGTACGTCTTCAAGGGCAAGGAGAAGCTCTTCGCGATGGTGCTGCTCGGGGTGCTGCTGCCCTCGACCGCGCTCTCGCTGCCGCTCTACCTCCTCGCCGTCAAGACGCACACGGTCAACACCTACTGGGCCGTCCTCATCCCCGTCCTGGTGAACCCCTTCGGCGTGTACCTCTCGCGGATCTTCAGCGCCGGGTACATCCCGAACGAGGCGCTGGAGGCGGCCCGCATCGACGGGGCGAGCGAGATGCGCGTCTTCTGGTCGATCGGCCTCCGCATGATCATGCCGGGCTTCGTGACGGTGTTCCTCTTCCAGTTCACGGCCGTCTGGAACAACTTCTTCCTGCCACTGGTCATGCTCTCGGACAAGAAGCTCTACCCGCTCAGCCTCGGCCTCTACAACTGGCACAGCAGCGCCAACGCGAACCCGGAGTTCTACCCGATGGTCGTCACCGGCTCGCTGCTCGCCGTCCTGCCGCTCATCATCGCCTTCGTGACGCTCCAGCGGCACTGGAAGGCGGGGCTGACGGCGGGCGGGGTCAAGTAGCCGCTCCCGTACGGCGGTACGGGCGGGCGCGCCCCCCGTACCGCATCCACCCCCACCTTGTGAGGAGTACTCGCATCACCATGCACGAGGCCACCGACCGACGTCCCCGGGCCCTGCTCGCCATGGCCCCCCAGGTCGCGGAGGAACTGCTGACGCCGGCCCACCACGAAAGACTGGGCCGCCTCGTACGGACCGATCCCGGCCTGCTCGCGAGCGACTTCACCGACCCCGGACCGGCCCTCGCCGCCGCGCTCGCCGAGGCGGAGGTGCTGCTCACCTGCTGGGGGGTGCCGCGGCTGACCGCCGACGTGCTCGCGCGGGCGCCTCGGCTGCGCGCCGTCGTGCACGCGGCGGGCACCGTGAAGGGCTTCGTCACCGACGCGTGCTGGGAGCGCGGCATCCAGGTCAGCTCGGCGGCGGGCGCCAACGCCCTCCCGGTCGCCGAGTACACGCTCGCCGCGATCCTCTTCTCCGGCAAGAAGGTGCTCGACTCGGCGCGCGGGGCCCGCGAGCCGGGCGGGCGACGCGACTGGCACCGCGAGCTGCGCGCGGCCGGGAACTACCGGCGCGTCGTGGGGCTCGTGGGGGCCTCCCGGGTGGGGCGCCGGGTCCTCGAACTCCTGCGGCCCTTCGACTTCGAGGTGCTGCTGCACGACCCGTACGTGTCCGAGGCGGACGCGGCGGCGCTCGGCGCGCGCTCCGTCGGCCTCGCCGAACTGTGCGCGCGCGCTTCGGTCGTCTCGGTCCACGCCCCCGAACTCCCCAGCACCCGGCACCTGATCGGAGCGGCCGAGCTGGCCGCGATGCCGGACGGGGCGACGCTCGTCAACACGTCGCGGGGCTCGCTGATCGACGAGAGCGCGCTGCTGGCCGAGCTGGCCTCCGGCCGCCTCTCCGCCGTCCTCGACGTGACGGACCCGGAGCCGCCGCTGCCCGGCTCGCCCTTCTACTCCCTCCCGAACGTCCTGCTCACCCCGCACGTCGCCGGTTCCCTCGGCAACGAGGTGCACCGCATGGCCGACCACGCGCTCGACGAGATCGAACGCTGGACGCGCGGCGAGCCGTTCGCGGAGCCGGTGGCGGCGGAGGGGCTGCACTTGTCGGCGTGAGAGCACGCCCGCGGGGCAAACGGGGTGGGGGGCCGCTCCCGGCGGGCGTCGCCCCTCCCCCGTACCCCGCAAGGAGCCGCACGCGATGACGCAGTCCCTCGGCCACGACCCGCTGCACAAGCCCCAGTGGCAGAACCTCTTCGTGGAGCCGCCCTGGCCGACGCCCGTGGAGGCGGCGCTGTCCGAGGAGGAGACCGGGGCGGCGGGGACGGTGACGGCGTCCCCGGTCGGGCACGGCGCCCGGGGGCACGCGGCGCGGCGCGGGGCCTGAGGGCGGCACACCGTCGTACCGGCCGGGGCGTTGCCCGCCGGAGCCCGGGTGCGCATGCCGAAGGGCCGGTCCCCCTCGCGGGGGACCGGCCCTTTTCGCCGTCGTGCGGCGGGGAACGGCGGCCGGGCGGGAGCCCGTCAGCCGGAGCGGCTCACCGCCCGGCCGCCGTCCGGTGCCTCAGTGGCTGTGGCTGTGGCCGTGGCCACCGGCCTCCGGCTCCTCCTCGGCAGGCTTCTCGACGACGAGGGTCTCGGTCGTCAGGAGCAGCGAGGCGATGGAGGCGGCGTTCTCCAGGGCGGAGCGGGTGACCTTGACCGGGTCGATGACGCCGGCCTTCACGAGGTCGCCGTACTCGCCGGTCGCGGCGTTGAAGCCCTGGCCCTTGTCCAGCTCGGAGACCTTCGAGGTGATGACGTAGCCCTCGAGGCCCGCGTTCTCGGCGATCCAGCGCAGCGGCTCGACGGCGGCGGCGCGGACGACCGCGACCCCGGTCGCCTCGTCGCCGGTCTTGCCGAGCGAGTCGGCGAGGACCTTCGAGGCGTGGACGAGCGCGGAGCCACCACCGGAGACGATGCCCTCCTCGACCGCGGCGCGGGTCGCGGAGATGGCGTCCTCCAGACGGTGCTTCTTCTCCTTCAGCTCGACCTCGGTCGCGGCACCGACGCTGATGACGCACACGCCACCGGCGAGCTTCGCGAGGCGCTCCTGGAGCTTCTCGCGGTCCCAGTCGGAGTCCGTGGTCTCGATCTCGGCCTTGATCTGGGCGACGCGGCCGTCGATGTCGGCCTGCTGGCCGCCGCCGTCGACGATCGTCGTGTCGTCCTTGGTCACGGTCACGCGGCGGGCGGAGCCCAGCACGTCCAGACCGGCCTGGTCGAGCTTGAGGCCGACCTCCTCGGCGATGACGGTCGCGCCCGTGAGGGTCGCGATGTCGCCGAGCATGGCCTTGCGGCGGTCGCCGAAGCCGGGCGCCTTGACGGCGACGGCGTTGAAGGTGCCGCGGATCTTGTTGACGACGAGGGTGGAGAGCGCCTCGCCCTCGACGTCCTCGGCGATGATCAGGAGCGGCTTCGAGCCACCGGCCTGGATGACCTTCTCAAGCAGCGGCAGGAGGTCCTGGATCGAGGAGATCTTGCCCTGGTTGATGAGGATGTACGGGTCCTCCAGGACGGCCTCCATCCGCTCCTGGTCGGTGACCATGTACGGGGAGAGGTAGCCCTTGTCGAAGGCCATGCCCTCGGTGAAGTCCAGCTCCAGGCCGAAGGTGTTGGACTCCTCGACGGTGATGACACCGTCCTTGCCGACCTTGTCCATCGCCTCGGCGATCAGCTCGCCGACCTTCGGGTCCTGCGCGGAGAGCGCGGCGACGGCGGCGATGTCGGACTTCTCGTCGATCGGGCGGGCCGTGGCGAGCAGGTCCTCCGAGACGGCCTTGACGGCGGCGTCGATGCCCTTCTTGAGGAGGGCCGGGGACGCGCCGGCGGCGACGTTGCGCAGGCCCTCGCGGACGAGCGCCTGGGCGAGCACGGTCGCGGTGGTGGTGCCGTCACCCGCGATGTCGTTGGTCTTGGTCGCCACCTCCTTGACGAGCTGGGCGCCGAGGTTCTCGTACGGGTCCTCGACCTCGACCTCGCGGGCGATGGTGACACCGTCGTTGGTGATGGTGGGGGCGCCGAACTTCTTGTCGATGACGACGTTGCGGCCCTTGGGGCCGATCGTCACCTTGACCGCGTCGGCCAGCTTGTTGACGCCGCGCTCAAGGGCGCGACGGGCGTCCTCGTCGAACTTCAGGATCTTCGCCATGGGAGCGATTCAGCCCTTCGGGAAAACTCGGAAAAGTCGTGGGTGAACACAACGACCGCGCCCCCGGGGGCCCCGGCGTCGAAGAGGACGGGGTCCGGGGGCGCGGCTCGTTGCGAAAGCCGGGTGGTCCGGGAAAGACCCGGACGCGACCGGGGTGCTGCTTACTTCTCGATGATCGCGAGCACGTCGCGGGCCGAGAGGACGAGGTACTCCTCGCCGCTGTACTTCACCTCGGTGCCGCCGTACTTGCTGTAGAGCACGATGTCGCCGGTCTTGACGTCGAGCGGCAGGCGCTCGCCGTTCTCGAAGCGGCCCGGGCCCACGGCGAGGACGACGCCCTCCTGGGGCTTCTCCTTCGCGGTGTCCGGGATGACCAGGCCAGAGGCCGTGGTCTGCTCGGCGTCGAGCGGCTGGACCACAATGCGGTCCTCAAGCGGCTTGATGGCAACCTTGGAGCTGGCGGTCGTCACGATCCGACCTCCCCCTTCGGAGATCACGGGGTGAATAAGTCATTGGGTGGCGACCGGTAATCCGTCGTCGCGGGTGCCGGACTGCCCGTCGCTGCTTGGCACTCTCCGGTGGGGAGTGCCAGAGCCGAGACTATGACCGCGATTAGCACTCGGTCAAGCGGAGTGCCAGGCGAGTGCCGTCCGAAGCGGAAGAGGGGCCTTCCGGACGATGTCCCGGAAGGCCCCTCTCCCCCTCTGGACTCAGATGTAGTCCTCCAGGCGGGCCACCGCGTACCCCTTCTCGGTGACGGTGCGCAGAAACGTGCGAAGAGCGTCCGCCATCGAGCCGTTCCACTGCGCGCGCCCCTGGAAGTGCGTGAGGACGAGGTCCCCGGGGTGCAGGTCGCTGTCGCGGTAGACGACCCGGCCGGGGAAGACCTCCGCCTCCCACAGCGGGACCGCACGGATGCCGCAGGAGCGGGCGACCTCCAGGGTGTCGCGGTTGTAACTCCCGTACGGCGGCCGGAAGAGCGTGGCGGCCCGCCCGTAGTGGCGGCGCAAGGTGTCCTGCATGCCGCAGATCTCGTGGCGCTGGGCGGCGCGGGAGAGGCCGGGGAGGTAGCGGTGGAGGAGCGTGTGGTTCTGGAGCGCGGCCCCCTGCGCGTGCGCCGCGCGGAAGTACTCCCAGCCGCCGTCGACTGCGTCGTCGCTGAGGAAGGCCGTGTACGGGACGTGGAGTTCGCGCAGCATCCGGAGCGTCGCCGGGTCCTGGTCCACGCCGTCGTCGATGGTGAGGAAGACCACGCGGTCGCGGGTCGGGACCCGCGTGAAGACGGGCGGGAGCCCTCGCGTGCGGGGCCCGCTCACGCCGAACCCCCGGCGCGTGGGCGGCAGGGACTTCGTACGGGGCGGGGGCGGCACGAGGAGCGGAGCCTGCGGGAGCCCCCAGCGGCGTGCCGCGGCGAGGAGAGCGGCCTTGCGCGCCTCGGCCTCGCGCGCCTCCGCCTCGACCGCCCCACGTATCGCCTCGGTCCCCTGCCGCGCCTCCTCGGCGAGCCCGCGCGGGGCGGCGGCGGGGCCGGGGGCGCCGGGGGCGGGGGTGCCGGACGCGGGGATGCCGGACGCGGGGATGCCGGACGCGGGGGCTGAGGTGCCGGGTGAGGAGGTTTCAGGGCCTGGGAGGCCGGAGCCGGGAGCCCCGGACGCGGGAGCCCCGGAAACCTCGGAGGCGGAACCGCCCGGTGCGGAACTCGTACGGACGGAGGTCTCCGTGCCCGCGCAGCCCGCCACGAGCAGGGCGGCGCCGAGGAGGGCGGCGGAGCGGGCGAGAGCCGGGCCGACGCCGGACGTACGGGGGTTCGTGGCGGTAAACCGTATCTTTCCCATGCCCTGACACTCCCCCGCCCGGGCCCCCGCGCCCCCGCCGCGCCGGGCCGTCAGCCGAGCGGCCCACCACTGCCACGCGCACAGCGGTACGGGCACGGGGCGCGGCCCCCGTCGCCCCTCCCCCGTACCGCCCCGTCGCCCGCGCCCCGGACAATGGCCCCGTGGACCTCGACGATCTCTCCGCTCTCCGTACCCCCGAGGGCAGCGCGCTCCTCGCCGAGCTGCGGGGGCTGCGGCCCGCCGACGAGCTGGCGGCCCTGACCCGCCTGCGCCGCGCGCATCCGCCCGCGCTCGTGACCGCGGCGCTCGCACAGGCGCGGCTGCGGGACCGCGCCGTCGCGAAGTTCGGGGCCGAGGACGCGGCGCGGATGTGGTTCACGCCGGGCGGCGTGGAGCAGGCGACGCGGGCGCCGGTCGCCGCGTACCGCGCCGAGCGGCTGAAGGAGTACGGCGCGGTACGCGTCGCGGACCTGTGCTGCGGGCTTGGCGGCGACGCGCTCGCGCTCGCGCGCGCGGGGATCGCGGTACGCGCCGTGGACCGCGACCCGCTGACGGCGGCGGTCGCGCGGGCGAACGCGGAGGCGCTGGGGCTCGCGGAGCTGATCGAGGTGGAGTGCGCGGACGTGACGGAGGTCGACGCGGGCGACTGCGACACGGTCTTCGCCGACCCGGCGCGGCGCGGCGGCCGGGGCCGGATCTTCGACCCGGAGGCGTACTCGCCGCCGCTGAGCTGGGCGATCGGCGCGGCGCGGAGCGGGCGGCTCGGCGCCCTGAAGGTCGCCCCCGGCGTACCGCACGAGGCGATCCCCGCCGACGCGGCGGGCGAGTGGGTCTCGGACGGCGGCGAGCTGAAGGAGGCGGTGCTGTGGTTCGGTACGGGCACGGGGACGACGGCGACCCTGCTCCCGGGCCCGCACCGGCTGCGCGGCACCGGGCTCCCGAACCCCCCGGCGGCCCCGGTCGCCCGCTACCTCTACGAGCCGGACGCGGCCGTGATCCGCGCCCACCTGGTCGCCGAGGTCGCCCGCGACCTGGACGCGACCCTGATCGACGACACGCTCGCGTACCTCACGGCGGACACCCTGACCCCGACCCCGTACGCGCGCCCCTACGAGATCACGGACGTCCTGCCCTTCGGCGTGAAGCGCCTCAAGTCCCTGCTGCGGGAGCGCGGCGTCGGCACGCTGACGGTGAAGAAGCGGGGTTCGGCGATGGAGCCCGACGAACTGCGCCGCCAGGTGAAACCGAAGGGCCCGAACGAGGCGGTGGTCTTCATGACCCGGGCGCTGGGGGCGCCTGTGATGCTGGTGGGGCGGGGGGTGTGAGGGGGCGGGCCGTCAGCCGGCCAGCTCCTTCAGCTCCTCGCTTTCCAGGGTGCGGCTTACTGGCTCCGGAAGTTCGATGGGCGCACCGAAAGCGCGAGCGGTGACACTGCGGTAGCCGCCGTCGTCCGGCTCGGTGTACACGACGAAGCCGCCCGCCTGACGGTCGATGAGCAGGTACACCGGGATGCCTGCCGCCGCGTAGCCCTTGGCCTTCTCCACGCGGTCCCGCTGGTGGGTGTCCCAGTCGTGCGAGGTCACCTCCGCGACCATGAGCACGCCGTCCGGTTCCGCCCAGTCGCCGGACGTGAGGAAGTGCCGCCGTGGCGCCAGGACACCGTCCGGCCGCGCCCGGCCCCTGCGGTATTTCTCCACCTTCAGCCCACGCTCCGGGTAGAGCCGCAGATCCGGCCGGTGCTGCAAGCACTGCTCCAGCAGCCACATGATGATCTCGTCGTGCTTGCCGTCCGGCACGGGCTTGCCCTCGATCTTTCCGTTCAGGTACTCCAGCCGGACGGTCTCCGGGGCAGTGCGGGCGATCTGCTCGAATTCCTCGACCGTCATGTCGGCCGGGACTTCGCTCTTCGGGGTCATGGGCTCGCCTCCTCCCGTACATCCTGCCCGGGTATCGGGAGGTGCGGCATGAATGAGCGACATCCGTCCTGTCCTTTTCGCGCGGCTTATGCGGGCCGGGCCGACCGCCCGAGCGGGTCCACGATCCCGCGCCGGACATGCCGGAAGGCCCGTCCGGCGGCTTCTTCCGCCGGACGGGTGAAGGAAGATCGTTCCTGCGTTCCGGGGCCTTGACGCCCGTGTCAGGCGTCCGTGTCAGGCGTCCGTGTCAGGCGTCCGTGCGCGCGTCCCCCTCGACGCCCGCCGAGGCGAACCGCCAGCGGTGCACCGCCCGTGTCACCAAGTCCTCCGGGGGCTCCGCCAGTTCCGGGTGGCCGGCATCCGGCTCGCCCTCCCACCAGGTCAGGACGAGGACGCGGTCCTGGGCGGCCGTGAAGGTCTCGCGGCGCAGGGGGGTGGCGGGGAGGGGCTGGGCGCGGGTCCAGGCGAGGAGGTCGGGGCCGCGGCCCTCCCGGGCGCGGGCCTCCCACATCAGCGTCGTGACCGTCACTTGTAGAGGTTCTCCTTCGCGACCTCGTGCACGTGGTCGTGGCCGTGGTGGTGGTGGTGGTGCCCGTGGCCGCCGTCCGTGTCCGAGTCGCCGTGGTCGTGCCCCGGCACGTGCGGTTCCGTCACGGGGAGCGAGGAGTCCGCCGACAGCTCCCAGTCCGACGCGGCCCGGTTCCGGGCGACCATCTCGGCGCCCAGCGCGGCGACCATCGCGCCGTTGTCGGTGCACAGCTTGGGGCGCGGGACGCGCAGCCGGATGCCCGCGCGCTCGCACCGCTCCTGCGCGAGCGCGCGCAGGCGCGTGTTCGCGGCCACGCCGCCGCCGATCATCAGGTGGTCGACGCCCTCGTCCTTGCAGGCCCGTACCGCCTTGCGCGTGAGCACGTCGACGACGGCCTCCTGGAAGGACGCCGCCACGTCCCGTACGGGCACCTCCTCGCCCGCCCTGCGCTTGGCCTCGATCCAGCGCGCCACGGCCGTCTTGAGCCCGGAGAAGGAGAAGTCGTAGGCGGCGTCGCGCGGCCCGGTGAGCCCGCGCGGGAACGCGATGGCCTCCGGGTCGCCCTCGCGCGCGTACCGGTCGATGACGGGGCCGCCGGGGAAGCCGAGGTCGAGGACGCGCGCGATCTTGTCGAACGCCTCGCCCGCCGCGTCGTCGATCGTCTGCCCGAGGGGCCGTACGTCGGAGGTGATGTCCGTCGAGAGGAGGAGCGAGGAGTGCCCGCCGCTGACGAGGAGCGCCATGGTCGGCTCGGGGAGCGGGCCGTGTTCGAGCTGGTCGACGCAGATGTGCGAGGCGAGGTGGTTGACGCCGTAGAGCGGCTTGCCGAGCGCGTAGGCGTACGCCTTGGCGGCCGAGACGCCGACGAGGAGCGCGCCCGCGAGCCCGGGGCCCGCCGTGACGGAGATGCCGTCGAGGTCCTTGGCGCCGACCCCGGCCTCCTTCAGCGCGCGGCTGATGGTCGGGACCATCGCCTCCAGGTGGGCGCGCGAGGCGATCTCGGGGACGACGCCGCCGAAGCGCGCGTGCTCGCCGACGCTCGACGCGACCGCGTCGGCGAGCAGCGTCGTGCCGTGCACGATGCCGACTCCGGTCTCGTCGCAGGAGGTCTCGATACCGAGGACGAGGGGGGCGTCAGACATGGCCGGGAGGTTCGCTTTCTGAGGTACGGGGGGTGGGGGCGACCGGGTTCGCGGGGTCGGTGAGGCGCATCACGAGGGCGTCGACGTTGCCGGGCTGGTAGTACCCGCGGCGGACGCCGATCGGCTGGAAGCCGTACCGCTCGTAGAGGCGCTGGGCGCGGAGGTTGTCGACGCGCACCTCCAGCATGACCTCGGCGCACTCGAAGGCGGTCGCGGCCCGCAGGAGGTCGGTGAGGAGGCGGGAGCCGAGGCCGTGACCCCAGGCGGCCTCCGAGACGGCGATGGTCTGCACGTCGGCGAGGTCTCCGGAGGCGGCGAGGCCCGCGTAGCCGAGGAGGGTGCCCTCGGCGTCCTCGGCGACGACGTAGTGCCGTGTCGCGCCCGGTCCGCGCGCGTGCGCCAGCTCGGACCAGAACATGCCGCGCGACCAGGCGTCGTCGGGGAACAGGGTACGTTCGAGCACGAGGACGGGGTCGATGTCCCACCAGCGCATCTCGCGCAGCCGGGGGAGGTTGTCCGCCTCCGGAGCGGTCGCGGGCTCGGCGGCGCTCACCGCGGGGTGACCACCTTGTAGTTCTTGGGCACCTGGGCGTCGGGGCGGCGCAGATAGAGGGGGCGCGGGGCGCCGAGTTCCGCGCCGGCGGCGAGGCGGTGCGCGGCGAGCGCGGCGAGGGCCCCGGCGTCGGCGTGGACGGGGCTGCCGGGGCCCTCGGGCACGGCGCCGTCGAAGGTGTCGGGGTAGAGGTGCGCCCCGGCGCCGTACGCGGGGACGCCGCCGACCTGCGCGGCGATCTCGGCGGGCCGGTCGACGGCCGGTTCGCCCAGGGGCGTCGTGGCGTCCGCGTACCGCCGCCAGTAGACCTCCTTGCGGCGCGCGTCCGTCGCGACGAGGAAGGGTCCGTCCTCGGGCGTACGGCCGGTGGCGGAGGCGAGTCCGTCGAGCGTGCACAGGCCGTGGACGGGGATGTCGAGCGCGAGGCCGAAGGTGTCGGCGGTCGCGAGGCCGACGCGGAGCCCGGTGTACGGGCCCGGTCCGGTGCCGACGACGACGGCGGTGACGTCGCGGAGTCCGGCCCCGGCGGCGGCGAGGACGCGGTCCACGGCGGGGAGGAGGAGTTCGCCGTGGCGCCGGGCGTCGACGCGGCTGTCGGAGGCGAGGACCCGCTCCCCGTCGTGCAGGGCGGCGGTGACGGCGGGCGTTGCGGTGTCGAGAGCGAGCAGAAGCACGCCGACAGCCTACGGCGCGGAGCCCGGCGGTGCCGAAGGCGGCGGGGCCCTCCGAGGTGAGTGAGCACTCACCCACTCCGGAGGCCGGTTTCCCGCCCGGCTGCTACCGTCACGGTGCGCGGCGCAGGGCCGGGGCCCGGCAGGGCTTGACGCACAGGAGGCGGCACAGTGGCAGGCAGGAGCTCCGGGATCGTGGCCGGGCTGACGGCGGCGGCCCTGGCCGGAATCGGTTTCCTCGCCTTCCAGGCGAACGCGAGCGCCCCCGAACACCTCGCGAAGGCCCCCCACTCCCCCAGCGCCTCTCCCTCCCCCTCCGCCGACCCGAACGGCTCCGGCGGCCACGGCAAGAAGGGCAGCGGCGGCAAGGAGGCCGCGGCGGCGGTCCCCGCGGGCTCCGGCGAGGGCAAGCGGGTCGTGTACGCGCTCGGCGCGAAGCGGGTGTGGCTCGTGGACGAGAGCGGCAAGGCGAGTGCGACCTTCGAGGTCACGCCGAGCACCGTCGACCCGGCACCCGGCACCTACTCGGTGACGTCGCGCGCCGCCGCCGTCCTCGGCTCGGACGGGGTCCGCATCGTCAAGGTCGTGCGCTTCGCGGTCACCGGGGGCGTCGTGGTCGGCTTCAGCGCCGCGGCGGACGGCTCGACGCCGCAACCGGACCCGGGCTCCCGCACGGGCGGCGTCCGCGAGTCCCTGAAGGACGCGGACGCCATGTGGGACTTCGCGGACCTGGGCTCGAAGGTGGTCGTCGTCAAGTAGGACGCGGCCGGCATCGGCCTCGCGGCGGGACGGCGGTGAGCGGTACGCGCGGGGTGTGTCGCCCACGTACCGACCGGGGCCCCGCGCACGGCCTCACCCCTTGCGTGCTTCCGCGCGCCCCTCGTCGCCCGCGTCCTTCTCGCCCTCCCGCGCCGCGGGGGCCGGTGGGGTGGAGACGGCGGTCGCCGCGGCGCAGGACTCCAGCAGTGCCCGCATCGAGGGGACGGCGGCGGGCGGGGTGCGGGGGGCTTCCGTGGTGGGTGCGGTGGTCGGCATGGCTGCCTCCTGACGTCAGGCGTGGTTAGGTAGCCCTCACCAGGTCTTGGCCTCCATGTGACCACGCGGGCAGCGCGCGACGCAACATCATGCCGACACCGTGTCGGAAACCCTCAGCCCTCGCGCAGGCCCAGGAGCGCCGCGCCCGCCACCGGGTCGTCCTGCCAGCGCGCCCCGTACGCGGTGATCGTCACGAGCCGGGGATCGGCGTCGTCGGCCGCGCCGGCCGCCGGGTCGAGCGCCGTCGCCGTACCGCCCGTGGCGCGGTCGATGCGGAGGAGGAGGCGGTCCTCCGTCAGCTCCTCGACCTTGCCCTCGCCCCACTCGACGACCACGACGGAATCGGTGAGCGAGACGTCGAGATCGAGGTCCTCCATCGCGTCGAGCCCGCCGCCGAGCCGGTAGGCGTCGACGTGGACGAGGGCGGGGCCGTCGCCGAGCGGGGGGTGGACGCGGGCGATGACGAAGGTCGGCGAGGTGACGGCGCCCCGCACCCCGAGCCCTTCCCCGAGCCCCCGCGTCAGCGTCGTCTTGCCCGCGCCGAGTTCGCCGCTGAGCAGCACGAGGTCGCCGGGCCGCAGCACGGCGGCGAGCCGCCGCCCGAGCGCGGTGGTCTCCTCGGGCCCGGCGACGGAGAAGGCGGGGAGGACGAGAGCGGTGTTCTGCGGTTCCATGGGAGGCACGGTAATAGGCGGCGGACGGCCCACCGGACCGTACGGGTCCCCACGGGCCCGTACGGCGGCTCAGCGGCCCGAGGGGCGGGCCGCCTCCCGCTCGTGGGCGACGTCGCGGAGCAGCGCGTCGAGGCACCGTCGTCGGCCGGGTACCGCTGCGAGTCCGGCAGGCCGGCGAAGTGCGCCCGGACACCCCGGCGCGGCCCCCGCGCTGGTGCGCGACGGGCGGGAGGGCGCCCTACCGCCCCTCCCTCATGGCCCCCGCGTTCACCGTCCCTCCACCGCTTCCAGCAGCCGCGTCACCGCCGCGTCGACCTCCTGCGGGCGTTCCAGGAGGACCAGGTGGCCCGCGCCGGGGACGAGCGTGAGGTCCGCCTCGGGGAGCGCGGTCGCGAGGGTGCGGCTGTGGGTCGCGGGGGTGATGAGGTCGTCCGTGCCGGCGAGGACGAAGGCGGGGCGGCCCCTGAGGAGCGGGAGCGCCGCCGTCTTGTCGTGGGCGGCGAAGGCGGGCCAGAAGGCGGCGACGACCTCCATCGGTGTCGCCTCGATCATGCGGGTCGCGAAACGGGCGAGAGCCGGGTCGGTCTCGGCGCCCGTGCCGAAGGAGTAGCGGCGTACGAGCGTGCCGAAGACGTCCGTCACGGCGCGGCGCCCGGCTTCGGCGAGCGCGGGCGCGGAGCCGAGGGCGCGCAGCACGCCCGGCGCGAGCCGCCGCAGCGCCTCCGCGCCGGGCGCGGGCAGGCCCCACGCGACCTCGTCGAGCCGCCCCGCCGAGGTGCCGACGAGGCCGAGCCCCACGACGCGCTCGCGCACGAGGTCCGGGTACCGCTCGGCGAGCGCCATGACGGTCATGCCGCCCATCGAGTGCCCGAGCAGGACGAGCGGCCCCGTGGGCGCGGCGGCGTCGATGACGGCCTTGAGGTCGCTGCCGAGGAGGTCGATGCCGGGGGGCGGCGCGCCGGGGGTCCAGCCGGAGCGTCCGTGTCCGCGCTGGTCCCAGTAGACGGCGCGGGCGCGGCCTCGCAGGGCGGCCCTCTGGTGGTGCCAGGAGTCCTGGTTGAGGCAGTAGCCGTGCGAGAGGACGACGGTGAAGGGGGCCTCCCCCGCGAGGGGGACGCCTCCGTCCTCGGAGGGAGCCGCGTAGGGGTCCTCGATCTCGTACGCGAGAGGGGTGCCGTCCTCCGCGAGGACTGAGCCCGGGGTGCCGCGCAGCGTCCCGTACGGGCTCGTGGCGTCGAGCGCGAGGCGCGCCCGGCGGCGCACCGAGCGGCCCACGGTGAGCCGTTCGACGGCGACCCCGGCAGCGGCCCCGGCGGCGAGCACGCCGACGGCGGCCCCGAGCACTCCGGCCCGCCGCCGTCCGGACGCGGGCGGGGGCGCCGGGAGCGGGCCGGGGAGCCCGGCGAGAGGTGCGCTGTCGGCCACGTGACTCTCCTCGGGGACTCGGGGCGTACGGGTCCTGCTCAAGCCCTACGGGTTCGTTACCCGTTCAGATGGACGCGTGGCACACGGGCGCCGATGCGCGTGACGATTTCGTAGACGATGCTGTCCGCCGCCCGCGCCCAGTCCTCCGCGCTCGGTTCGCCCCGGTCGCCGGGGCCGAAGAGGACGGCCTCGCTGCCGGGGGCGGGCGTGTCGCCGCCGAGGTCGACGACGAACTGGTCCATCGCGATGCGGCCCGCGACGGTGTGCCACTTGCCGTTCACGAGGACGGGCCCGCTCCCCGAGGCGTGCCGGGGGATGCCGTCGCCGTAGCCGAGCGGGACGAGGCCGAGTGTCGTGTCGCCGGGGGTGACGTAGAGGTGCCCGTAGCTGACGCCGTGGCCGCCGGGGACCCGCTTGACGAGGGCGAGCGGGGCGACGAGCCGCATGACGGGGCGGAGCCCGAAGTCGGTGTGGGTGCCCATGGCGGGGCTGGGCGAGAGCCCGTACATCGCGATCCCGGGCCGTACGAGGTCGTAGTGGCTCTCGGGGAGGCTGAGGGTGGCGGGCGAGTTGGCGATGTGCCGGACCTCGGCGCGGACGCCGAGGCGCGCGGCGAGCCCTGTCATCTCCTCGAAGAGGGTGAGCTGGGCGGCGATGGAGGGGTGTCCGGGCTCGTCGGCGCAGGCGAAGTGCGACCACAGGCCGACGACCCGGACCAGGCCCTCCGCCTGGAGGGCGAGGGCGTTGCCCACGAGTGCGGGCCAGTCGGCGGGCTGGCAGCCGTTGCGGCCGAGGCCGGTGTCCGCCTTGAGATGGACACGGGCCGTGGCTCCCGCGGCGCGGGCGGCGGCGGCGACCTCGTCGAGCGCCCACTGCCCGCTCACCGAGACGTCGATGTCGGCCTCGATCGCGGCGCGCCAGGGGCCGCCGGGCGTCCACAGCCAGCACAGCATGCGGCCCTCGGCACCCGCCGCGCGCAGCGCGAGCGCCTCGGCGGGCGTCGCGACGCCGAGCCAGCTCGCCCCGGCCTCCCGCGCGGCCCGCGCGCAGGCGAGCGCACCGTGCCCGTAGGCGTCGGCCTTGACCACCGCCATGAACGCCGCACCGGGCGCGCGCTCCCTCAGCAGGCGGACATTGGCCCGCAGAGCGGCAAGATCGATCTCGGCCCGGGGGCCCTGTGCGGTGGTGTTCATCGTGACTCAGTGTCGCACTGCGGCCGGGAGGGGGCTGCGCCAAGGGCGGCGGGACGGCCCCGGCTCACGCCACCCCGAGGCCCCGGCGAGGGTTCAGCCCACCGCGAGGGCGCGGGCCAGCGCGTGGGCGAGCGCTTCGGCGTGCGCGGGCACCGTCCGTACGGCCCACCCGGCCGCGTCCGCGAGGAAGTCCCGCAAGGCGCCCTCGACCCCGTCGAGCAGCGCGCGCACTTCGGCGACGGGCACGGAGGACGCCGCCCCGCCGGCCGCACGGAGCCGCACCACGTCGCCGTCGCGCTCGGCCCGGGGGTCCTCGCCGGGGCGGGCCGCGTGCCCCCACCACAGGGGCGGACCGCCGTCGAGCACGTCGTACCACTCGCGCCAGTCCTCCAGGCCGCAGCAGCAGCCGGGCGGGAAGTCGGCGCCCGTGCGGGTGTCGGTGACCCACAGTCCTCCGGCGGCGGTGGGGAACTCGTACGAGAGCAACCCGTGCAGGAGCGCCGGGAGCCGCCCGGCGGGGCGCGGCGGCAGGTCCGGATCACCGTCGTGGTCGTTGCCCTGCGCGAGGCCGAGGACCACGGCCCCGGTCTCCCCTTCGCTCAGCCCCCCGCGCAACGCGAGAAAGCCGTACGGCCGCAGCGCCGCGACGGGCCACGGAGGCCGCCCGTCCACGGCCTGGATCTCGACGACGGGGCGCATGAGGAACATGCGGGGAGTGTGGCAGGGGGCGGGCGAGGGGGTCGCGGCGCGCGTACGGGGTGGGTGCCCGCCTCAGTGGGCGTTCGGCGTCGATCGGTACGCGCCCTCGCGCACCTCCCACCCGGCCGCCCGACGGACGAGCGCGCCCGGACGCCTCAGCTCCGCCCCGCCCCCACCCGCGCCCCCCACGTCGGTTCCGCCGCCGCGAGCCAGGCGTCCTGGTGGTCGGCGAGGGGGGTGGTGAGGGGAAGGGGCTGCCAGTGGCAGCGGAAGCGGAGGTTCTCGACGGCGGCGTGGTGCTCCCAGTGGTCGGGGCCGCCGCGGGGGGCGTGCAGGAGGAAGTACGTGGTGCGGCGCGAGGCGCCGGTCTCAGGGTGGGGGCGGTGATCGACGGCGAGGGCCCGTACGACGCGGGCACCCTCGACGCCCGTCTCCTCGCGCACCTCGCGCAGCACGGCCGCGCTCAGCTCCTCGCCGCTCTCCACACCCCCCGCGGGGACCTGCGTACCGGCCTCCGGCACACCGACGTGATCGAACACCAGCAACTCGGGCCCACGCGCCCCGTACCGCACGACATAGGCCGCCACCCGCACCCGGGGCGGAAGAGGGGGATTCATGGGGGAATTGTGGACACACCCGAGGGGCTCGTGCCACAACAACGGGGCAACAGCGGATGAATGATGGCGGGGCCGACGGGGGCGCGTTGACGCGTGGGGATGACGGGGCGGTGGGGTGGCGGGGGCGGATTGACGCGTGGGGACGACGGGGCGGCGGGGCGCGTTGACGCGGGAGCGGGCCGAGCGACGCGGGAATGGGCGGGCCGAGCGAGGCGACGAGCGGGCCGAGCGACGCGGGAGCGGGCGGGCCGAGCGAGGCTGGGGGCGGGCCAGGCGACACGCGGACCGGGCGACACGCGGATCGGGCGACACGCGGGCCGGGCCAGGCGACGCGGCGGGCGGGCCGGGTCACACGCGGAGCCCTTCCCCTCATCCCTCCCGCACGTCCCGCCACGCCCCCGGGATCGCCTCCGCCACGTCGTAGGCCGTGATCGGGGCGCCGCCTCGGCCGCCGCCCGCGGCGCGGCGGGCCGCCAGGCCGTGGAGGTGGGCGGCGGCCGAGGCGGCCTCGCGCGGGGGGAGGCCGGTGGCGAGGAGGGAACCGGCGAGGCCGGAGAGGACGTCGCCCGCGCCCGCCGTGGCGAGCCACGAGGTGCCGGTGGCATTCACTCGTACGGGGGAGGTGCCGCCGGGGTCGGCGATGAGCGTCGTGGAGCCCTTGAGGAGCACGGTCGCGCCGAGACGGTCGGCAAGCGCGCGCACGGCGTCGAGACGGCGGGCCTCGACGTCCGCGCGGTCGGCGCCGAGGAGCCGGGCGGCCTCGCCCGCGTGCGGGGTGAGGAGGGTCGGCGCGGTACGGGCCCGGATGCGGTCCGGGCCCGCGAGGCTCAGCGCGTCGGCGTCCATCAGGAGGGGGACGTCCGTCGCGAGGACGTCGTCGAGCGCCGCGCGCGCCTCGTCGCCGTCGCCGAGCCCCGGCCCCACGACCCACGCCTGCACCCGTCCCGCCTCGGACGGCAGCCCCGAGGACACGAGCGTCTCGGGGTGCCGCGCCGTCACCGCGTCGGCCGCCGAGCCCGCGTACCGCACCGCGCCCGCGCCGCCCCGCAGCGCTCCCGTCACCGCGAGGACCGGCGCGCCCGGATAGCGCGTCGAACCGGCCGCGATCCCGACGACACCCCGCCGGTACTTGTCGCTCTCCACCCCGGGCACCGGCAGCAGCGCGGCCACGTCCGCGTACTGGAGCGCCTCCAGGTCCGGCGCGCCCGGCTCGATGCCGATCGGTACGAGCCGCAGCGCGCCCACGTGCTCGCGCCCGGGATCGATGAGCAGCCCCGGCTTGTACGTGCCGAAGGTGACCGTGACGTCGGCGCGCACCGCGTCCCCGTTCACCTCGCCGCTGTCCGCGTCGATACCGCTCGGCAGGTCGACGGCGAGGATCGCGGGGCGACCCTCGTACGCCGTGCGCGCCAGGCGGGCCGCGACGGGCCGCAGTCCGCCCTTGCCGCCGATGCCGACGATCCCGTCGAGGACGAGGTCCGCCTCCCGCACCCGCCGCGTCACCTCGCCGGGTACCTCGGACTCCCCGGCCGCTTCGGGCGCTTCGAGGACGAGGCCGCCCGCCGCGCGCAGTGCCGTGAGGCCGCCCGCGTGCGCGCGGCCGGGCGACAGGAGCACGGCGCTGACGCCCGCGCCGCGCCGGGCGAGGGCCGCACCGGCGTGGAGCGTGTCGCCGCCGTTGTCGCCGCTGCCGACGAGAAGGCAGACGCGGCTGCCGTACACCCGCCCGAGCAGCTCGGCGGCGGCGGTCGCGAGCCCCGTGGCGGCGCGCGCCATGAGCGCCCCGTCCGGCAGTCGGTCCATGAGCCGTGTCTCGGCGGCCCGTACGGTCTCCACGCGGTGAGCGGTACGCATGATGTCGAGTTTCCCGCAGCGCCCGCGGGTACGCACGGGCAGCCCGGCCGGCTCCGCGGGACCGGTCAGTAGGAGTGCTCGGCCGTCACCTCCGCTGATACGTCGAGGGCCCGCCGCGCCTCCTCCCCGCCCAGGTCGAGCAGGGTCTGGACGAGCGCGTCGATCACCGCGAGGTGGGCGAGGCGGCTCGCGACCGCCTCCAGGCCGAGGACGAGGTCCTGCCCGCCCGCCACGAGCACGCAGTCGCTCGTCTCGGTCAGCGGGGAGCGGACGTAGCTGGTCAGGGCGAGGACGGCGGCGCCCTGGAGGCGGGCGCGGCGGGCCGCGTCCACGGTGGAGCGCGTCGCGCCCGTGTGGCTCACCGCGAGGCACACCGAGCTGTCCGTGAGCAGCCCGGCGGAGAGCTGCGCGGTGAGCGGGTCGGTGGGGGCGTCGACGGCGCGGCCCACCGCGCGCAGCCGGTACGCGGCGTCGGCCACGACGGGCTGCGAGAGACCGGCGCCCACGACGAGGACCCTGCTCGCCCCGTGCAGGAGCCGGGCGGCCTCGCCGAGCCGCGCGGGTGGCAGCGTCGTGCGCAGCCCGTCGAGCGCCTCGCGGCTCGCGGCGAGCGTCGCGGCGAGGGCGCGCGCCGCCGGGTCGGCCGCGTCCCCGGAATCGGCGGGACCGCCGGCCGCTCCCGGCTCCCGCGCCGGGCGTGGCGCCTGACGCGCCGCGGCGATCTTCAGCTCCTGGAAGCCCCGGAATTCGAGCCGTTGGCAGGTGCGTACGACCGAGGACGGCGCGGTCTCGGCGAGCGCGGCGACCTCGCTCACGCTCAGCCCTACGAGGCGTTCCCCCAGGTCGAGGACGGTGCGCGCGACGCGCGCCTCGGCGCCGCTCAGCCCCGAGAGGTGGGAGCGGATGTGCGCGGCGAGGTCGGCCGGACTCTTCTCGGAATTCTGTTCCACGAAAGTAGTGTACCTTGGAATTCGGTTCCGCGCTCGCCGTGCCCCTCGGAACGGCACGGGAACGCGCGGTAGGCGCGGACCGCAGGCCCGAGCTGTCCTCGTACAGGGAAGGAGACCCCTATGCCCGCCGCCGTCCCGGTGGCCGTGCTCACGGCGGCGCTGCTGCACGCGATCTGGAACGCCCTCTCGCACGCGGCCGTCGACAAGGCGGCCCGCACGGTGATGATCAACCTCGTCTACACGGTCTGCGGCGCGCTCATCGCCTGCTGGACACCTGTCCCCGAGGCCCGCGCCTGGCCGTTCCTGATCGCCTCGGCGCTCCTGCAGGCCGTCTACCAGTGGCTCCTGCTCCAGGCGTACCGGCTCGGCGACTTCGGCCAGATGTACCCGATCGCGCGCGGCACCTCGCCCTGGCTCGTCGCGCTCGCCTCGACCCTCGTGCTCGGCGCGGCGCTGCCCGCGGGGCAGGCGCTCGGCGTCGTCGTCATATCCCTCGGCCTCGCGGGGCTCGCCCTCGCGGACGGTCTGCCGGGGCGCGCCCAGTGGCCGGCGCTCGCCGCGGCGCTGGGCACGGGGGTGATGATCGCGAGCTACACCGTCGTGGACGGGACGGGTGTGCGGGACGCGGGGACCGTGCTCGGGTACATCGGCTGGATGTTCCTGCTCCAGGGGCCCGTCCTGCCGCTCCTCGCCCTGGCCCGCTGGCGCGACCGCTTCGGCGAGCGGATACGGGTGGGGTGGCGGACGGGGGTGCTCGGCGGCGTGCTGTCGCTCGCCGCGTACGGGCTCGTCGTAGGGGCGCAGGCGTACGGGGATCTGGCGAGCATCGCCGCACTCCGCGAGACGAGCATCGTGATCGCGGCGGTGATCGGAGTGGTGGTGTTCCGGGAACGAATGGGGAGGTGGCGGCTTGTCGCGAGTGCGGTGGTACTGGGCGGGATCGCGGTGCTGGAGTTGGCTTAGGAGCCGGTCCGCCAGGCTGTACGGGGTGCGGCTGCGCCCGC
This sequence comes from Streptomyces sp. Tu6071, assembly GCF_000213055.1. NCBI lineage: Bacteria > Bacillati > Actinomycetota > Actinomycetes > Kitasatosporales > Streptomycetaceae > Streptomyces > Streptomyces sp. Tu6071. Next base: position 4,683,793 of record NZ_CM001165.1, on the reverse strand, counting down.
GCGGGGGCTCACCCCTCGGCGATCACCACCGCAGAGGCGACGCCCGCGTCATGGCTCAGGGAGACGTGCCAGTGGCGGACGCCCAGCTCGGCCGCGCGGGCCGCGACCGTGCCGCGGACGCGGAGGTAGGGGCGGCCCCCCGGCTCGGCGCAGACCTCGGCGTCGGTCCAGCGCAGCCCGGCGGGGGCGCCCAGCGCCTTGGCGAGGGCCTCCTTCGCCGCGAAGCGGGCGGCGAGCGAGGCGATGCCGCGCGGCTCGCCGTCCGGCAGCGTGGTCTCGCCCCCGGTGAAAAGGCGCTCCGCGAGCTGCGGGGTACGGCGCAGGGCCGCCCCGAAGCGGTCGATCTCCGCCACGTCGATGCCGACACCGATGATCACGGGAGCCGTTCCTCTCCGGCCGGAACGGAACCCCGGCCCGGGGAAAACCTACGCCCCGGGCCCGCCGACCCCCACCCGCCGGGCCCCGCGCCCCCGCTCCCCGGCCCGCCCCGGCACGCCCAGCACGCGCACACCGCCCGCGCCCCGCAGGTCCCGCACACCGCACGCGGCCAGCACACCGCGCGCGGCCCGCACCCCATGCGCAGCCCGCGCACGCGCCGAGCCCCACGAGCCCGCCACCGATAGCCGCAGGCCCCGCGCCCCCGGCTACCCGTCCGCTCCCCACACGGACGCCGTGCCCCTCAGCTCCCGCGAACCCCGCAGACCGTGCGCAGCCCACGCACCGACCGAGGCCCGCACGCCTTTCACTCCACCGTCGCGGACGCCGTGCAGCTTGGCTCCCGCGGACCCCGCACGCCGTGCGCAGCCCACGCACCGACCGAGGCCCGCCCACACCTCACTCCACCGTCGCGGACGCCGTGCCCCTCGGCTCCCGCGGACCCCGCAGACCGTGCGCAGCCCACGCACCGACCGAGGCCCGCCTGCCTTCACTCCACCGTCACCGACTTCGCCAGGTTCCTCGGCTGGTCGACCTCGTTGCCGCGCGCGGTCGCGAGTTCGCACGCGAAGACCTGGAGCGGGACGGTCGCGACGAGCGGCTGGAGGAGCGTCGGCACCTCGGGGATCTCGATGAGGTGGTCCGCGTACGGGGCGACCGCCTCATCGCCCTCCTCGGCGATGACGACCGTGCGCGCCCCGCGCGCCCTGATCTCCTGGATGTTGGAGACGATCTTGTCGTGCAGCACCGAGCGGCCACGCGGCGAGGGCACGAGGACGACGACGGGGAGGCCCTGGTCGATGAGCGCGATCGGGCCGTGCTTCAGCTCTCCGGCGGCGAAGCCCTCCGCGTGCATGTACGCGAGTTCCTTGAGCTTGAGGGCGCCTTCGAGGGCGACGGGGTAGCCGACGTGGCGGCCCAGGAAGAGGACCGTGTCGTGCCCGGCGAGGGAGCGCGCCAGCTCCCGCACCGGCTCCATCGTTTCGAGCACGCGCTCCAGGTCGCCCGGGATACCGGCGAGTTCCGCGACGACCTCGCCGATCTCGTCGCCGAACTTCTCGCCCCTGTGCTGCGCGAGCCACAGCGCGACGAGGTAGCAGGCGACGAGCTGGGTCAGGAACGCCTTCGTGGAGGCGACGGCGACCTCGGGTCCGGCGTGCGTGTAGAGGACGGCGTCGGACTCGCGCGGGATCGTCGAACCGTTGGTGTTGCAGATCGCGAGGACGTGCGCGCCCTGTTCGCGGGCGTGCCGCAGCGCCATGAGCGTGTCCATCGTCTCGCCGGACTGCGAGATCGCGATGACGAGCGTGCCGTGGTCGAGGATCGGGTCGCGGTAGCGGAACTCGCTGGCCAGCTCCACCTCGCAGGGCAGCCGCGTCCAGTGCTCGATCGCGTACTTGGCGATGAGCCCGGCGTGGAAGGCGGTCCCGCAGGCGACGACGACGATCTTGGACGTCTCGCGCAGCACCTCGGGCGGGACCCGCACCTCGTCGAGGAGCAGCGTCCCGGACTCGTCGACGCGGCCGAGGAGCGTGTCGGCGACGGCCTTCGGCTGCTCGGCGATCTCCTTGAGCATGAAGGAGGCGTAGCCGGACTTCTCGGCCGCCGAGGCGTCCCAGTCGACGTGGTACGTACGGACCTCGGCCGGGAGCCCGTCGAAGCCGGTGACGGCGACGCCCTCCGGCCACACCTCGACGACCTGGTCCTGGCCCAGCTCGATCGCCGTGCGCGTGTGATCGATGAAGGCGGCGACGTCGGAGGCGAGGAAGTACTCGCCCTCGCCGACGCCGACGACGAGCGGGGAGTTGCGGCGCGCGCCGACGACGCGGTCCGGCGCGTCGGCGTGCACGGCGACGAGCGTGAAGGCGCCCTGGAGACGCCCGCACACCTCGCGCATCGCGGCGGCGAGGTCGCCGTGCGCGCCGTAGGACTCGGAGAGGAGGTGGGCGACGGTCTCGGTGTCGGTCTCGGACTCCAGGTGGTGGCCGCGCGCGCGGAGTTCGGCGCGCAGTTCGGCGAAGTTCTCGATGATGCCGTTGTGGACGACGGCGACGCGGCCCGCGTTGTCGAGGTGGGGGTGGGCGTTGGCGTCGTTGGGCGCGCCGTGGGTCGCCCAGCGGGTGTGGCCGATGCCGGTCGTCGCGCTCGGCAACGGCCGCTCCATCAGCTCCTTCTCCAGGTTGGCGAGCTTGCCCGACTTCTTCGCCGTCGCGAGTCCCCCGTCCGCGAGCACGGCGGCGCCCGCCGAGTCGTAGCCCCGGTACTCCAGGCGACGCAGCCCGGCGAGGACGACGTCAAGAGCCGACTGTGTTCCGGCATATCCCACAATTCCGCACATAACGGAAGACTACGGCGAGGGGGTGCCCACCTCCGGAGAGCGACGCGGCCCCACCGGGCCTCATTCGCGCGCCTCCGCGAGCAGCGCCGGGTACTCGGCCTCCTCGCGGCGCGGCTCGTCCCCGAAGCGGCAGGCGTCGACCTGCGCCTCCAGGCCCTCCTTCATGTCCTCGTCGGGCAGGTCCTCGACCAACGCGGCGAGCCACGCCGCGAGGGACCGTCCCCGGCGCGCTCCCGCGTGACGCACCCCACCCCCACCGCGCGCAACATGGGCGCAACAATGGGACGTGTGATCACCTCACCCCCGAGGAGCGCCCACCGCAGGCCGGAGGCGACTCCCTACGTGGATCTGACCAGGGACGAGTGGAGCGCGCTGCGCGCCAAGACCCCGCTGCCGCTGACGGCCGACGAGGTCGAGAGGCTGCGCGGCCTCGGCGACGTCATCGACCTCGACGAGGTGCGGGACGTCTACCTGCCGCTCTCGCGCCTGCTGAATCTGTACGTGGACGCCAACGACGCCCTGCGCGGCTCGCTCAACACCTTCCTCGGCGAGCAGGGCACGCAGTACGGCACACCGTTCGTGATCGGTGTCGCGGGGAGTGTCGCGGTGGGCAAGTCCACCGTCGCGCGCCTGTTGCAGGCGCTGCTCGCGCGGTGGCCGGAGCACCCGCGTGTCGAGCTGGTCACGACGGACGGCTTCCTGCTGCCGATGGCGGAGCTGGAGAAGCGCGGCCTCATGGCGCGCAAGGGCTTCCCCGAGTCGTACGACCGCCGCGCGCTCACCCGCTTCGTCGCGGACGTGAAGGCGGGCAAGGACAACGTCACCGCGCCGGTCTACTCGCACCTGACCTACGACATCGTGCCCGGCGAGCGCCTCACCGTCGCACGCCCGGACATCCTCATCGTGGAGGGCCTCAACGTCCTCCAGCCCGCCCTGCCCGGCAGCGACGGCCGCACCCGCGTCGGCCTCGCGGACTACTTCGACTTCAGCGTCTACGTGGACGCGCGCCCGCAGGACATCCGCGAGTGGTACCTCAACCGCTTCCGCCGCCTGCGCGAGACGGCCTTCCAGGACCCGTCCTCGTACTTCCGCAAGTACACCCAGGTCTCCGAGGAAGAAGCCCTCGCCTACGCCCGCCGGACCTGGCACACCATCAACGAGCCGAACCTCATCGAGAACGTGGCCCCGACCCGGGGCCGCGCGACACTCGTCATACGGAAGGGCCCCGACCACAAGGTCCAGCGCGTCCGTCTGCGCAAGCTCTGACACCCCCGCCCACCGGGACCACCGGGACCACCGACCGGCCGGGCCGGACGGCCCAGACCGGCCCACCGACCGGACCGGAACCCTCCCCCGTCACCCCCCTTCCCGCACGCGGCCTGAAATCGCCCCCGCGCGCGGGAAGTTCACCGGTCGTTGGCTCCCCGTACCACCACGCGGCCGTACATTCCGGGTGCTCGTTCCCACCCCGCCCCGGACCCGGAAGGCCCCCATGCGCGCCAGCCGCATCGCCGCCCCCCTCCTCGTCTCCACCGCCGCCCTCGCCCTCCTCGCACCGGCGGCCCTCGCGACCGCACCCGCCGCGCTCGCCGCGCCCCCCGCACCCGCCGCGCTCGCGGTGTCCCCCGCACCCGCCGCCGTGCCCGCGTTCTCCGTCACCGCGACCGTCGAGACCGAGCCCGTCGGCCACAGCGGTGACGCCGCCGACGACCCGGCGATCTGGGTCAACCCGAGCGACCCGGCGAAATCGGCGGTCGTCGCGACCGACAAGAAGGGCGCCCTGGAGGTGTACGACCTCGCGGGCAAGCGGCTCCAGCGGATCAGCGGCGACCACGGCAACAACGTGGACGTACGCGATGACATCGTCGTCTCGGCCGACGACGAGGCCGAGGGCGGGGACGGCGCGATGCACATCTACCGCATCGACCCGGCGACCCGGCAGCTCACGCACCTCAAGGACGTCGCCACCGAGGTCACCGCGCACGGCATCTGCATGTACCGCTCCCCGTCCACGGGGAAGCTCTACGCCTACCCCAACTCCCCCTCAGGCCGCCTGGAGCAGTGGGAGCTGAAGGTCAGCGGCACCGGTGTCACCGCGACGTCCGTGCGCCTCTTCGACGTCGGCGACGAGATCGAGGGCTGCTACGCGGACGAGAGGACCGGCGCGCTCTACGTCGGCGAGGAGGACAAGGGGATCTGGAAGTACGGGGCCGAGCCCGGCGCGGGCACGAGCCGCACGCTCTTCGACTCGACCGCCTCCGGCGGCCACCTCACCGCCGACGTCGAAGGCATCACGGCGGCCGGGACGCACCTGTTCGCGTCCTCGCAGGGCAGTGACGACTACACCGTCTACGACCGCTCCAGCGGCGCCTACCAGGGCCGGTTCTCCGTCGCGAGCGGCAGCGCGACCGACGGCTGCTCGGACACGGACGGCATCGACGCGAGCGACAAGCCGCTCGGCGCCGCCTTCCCGAACGGCCTCTTCGTCTGCCAGGACGGCTCCAACTCGACGCCGGGCAGCAGCGGCAACCAGAACTTCAAGTACGTGCCGCTCGACCGCGTCACGTCGAAGCTCTGAGCGCCCCTGCGGGACCCGCGCGAGCCCTGCGGGACCCGCGCTCTACCGGACCCGCGCCCTACGGGACCCGCGCCACCCCGGCCCAGAAACCGCTCCGCTCCTGCGGCGGCACCCTGTCCCCGTCCTGGTACCAGTAGTTGGCCGTGACGAGGCCGGGGGCCACGAGGTCGAGCCCGTTGAAGAACCGCTCGACCTCGTGGCGCGTCCGCATCCGCAGCGGGATCGCGCCGCGCCGGTAGCTGTCCTTCGTCGTCTCCTCCAGCTCGGGGTGCTCGTCCGCCGTCCCGTGCGTCAGGACGAGGTAACTCCCGGGCGCCAGGCGGGAGACGAGCGTGCGCACGACCCCGTACGGGTCCTGCTCCTCGGGCAGGAAGTGCAGCAGCGCGACGAGCGAGAGCGCGACGGGCTGTCCGAGGTCGAGAAAGTCGCCCGCGCGGTCCAGGAGTTCGGCCGGGGCGCGGACGTCCGCGTCGAGGTAGTGCGTGGCGCCCTCGGGCGTGCCGACGAGGAGCGCTGCGGAGTGCGCGAGGACGAGCGGGTCGTTGTCCGCGTAGACGACACGGGCGCTCGGGACGAGCCCCTGCACGACCTGATGGAGGTTGGGCTCGGTGGGGATGCCGCTGCCGACGTCGAGGTACTGCCGCACACCGCGCCCCGCCACGTACCGCGCCGCGCGGTGCATGAACTGCCGGTTCCACCGCGCGTTCTGCCGCGCGGCGGCGGGCAGCCCCTCCCCCACGGCGCGATCGGCCGGGAAGTTGTCCACACCCCCGAGCAGCCAGTCGTAGACGCGCGCGGGGTGCGGCCTGCTGGTGTCGACGCGGGGGTCGTAACTCATGAAAAGGGTCCTTCGTGGGGCGAACCTGGCACTGCTGACAGGGAGTTGACAGACCTCCAGCATGCCGCACGGGGGCCGCCGCCCGCGCTCCGGGTCACACCCGGCCGCGGCGCCCGCCCGTCCTCTCGCGCATCTCCGACCACAGGAGCCGCTGCGCGAGGAGGGTCAGGGTCCCGGCGAGGACGATGCCGACGAGGTTGAGGCCGAGCTGTTCGAGCGAGCCCTTCATCTGGGAGAACTCGCCGTACGAGAGCGCGACGGCGGCGTTGGCCGCCGCGGGCACCGTCGTGACCGAGATCGCGACACCGACGAGGAGCCCGGACTTCGCCGAGGTGAGCGAGAGCGTGCCCGCGATCCCGGCGAGCACCGCGACGACGAAGGAGAAGGAGTCCGGGGCGTACACGAACGCGGTGTTGGGGCGCGGCCCGTCGAGGCGCGCACGGGCGAAGAGGTCCCAGGCGTCCATCAGCAGGCTGAAGAGGACCGTGACGGCGATGGCCGCGAGGAAGCCCACGACGAGGGCGAGCAACGAGCGGGCGGCGAGCCGCGGGGCCCGGCGCACGATGGAGGTCGAGATCCCCGCGAGGGGCCCGAACTCGGGGCCGATCGCCATGGCTCCGACGATCAGGATCGCGTTGTCGAGCATGACGCCGCACGCGGCGATCATCGTCGCGAGGGCGAGGAAGGCGAGGTACGTGACGGTGAGCGTCGAGTCCTCGTGGCTCGCGTCGCTCAGTTCCTGCCACACGACGGCGTCGGCGGCGTCCCCGGGCGCCTCCTCCTCGGCCCGCTCGGCGGGCCGCGAGAGCGTCAGGTCGACGTGCCCGGCCGTGATCCCGCCCTCGTCACCCAGCCCGAAGTCCCGGAGACCGTCGAGGAGTTCGTCGGCGGACTCGCGGGCGACCTCGCACTCCACGAGGTCACCGGCGGGCTCCCGCGCGGCACCGGGCAGCACGACGAGATGGGTCACCCCCACGGTGGCGCGCAGCAGACCCAGCAGGTCCCCGGTGCGGTGGGACGGGACGATGACACGGACATGGAGCATGCGGGGATCGTACGGGTCCCAGCCGGGACGCGGCGCGAGCCCCTCTCCGGCAGCCGGCCGGCGGGCGCACTGTTCCCCCCGCGCACCCCGCCCCGCGGCTCATGCCCACCCCGCCCCGCGGCTCACGCGCGCTCCGCCCCGCGGCGGATGAGTTCGCCCCCCTGCCGACGCACGCGAAACGGCGCGGTGGCGGGCCCCGGAGTCCGGGGTCCGCCACCGCGCCGGTGGTCGGAAAAGCGCGTACGGCCCGCTCAGCCCAGCGTCGACTTCACGACGTCCGCCAGCCCGCTCGCCACCGACCGGGCCTGCTCGATGTCCGCCGCCTCGACCATGACCCGCACGAGCGGCTCCGTGCCCGAGGGCCGGAGCAGCACGCGGCCGGTCGTGCCGAGCGCGTGCTCGGCCTCCTCCACGGCGGTGCGCAGCTCGGGCGCCGAGGCGACGCGGGAGCGGTCGACGTCGGGGACGTTGACGAGGACCTGCGGCAGCCGCGTGACGACGGAGGCGAGGTCGGCGAGGGAGCGCCCCGTCTCGGCCATGCGCGCGGCGAGCATGAGCCCGGTCAGGGTGCCGTCGCCGGTCGTCGCGTGGTCGAGGAGGATGACGTGCCCGGACTGCTCGCCGCCGAGCGCGTACCCCTGCGCCTTCATGCGTTCGAGCACGTACCGGTCGCCGACACCCGTCTCCTCGAAGTGGACGCCCTCGCGCTCCATGGCGAGCTTGAAGCCGAGGTTCGACATGACCGTCGCGACGACGGTGTTCTTGCGGAGCGTGCCGTGCTCGCGCATCGCGAGGGCGAGGACGGCGAGGATCTGGTCGCCGTCGATCTCGCGGCCCTCGGCGTCCACGGCGAGGCAGCGGTCGGCGTCGCCGTCGTGCGCGATGCCGAAGTCCGCCTGGTGGGCGACGACGGCGGCCTGGAGCTGGGCGAGGTGCGTGGAGCCGACACCGTCGTTGATGTTGAGTCCGTCGGGCTCGGTGCCGATCGTCGTGATGACCTCGGCCCCGGCGCGCGCGAAGGCTTCCGGCGAGACGCGGGCGGCGGCACCGTGCGCCTCGTCGAGGACGACGCGGAGGCCGTCGAGACGGTTGGGCAGGACGGCGACGAGGTGCGCCACGTACTGGTCGAAGCCCTCGTCGTAGTCACGCACCCGGCCGACGTCCGCGCCGGTCGGCCGCGACCACTCGGTGGCGCCGGGCTCGCGGTGGCGGTGGTACTGGGCCTCGATGCGGTCCTCCAGCTCGTCGGCGAGCTTGTGCCCACCGCGCGCGAGGAACTTGATGCCGTTGTCCGGCATGGCGTTGTGGCTCGCCGAGAGCATGACGCCGAAGTCGGCGCCGAGCACCCCGGTCAGGTGCGCGATCGCGGGCGTCGGCAGCACGCCGACGCGCAGCACGTCCACCCCGGCGCTCGCGAGGCCCGCGACGACGGCGGACTCCAGGAACTCGCCCGAGGCGCGCGGATCACGCCCCACCACGGCGGTCGGCCGGTGCCCCGGCCTGCTGCCCACCTCGCCGAGTACGTGTGCTGCCGCGACCGCGAGCCCGAGCGCGAGCTCGGCCGTCAGATCGACGCCCGCGACCCCGCGTACGCCGTCCGTCCCGAAGAGCCGTCCCACCTGGATTCCTCCCGCTCGCTGTCACGAGCGGCCCCGCCGTTCACCGGGCCGCCGCACTTCGCACATCAGTTGTTATACGTCATACCGCATGGGCCGGGTTCCCCCGGGGATCTTGCGCCCGCCGGGTTCCCCCGGGGACGCGAACGCCCCGGCGGCACGGAGAGTGCCGCCGGGGCGAACAAGCGATACGGCAAGGGCCGCGATCAGCGCTTGCTGTACTGCGGGGCCTTGCGGGCCTTCTTGAGACCGGCCTTCTTGCGCTCGACGGCACGGTCGTCGCGGCGGAGGAAGCCCGCCTTCTTGAGGGCGCCGCGGTTGTTGTCCACGTCGGCCTCGTTCAGCGCGCGGGCCACGCCGAGGCGCAGGGCGCCGGCCTGACCCGAGACGCCGCCACCCGCGATGCGGGCGATGACGTCGTAGCGGTTGTCGAGTTCGAGCACCTTGAAGGGCTCGTTGACTTCCTGCTGGTGCACCTTGTTGGGGAAGTAGTCCTCAAGGGTGCGACCGTTGATCTTCCACTTGCCGGAGCCCGGGACGATCCGGACGCGGGCGATCGCGTTCTTGCGACGGCCCAGGCCGGCGGCCGGCTGCGGCTCGCCGAAGGCGGAGGCGAGGGACTCCGAGGTGTACTCGCCCTCGACGGGGACCTCGGACTCGGTGGTGTACTGCTCGACGTCGACAGCCTCTTCGATCGGCTGCTCGGCGGTGGTCTCGGCCACGATGCTCCTCAGAATTCTCTGTGTCTTAGGGGGTGGCCGGACTTACTGCGCGACCTGAGTGATCTCGAACGGCTGCGGCTGCTGCGCACCGTGCGGGTGCTGCTCGCCCGCGTAGACCTTCAGCTTCGAGAGCATCTGACGGCCGAGGGTGTTCTTCGGGAGCATGCCCTTGACGGCCTTCTCGACGGCCTTCTCCGGGTTGTTCGCGAGGAGGTCGTCGTAACGGACCGAACGCAGACCGCCCGGGTAACCCGAGTGACGGTAGGCGAGCTTCTGGGTCCGCTTGTTGCCGGAGAGGTGCACCTTGTCGGCGTTGATGATGACGACGAAGTCACCGGTGTCGACGTGGGGGGCGTAGATCGGCTTGTGCTTGCCCCGCAGGAGGCTGGCGGCGGTCGACGCCAGACGGCCCAGGACAACGTCCCGGGCGTCGATGACGTGCCACTGGCGAGTCACATCGCCGGGCTTGGGGCTGTACGTACGCACTGGTCGTAGCCTTCGCTTCTTCTGTGATGGGTGTCTCCCGGACCGAGAAGGCCAGGGAGGGGGTCCTGACATGGCCACCACGGACGATCACGACAGCCCTGGACGCACTCGTCGACGCAAACGCGTGCGTACCGCTGGTCATCGGCTTGGTGGACCGGTGTAAGGGCCCCTCACGTGAGAATGAGCAAGCCAATACACAACGAGGAGCCAGGCTACCCGCCCGTCCCCGTACGGGTCAAAATCGCCGTCCGCGCCGGGCCCCGGCGACCCTCGCCGCGAGCTGCGCCGGGCCCGTCCGTGCCGGGCCCGCCCGAGCGGTCCGCTCCGGGCCCGTCCCGCGCGCCCGCGGTGTGACTAGTATGCGCGCCATGAGCTTTGGGCACGGGGGACCCCATGGTGACGGCGGCGGTTTCGGCACGGGTGGGCAGGCCCCGGACTGGAACGCGCTCGCCGAGGAGAACGCGCGTGCCAAGCGCCGCAGAACCGTGCTGTGGACGGCCTTCGGTGTCGTCGCCACCGGGCTCGTCGCGGCGATCGTCGCGACCGTCGTCGTCACGGTGAACAAGGACGAGGGCACGAAGAGCGACGCGGCGCACAAGAGCCTCCCGCCCACCGCGACGCTCCCCAGCCCCTCCACGAGCGCGAGCCCCCGCTTCTCCTCGGTCGCGCCCCGCCCGGTCCCGAGCCCCAGCGAGTACCTCAACAGCGCGGCCCGCGACACGGCCCCGCTCACGGCCGCGGGCCTCTTCCCCGGCGGTGAGCTGCGTCTCGACGGCGGTACGTACAAGAAGGGCCCCCTCGCCGCGACGGGCGACTGCGCGGCGGCGGCCCAGGGGGCGCTCGGCGGGGTGCTCAAGGCGAACGGCTGCCGGCAACTGCTGCGCGCGACGTACACGCGGGGCGGTGTCGCCGTCACGGTCGGCGTCGCGGTCTTCGACTCGGCCGGGGCGGCGGCGAAGGCGAAGGAGCAGGCGCGCGGGAACGTCACCTCGCTGCCGGGCTCCGGGGTCCCCGTCTTCTGCCGCACGACGGTGTGCCGCAGCACCACCAACGCCTTCGCCCGGTACGTCTACCTCACGGTCGGCGGCTTCCGGGACGGCAAGGCGGTCACGAAGGCCGACACGGACGTCTTCCGCGCGGGCGACGAGCTGTCGACGTACACCTTCCGGCAGATCTACGCACGCGGCGTCGCGGCGGCCTCGAAGGCGGCGGCGTCCCCGGCCCCGTAGAGCCTCCTGTCCCATAGAGCCCCCGGCCCCCGTGGCCCTCGGCGCCGGGAGCACTCCGTCATGCCGACGCAAGCCCGCAGCCGAACCTCAGCGATCCCCCCGCATCCGCAGCCGCAGCGGCACGAGCGCGCTCTCCAGCTGGGTCCGCAGCGTCATCTTCGAGGCGCCCTCCGTCCGCTCCTCGAAGCGGATCGGGACCTCGACGGCGCGGTGCCCCGCGCGCGTCGCCTTGTACTTCAGCTCGACCTGGAAGCTGTAGCCGGCGCTGTCGAGCGTCGCGAGGTCGATGGCGCGCAGGGTCGCCGCCGACCACAGGTTGTAGCCCGCGGTGATGTCGCGGATGTCACTGCCGAGCACGGCGCGCGCGTAGGCGTTGGCGAAGCGCGAGAGCAGCACGCGGTGGCGGCCCCACTCCTCGTCGAGCTGCCCGCCCTCGACGTACCGGCTGCCCACGACGAGCCCGGCGTCCCCGGCGCGCGCGGCGGCGAGCATCCGGACGACGGCCTCGACGGGGTGGCTCCCGTCGGCGTCCATCTGCACGACGAACTCGGCGTCCTCCTCCAGTGCCGCGCTCATCCCCGCGACGTACGCGCGCCCGAGGCCGTCCTTCTCGGTGCGGTGCAGCACGGTCATCCGGGGGCGCCCCGCACCGGCCCCGGCGTTGTACTTCTCCGCCAGCTCGTCCGCCAGCTCCCCCGTGCCGTCCGGGCTGGAGTCGTCCACGATCTTGAGCTGGAGCGCGGGCAGCGGCAGCGCGAGCACGGCCTCGGCCATGCGCGGCAGGTTCGCCGCCTCGTTGTACGTGGGCATGACGACGGTGACGCGCGCGGCGTCGCCCCGCGCGGCGGTCTCCGGCGTGTCCGGTGCGGCTGGCGACTGGCTCACGGGCTTGCTCCTCGGCGGAAAGGGTGGGGGAAAGGGGAGGTCAGGAGGCGTGCACCGCGCGGTCGGCGGCGCTGTCGTCGCGGGGGTGCTCCGCCGCGCTGCGGGTGAACAGCAGGACCCTGACGTTATGGAGCGCCCTGGTGTCCGCGAGGCGGAAACCGGCACGGATGGCCTTCGCGTTCGCGCGCGGCATGTCCCCGTAGGGGTCGTCGCCGAACGCGGTCGTGACGAGCCACAGGCGCTTCGTCGTGGCGAGGCAGCTCGCGGGGCGCGGGCACTCCTGCGCGCCGTACGAGCCCAGCTCCTGCGGCGTGCGGTAGACGAGCACGTCCTTGGGCCGTGTCGTCGCGTCGCGCAGCTCGTAGTCGAGCGCGCGCCGCTCGGAGAACTGGCCCCCGTACGCGAGCGCGTCGCCCTTCTTCTGGTGCGCGAGGAGGTACGCGGCGGCCCCCCGGAAGTCCGGCTCGCCCGCGATGTCGGCGCGCGCGGTCCTGAGCCCCGGCTGCGCGGCGAGGGTGAGCCCGGCGACGGCGACGAGCCCGAGGACGAGCCCGCCGGTCCGCAGCGCGCGCGGCCCCTCGCCGTTCAGCCGCCCGCCCGCGCGGCCGAGCGCGGCGGCGGCGAGGAGCACCCAGGCGGGCACGGTGAAGAGCAGGTAGCGCGGCAGGAAGAGGTGGAGCTGCGCGGCGGTCGCGAAGGTGAGGAGCGGCGGGAGCACCGTCCACAGCGCGAAGGGCAGCACGTACTCGCGGACGAGGCAGGCGCCGACGACCGCGAGGACGAGGACCGGCACGGCGACCGCCCAGCTCCCGAAGAGCTGTTCCGGGTAGGTCTGGAGGTCGTGGAGCGTGGGGTTGTTCCAGGCGATCTGCCCGCTCTGGCCGCTGCCCGCGAGCGCCATCGGCAGCACGAGGCACAGCCCGATGAGCGCGGCGGCGGTCCAGGCCCAGCCCGCGATGCGGTCCCCCGCGCGGCGGGCGCGGATGACGAGCGCGAGGTGGGCGGCGAGGACGCACAGCGAGGCGAGGTGGCTCCAGCCGATGAGCGGCACGGTGAGCGCGTACGCGCACCAGCCCTTGAAGCCGTGGCGTTCGAGCAGCCGCAGGAGCAGCAGCGTCGACAGGAGCACGGCGGCGACGGCGAAGGCGTACGGGCGCACTTCCTGCCCGTACCGCGTGATCCCCGGGACCACCGCGAAGGCCAGCCCGGCGACGAGCCCGACGCGCGCGGTGAACAGGTGCCGCCCGAGCAGCCCGAGCAGTCCGGCCGCCGCCGCCATCGCGAGCGCGCCGGGGATGCGCAGGGCCGTCTCGGAGTCGCCGAAGACCGCGATCCAGAGGTGCATCCCGAGGTAGTACGGGATGAAGACGATGTCGATCGACTTGGTGAGGACGCTCAGGTCGTGCGGCGACAGCGAGGCCGCCCACCAGGTCGCGTGCTCGTCGCGCCACAGCTGGCGGTCGCCGAGTCCCGGCAGCAGCATGACGAGCGCGAGCAGCGTGGGGAGCGCGACGACGGGCGCGGAGGTGCGCCACCCGCCGCGGTCGCGGCGCGGGGCGGGCGGCTCGGCGGGGCCGTCCTCGCGCGGTACGGCGGGCCGCACGGCCTTCGGGACCCGCGCGGCGGCCTCGGCGGCGGCGTCGGCGGCGCGGCGGAGCTGACTGGGCAGGAAGAGGCTCATGGTGCGGGTCGACTCGGACTCGCCGTCGTACCCCCGCCCCTGCCCGGCCCCGCCGCCGAACCCGTGCTGCTGCCCGGACCCGTCACCGTACCCGTCCGCCTGCCCGGCCCCCTCGCCGTACCCGTACTGCCCGGACCCGTCGCCGTACCCGTCCGCCTGCCCGGCCCCCTCGCCGTACCCGTACTGCCCGGACCCGTCGCCGTACCCGTCCGTCCGGCCGGACCCGCTGTCGAGGGGTGTCCCCGTCCGCCGGTTCACTGTTTGACCCATATCCGGTAGACCGAGTCTCCGCTGCTCGTCGTGGTGGGGAAGCGTCCCGTCAGCCGGTAGTGCGGGTTGCCGCGCAGCGCCTTCTCGACCGCCGCGTCGACCTCGGGCGTGACCCCGCCGCGCAGCATGATCGCGTCGAACCGGGCGTCCCGCACGGCCGCCGCGAAGCCGGCCGGGTCGGACCCCTCGTACCGCTTGCCGTCCTTCGCCGTGTACTGGAAGAAGGTCGTGTTGACCCACTGGTTCCAGTCGGTGCGGTCGCGCAGCAGGTACGCGGGCACCTCGGACTCCTCGGCGAGGTAGAGCCCCTTCTTGTCGACGACCGTGCGCAGGTACTTCGCGGGGCCGCGCGCGTCCGGCCAGCTGAACGCGTTCTGCGCCTGCACCATGCCGAGCACGAGCGTGAGCACGAAGAGCATGATGCCTAGCTGCGGGTTGCGGAAGTGCGGCCCGATGAGCCGGGACATGCCGAGCCCGGCCATCGGCGCGGCGAAGAGCAGCCCGAAGCCGACGTGCTTGAAGAGCGAGACCTCCGTCTGGAGGTGGATCTGGTACGCGGGGGCGAGGAACGCGGTGCCCGTCAGGAGCAGGCCGAGCAGCGCGCGCCGCCAGCGCCCGGGGGTGCTGCCCCGGACCCACGGCATCTCGACCATGCGCGCCCGCAGCACGTACGCGATGCTGCCGCCCGCCGCCGTGAGCACGAGCAGCCCGCCCCACTGGGCGCTGTGGTCGAGCAGCCTGCTCGCCGGGTCGCCGCCGTGCGCGCGGTCGGTCGTCGTGGACGTGATGCCGCCGAGCGGCCCGGAGAGCGCGTAGCCGAGGCCGAGCAGCGCGAGGATGCCGAGGCCGAGCACGACGCCGCGCAGGAGCGTGCGCGCGCCGCGCTGCCGGTAGGCGGTGAGCACCGCGAGGAGCACGAGGGTCGGCACGTACAGCGCCGCCGCGTACTTGACGCCGCACGCGAGCGCTATGGGCGGCGCGGCGAGCAGCACGGCCGGTACCCGCATCCGTCCCGTGCGCACGACGAGCCACAGGCCGAGCGCGAGCAGGAAGAGCGCGGCGCCGTCGTACGTCGCGAGGCGGCCGAGCGTGAGGGTCGGCTGCACGACGGCGAAGAGCGCGGCGGCGCCGAGCGCGGAGCGCGCGTTGAAGAGGCGGCGCGTGCTCGCGTACAGGAGCGTCGTCGTCGCGAGGAGGAAGAGGAGGCTCAGGAAGCGGACCCCGGAGAGCCCGAAGCGGTCGTCGACGAGCGCGGCGAGCACCGGGTAGAGCTTGGGGTGCCCGGAGAAGTAGTCGGCGAAGTCGACGGGCAGCGGCGTGCCGTGGAGCAGGTTGGCGAGTTCGTAGTGACCCGAGGCGATGTACAGCGCCTCGTCCTGGAAGACGGAGCCGCCGAGCCGCAGCGTCAGGATCGCCTGCACGAGGAGGACGCACAGGAGCGCGCCCCGGCTGATGAGCGTCGATCTGCGGGTGTCGACGGACCACGCCGACTCGGGCACCTCGGGCACGCGGTACCCGGCGACGGGCGCGCGCTGCGGGTTGAGGTCGAAGGCGTCCGCCTGCGGCGCGGGGACGCGCGCGAAGTTCTGGGTGGGGGGATCGAGGGCGGGGTCGGCGGGGGCCGGGGGGTACGGGTGCGGGGCGGCGTCGTGCTCGTACGTCCCCGGGCCCGCCGTGTTCCAGGAGTCCATCAGCGGCCCGCTCCCCCGCCCTTGCCGCCCGCGGCCCGTACGTCGAAGCCGTACGAGGGCGCCGCGGCCTCGCGGCGGTAGGCGGCCTCGGCCGCCGGGTCGCTCGCGATGCGCCAGTCCGCCTCCTTGTCGAAGTCGAACCACACGTGCCCGAGCACGTCGTCGCGCTCCTCGACCCCCGTGAACAGGTCGTGGATGTCGGCGGGTTTGCGCGGGGTGTCCTCGGAGGCGGTCTCGGCGATGAGGAAGGGCTTCTTCGTGAAGGCGCGGACCTCGTCCATCGTCGGCCCGTACAGCGTCCGGAAGGTCGCGGGACCGTCGGCCCCGTAGTAGCCGATGACGCCGACCCAGTCGACGTAGGCGTCCCCCGGCCAGTACGGGCGCAGCCGCACGTCCGGCACCGGGTTGATCACGTTCGGGCTCCACACCCAGATCACCTGCGTCGCGCCCTCGTCGGCGAAGACGTCGTGGAGGTGCCGCCAGGCGCGCACGAACTCGGCCGGGCTCGCCTTCTTGCTGCCCCAGGGGTACCAGTGACCGTTCATCTCGTGCGCGAAGCTGATCGCGACGGGCTGGTTGAGATCGCGCACGTCCCGCGCGAACCCGCGGATGTACGTGTCGTCCTTGCCCGCGCCGATCTGCCGCAGCGTCTTCTTGAACGGCTCCCAGGCGATGTACGGGAGCGCCCCGTAGTCCCAGGCGTTGACGGCGAGCCGCGTCTCGTAGGCGTCGCCCCACGCCGAGTAGAACTCGACGAGGTCGGGCTTCTTGCCGGCCTGCTTCGCGAAACGCGCGAGCGGGGCGACCGAGGCGGGCGCCCCGTCGAGCGCGACGCCGAAGTACTTCTTCGCCGGGGCGAGCAGGGGCCGTACGTCGTACGGGAGTTCGCTCGGCTTCGGCGAGGGCCCGCCCTCGGCGTCCGTTGAGGCGGTCGCGTCCGAGTGGCCCTGCGCCCGCTCGTACTGCGACCTGCCCTCGTCGCTGAAGACGGAGCAGCCCGCGGCACCGAGCGCCGCGGCGCCCGCGAGGGCACCGAGCGCGGCCCGGCGCGGGAACGCCGTGGTGTGGGGGGAGGTCATGCGGGAACTCCCTGGGGGGAGACGGTCATACGAGGGCTTCCTGAGGGGTGGGCGGCAGCGGGGCCTGCGCCCTGGCGGCACGCGGTTGTACGAGGACGCGGGCGACGACGGCCGCGTAGAAGAGCCCGCCCGAGAGCATCAGGGCGTAGTCCGGCGGGTACCCCGTGAGCAGCCGCCAGCCCGAGACCGCGACCCACAGCACGGCGGTGCCGCCGGTCCAGCCGATCATCCCGGCCCAGTAGCGGCCCATGCCGTTCTTCTTCGCGCCGTCCGAGCCGGTCGGCTTCCAGCCCATGGGCCGCCCGCGCAGCACGTCCCACACCGCGAAGACGTGCGACCAGCCGTACATGATCCGCACCGCCCAGGCTTCGAGCCGGTAGGGGGCGCGGTGCCACAGCGGCAGCACGAGGGTCACGTAGAAGACGCTCGGCAGGATCAGCAGACCGGCCTGCGCGCGCAGCAGGTCGGGGCGGAGCAGGAGCAGCGAGAGCGGGATGAGCGGGGCGATGAAGGTGAGCAGCGCGGTCTGGAGGTAGTAGAGGAAGCCGGAGACGTAGCAGAGCCGTGTCAGCAGCCTGAGGTCCATCTGCCAGAAGGACTTCGAGGTGAGGAGCGACAGCGATCCCATGCACCAGCGGTACTGCTGGTTGTGGAAGGCCCCCGCGGTGTCGGGGCAGACCCCGGCGGAGAGCGCGACGGGCACGTACCGCAGCTTCCAGCCGAGCGCCCGCAGGTCGAAGCCGGTGTACATGTCCTCGGAGTGCTCGATGAGCGAGATGCCGCCGATCTCGTCGAGCGCGGAGCGCCGGTAGACCGCGCAGGAGCCGACGCAGATCGAGCCGTCCTTGTCCTCGCGGGAGGTCTGCACGGAGCGGTAGAACTGCTCCTGCACCGCGCCCGCCCCGCGCTCGATCCAGTTCTGCCGGTCGACGATGCGGAAGAACTGCGGGGACTGGACGATCGCGACCTTCTCCTCGTCCATGTGCGGGAGGAGTTCGTCGAGCAGGTCGGCGCGCGGGGCGAAGTCGGCGTCCAGGATGAGGATGTGCTCCCCGTGGGTGCGCTCGAAGGCGTGCCGCAGGTTCCCGGCCTTCTTGAACCAGCCGCGGTTGGGGCGCACGAGGTAGCGGAAGCCGAAGTCGGCGGCCATCCGGGCCACGTCCGGGTCGTCCGCGTCGTCGAGGACGTGCACCTCGACGGGCCCCGCGTACGTGCCGCTCAGCGCGCGCACGTGCGTCCACGTGTTGTGCAGGACCTCGATCGGCTCCCCGCACACCGGCAGGTACACGTCCACGCTCGGGTACGCGGCGGGCCGCCAGGAGCGCACGAGGGAGCGGTGCTTCTTGAGGTCGAAGTCCTTGCTGAAGCTGTCGAGCACGAAGGAGAGCAGGTAGTCCACGACGACGAAGGCGAGCAGCGGCATCATGACCCAGAACCAGGGGCTCGACGCCGTGAACATGAGCTGACTGAGGCCCAGGCACGCGAAACTGATGAACGAACCGGCCGTCAGGACCCAGCGGTTGCGCTGCGCGTACGAGTACTTCTCGCGGTCGTCGGGCGGCTGCGGCAGCAGCCCGTGGCTGTGCGCCACCGCCCGGCGCCACTCGGCCGCGCCCCCGCCGGAGCGCCTGCGGCGGCCGGGCTGAGGCGTCTCGCGCGATGCGGAATGGACGGCACTCATACAAACCCCCGGGCCTCAAGGACCCCGAACTCTTTCGGCGAGCCGTTCGAAGAACTCACCCGGAGTTCGCGAGCATATACGAGCCGGGAGGCCGCGAGGTCAAGCGTCCCCCCTCACTCAGTCACAACCCCCGCACACGCTCGACGGGTTGTCGGCCGCCGTCTTGAGCGTCCGCATGTTCCGCGCCTCGACGCTGCGCGCCGCGAGGAGCGCGTCGGCCGGGTACCCGACCTCTTCGAGCGTGAGCCCCACGGGCCGTACGACGTGCACCGCCGAGTCCCGCACCCCGGCCGCGAGCACCTTCGCGGGCCAGGACGGCGGCCTGTGCCCGTCCCCGACGAAGAGCAGCGCCCCGACGAGCGAGCGCACCATGTTGTGGCAGAAGGCGTCCGCGCGCACCGTCGCCTCCAGGACACCGTCCGCGCGCCGCGTCCAGAAGAGCTGCTGCATCTCGCGGATGGTCGTCGCGCCCTCGCGCTTCTTGCAGTACGCGGCGAAGTCGTGCTCCCCGAGCAGCCCTTCGGCCGCCTCGTTCATCGCGTCGATGTCGAGCGGCCTGTCGTGCCACAGCACGTGCCCGCGCAGCAGCGGGTCCACGCCGCCCGCCTGGTCGGCGACGCGGTACGCGTACCGCCGCCAGATCGCGGAGAACCGCGCCTCGAAGCCCTCGGGCGCGGGGGCGACCCGCCACACCCTGACGTCCTTCGGCAGCCGCCCGGCCAGCCGCTTGAGCAGCTTCTCGCCGTGCTCGGCCCACACCTCGTCCGCCATCCCGACGTGCGCGACCTGCCCGCGCGCGTGCACCCCGGCGTCCGTCCGCCCGGCGACGGTCAGCTCGTACGGGGCCGGGGCGCGCGTCACGACGCGCAGCGCCTCCTCCAGCGTCTCCTGCACCGTGCGCCGCCCGCCGGGCTGCCTGGCCCAGCCGTGGAAGTCCGTGCCGTCGTAACTCAGGTCCAGCCGCAGCCGCACGGCCGCCCTCCCTCTCTGTGGTACGGCAGCGGGCCCGCCCCCGAAGGGACGGGCCCGCTGTCTGTTCGAGTCCTCGCGGACTCAGGCGTCCTTCGACTCCTCGGTGGACTCGGCCTTGGCCTCGTCCTCCTTGACCGCGCGCTTCGTCGCGGCCTCGGCCTCACCGGTGGCCTGCTGGGCCACGGTCAGGGCCTCCACCAGCTCGATGACCGCCATGGGCGCGTTGTCGCCCCGGCGGTTGCCGATCTTGGTGATACGGGTGTAGCCACCCGGGCGGTTCTCGTAACGCGGGCCGATCTCCGTGAAGAGCGTGTGGACGACGCTCTTGTCGGTGATGACCTGGAGGACCTGACGGCGGTTGTGAAGGTCACCCTTCTTCGCCTTGGTCACCAGACGCTCGGCGTAGGGCCGCAGCCGCCGCGCCTTCGCCTCGGTCGTGGTGATCTTGCCGTGCTCGAACAGCGCCTTCGCGAGGTTCGCGAGCAGCAGCTTCTCGTGCGCGGCACCGCCGCCGAGACGAGCACCCTTGGTGGGCCTGGGCATATCCAACTCCTCATGTGTCTGCGCCGGCCGTACGAGGTACCGACGACAGTGTCCGCGCGGGGAAACCCCCGACGGAGATCCGGCCCGAAGTCCGGAATCCGGTACGGGCGGAAAAGAATCCAGCCCGTCCGGCGCTTGAGGACGAGCGCCAAGCGCGAAAGCACCCGCACCCGACGTCCCGCCGAACGAGAATCCAGCCCGTCCGGCGCTTGAGGACCCCCGAGCCGGAGGCGAGACCAGAGATCCCGCCCCCGCCCCGCGGAACTCAGTACTGCTCGGTCTCCACGAAGCCCGCGTCCGCGTCGTCGTCCGCGCCGAACGTGTCGGCGGCCGACGTCGGGTCGAAGCCGGGAGGCGAGTCCTTGAGCGCCAGGCCCATACCCGCGAGCTTCGCCTTGACCTCGTCGATCGACTTCGCGCCGAAGTTGCGGATGTCGAGCAGGTCGGCCTCGGAACGGGCGACGAGCTCGCCCACCGAGTGGATGCCTTCCCGCTTGAGGCAGTTGTACGAGCGGACCGTGAGCTCCAGCTCCTCGATCGGCAGCGCGAGATCGGCGGCGAGCGCGGCGTCCGTCGGGGACGGGCCCATGTCGATGCCCTCGGCGTCGACGTTCAGCTCGCGCGCGAGGCCGAAGAGCTCGACCAGCGTCTTGCCCGCGGACGCCATGGCGTCACGGGGCCGCATGGCCTGCTTGGTCTCGACGTCGACGATGAGCTTGTCGAAGTCGGTGCGCTGCTCGACACGGGTCGCCTCGACCTTGTACGTGACCTTGAGCACCGGGGAGTAGATGGAGTCGACCGGGATACGGCCGATCTCCTGGCCCGCCTGCTTGTTCTGGACGGCGGAGACGTAGCCGCGACCGCGCTCGACGGTCAGCTCCATCTCCAGCTTGCCCTTGGCGTTGAGCGTGGCGAGCACGAGGTCGGGGTTGTGCACCTCGACACCGGCCGGGGGCGCGATGTCGGCGGCGGTGACGACACCCGGGCCCTGCTTGCGCAGGTACATCACGACGGGCTCGTCGTGCTCCGAGGAGACGACGAGCTGCTTGATGTTGAGGATGAGGTCGGTCACGTCCTCCTTGACACCCGGCACGGTGGTGAACTCGTGCAGGACGCCGTCGATCCGGATCGAGGTGACAGCGGCACCCGGGATCGAGGAGAGGAGCGTGCGGCGCAGGGAGTTGCCGAGGGTGTAACCGAAGCCCGGCTCCAGCGGCTCGATGACGAACCGCGAGCGGAACTCGTCGACGACCTCTTCGGTCAGCGACGGACGCTGAGCGATCAGCATGCGTGTATTTCCTTCTGTCGTGGGCGACCACTATTTGACGCCCTACGGGGGCCGGAGGCGGCCGTACGGCCCGGGGGTGTGCACCCCTGGGCCGTACGGCACCACCTCACGGCGATCCGGGACCGGCGGTCCCGGCAGTCGACTCAAACGCGGCGGCGCTTGGGGGGACGGCAGCCGTTGTGCGGCGTGGGGGTGACGTCCTGGATCGAGCCGACCTCCAGGCCGGTGGCCTGGAGCGAGCGGATCGCGGTCTCACGGCCGGAGCCGGGACCCTTGACGAAGACGTCGACCTTGCGCATGCCGTGCTCCTGCGCGCGGCGGGCGGCCGACTCGGCGGCCATCTGCGCGGCGAAGGGGGTGGACTTGCGCGAGCCCTTGAAGCCGACGTGGCCGGCGGAGGCCCAGGAGATCACGTTCCCGGTCGGGTCGGTGATCGAGATGATCGTGTTGTTGAACGTGCTCTTGATGTGGGCGTGCCCGTGAGCGACGTTCTTCTTTTCCTTGCGGCGCACCTTCTTGGTAGCGCCCTGACGGCCCTTCGGAGGCATGTATTACTCCCGTGGAGGTGGTCGGTCCTACAGCGCGACGCTGTCGATCGACGGTCGACTGCTGAGGACTACTTCTTGCCCGGCTTCTTCTTGCCGGCGATCGCGCGACGCGGGCCCTTGCGGGTACGGGCGTTCGTGCTGGTGCGCTGGCCGTGGACGGGAAGGCCGCGACGGTGGCGAAGACCCTGGTAGCAGCCGATCTCGACCTTGCGGCGGATGTCGGCCTGGATCTCGCGACGGAGGTCACCCTCGGTCTGGATGTTGGCGTCCACGTACTCGCGGATCTTGACGAGGTCTTCCTCGGCAAGGTCGCGGACGCGGGTGTTGGGGTCGACACCGGTCGCGGCCAGCGTCTGCTTGGACAGCGTCCGGCCAATACCGAACACGTACGTGAGGGCGACCTCGACGCGCTTTTCGCGCGGGAGGTCCACACCTTCAAGGCGTGCCATTCAAGGCTCCTGTGAATGCTTCGGAGGTCTGCCGCAGCACCGCTCCCAACCGCCGAGGCCCCATACGGGCCTGGTACGGACTGGGTCCCCGGCCTCCGCGCCGGGGGTGTCGCCCTCCTCGGACCGATGGATCACTCCATGGGCGCGAAGAAGAGGGACGGGTCCTGCGTATATGTACTTTGCTACGTCACGCGAGAGAACTGCGAACGCGGGGAGGGATCTGGGTCAGCCCTGGCGCTGCTTGTGGCGCGGGTTGTCGCAGATGACCATGACCCGGCCGTGACGGCGGATCACCCTGCACTTGTCGCAGATCTTCTTGACGCTCGGCTTGACCTTCATTGCTGTGAGGTTCTCCGGGTCAGTGCCCGCTCCACGGGAGCCGGGGGGCGGGCGAGGGCAGATCTACTTGTACCGGTAGACGATCCGGCCACGCGTCAGGTCGTACGGAGACAGCTCCACCACGACCCGGTCGTCAGGGAGGATGCGGATGTAGTGCATACGCATCTTGCCGCTGATGTGTGCCAGGACCTGGTGGCCGTTCTGGAGCTCGACCTTGAACATCGCGTTCGGCAGAGACTCGACGACAGTGCCCTCGATCTCGATGGCACCTTGCTTCTTGGCCACGCTTCGCCCTTCGAATCGACTACCTTGGCCGACTCCGTGTCGCGGACATGCCGATACACGAGAGCCGACGACCGAGTCTACGTCACCCCTCGAAGAAACACGAATCGCCTATGTCTGCCCACGAGAGCCCCCTCTCAACCAGCAATCGCCGGACGGGCTGGTTTTCTCCAGCCCGTCCGGCGATTGAGGACAAAAGGTCAGCCCAGCGGGTCCGGGGCCGCCGTGACGCCCATCGCGGCGAGCTTCGCCTTCCCGCCGTCCTCGGCGGTCAGCACGAGCGGCCCCTCAGCGGTCAGAGCGACCGAGTGCTCCCAGTGCGAGGACCACGAGTGGTCGATCGTCTCCACCGTCCACTCGTCCTCCAGGACCTCCGTCCGCGGCGAGCCGAGCGACACCATCGGCTCGATCGCGAGGCAGAACCCGGGCACGAGCTTCGGCCCCTTGCCGCGCCGCCGCTCGACGTAGTTCAGCAGGTGCGGCTCCATGTGCATCGCGGTGCCGATGCCGTGCCCGCCGTAGTCCTCGATGATCCCGTACTTGCCGCCGCCCGGCTTCGGCTGCCGGCGGATGTACGTCTCGATCGCGCGCGAGACGTCCACGAGCCGGTTGCCGAGCTTCATCGCGGCGATCCCCGCCCACATCGACTCCTCGGTCACCCGCGACAGCTCGACCAGCTCCGGAGCGTGACCCGAGCCCACGAAGGCCGTGAAGGCCGCGTCCCCGTGCCAGCCGTCGATGATGGCCCCGGCGTCGATCGAGATGAGGTCGCCGTCCTTGAGCACCGTCTCGTCGTCCGGGATGCCGTGCACCACGACGTCGTTCACCGAGGTGCAGATCGTCGCGGGGAAGCCCCCGTACCCGAGGAAGTTCGGCTTCGCGCCGTGCTCCGCGAGCACCTTGCGCGCCACCTGGTCGAGGTCGCGCGTCGTCGCGCCCGGCACGGCCGCCTCGCGCGTCGCGCGGTGCACGGCGGCGACGACAAGACCCGCCTCACGCATCTTCGCGATCTGCTCCGGGGTCTTGATCTCGACCACGCCCATGCTCACGGCTCCTGTTGTTCTGGTGGTACGGATAAGAGGTCTGGGGCGGTACGGGCGACCGGCGAGCGGGCGCGCCCCGTACCCCCGGGCACAACACTACGGCCGCACCCCGCGAAGGGGCACGGCCGTAGCGTGTACGTGCGTGAGCGGCGACAGCGCGCCACCGCGAGCGAGGCGGGCCTCAGCCCTCCAGCGCCGCCAGCGCCCGCTCGGTGACCTCGTTCACCTTGCCGAGCGCCGGGATCGTCTTCACGAGGTCCTGCGCCCGGTAGAAGTCGATGATCGGCTCGGTCTCCGTGTGGTAGACCTCCAGGCGCTTGCGGACCGTCTCCTCCTTGTCGTCGTCCCGCTGGTACAGCTCGCCGCCGCAGACGTCGCAGACGCCCTCCTGCTTCGGCTTGCTGTACGTGACGTGGAAGACGTGACTGGAGTCGTTGCGGCAGATGCGGCGGCCCGCGATGCGCTTGACCACCTCGTCCTCGGGGACCTCCAGGTCCAGGACCGCGTCGAGACGCACGCCCCACTCCTTGAGGATGCCGTCCAGGGCCTCGGCCTGGCCGACGTTGCGGGGGAAGCCGTCGAGCAGGAAGCCGTTCGCGGCGTCCTCCTGCTCCATGCGGTCCTTCGCCATCCCGATGGTGACCTCGTCCGGAACCAGGTTGCCCGCGTCCATGTAGGACTTCGCGCGCTTGCCCAGTTCGGTGCCCTGGCTGATGTTCGCCCGGAACAGGTCTCCGGTGGAGATGTGCGGGATCGACAGCTTCTTGGCGAGGAACGCGGCCTGCGTTCCCTTGCCCGCCCCAGGCGGCCCGACGAGGACGATACGCATCAGCGGAGGAACCCTTCGTAGTTGCGCTGCTGGAGCTGGCTCTCGATCTGCTTCACGGTCTCCAGACCCACACCCACGATGATCAGGATGCTCGTCCCGCCGAACGGGAAGTTGGAATTCGCCCCGAAGCCGGCAAGTGCCAACGTCGGCACCAGCGCGATCAGCCCCAAGTACAGCGAGCCCGGCCAGGTGATCCGGTTGAGTACGTAGCTCAGGTACTCGGCGGTCGGTCGGCCAGCCCGGATGCCCGGGATGAACCCACCATACTTCTTCATGTTGTCCGCGACTTCTTCGGGGTTGAACGAGATGGCCACGTAGAAGAACGCGAAGAAGACGATGAGCAAGAAGTACAGAACCACGTGCGGCCAGGCGGAAGTATCCGCCAGATTGTCACGAATCCACGTGGCCCAGCTCGCCTGCGAATCGGTGAACTGGACGATGAGCGCCGGGATGTAGAGCAGCGACGAGGCGAAGATCACAGGGATCACGCCCGCCTGGTTCACCTTGAGCGGGATGTACGTGGACGTCCCCCCGTAGGAGCGGCGGCCGATCATGCGCTTCGCGTACTGGACCGGGATACGGCGCTGGGCCTGCTCGACGAAGACCACCAGGGCGACCATGACGAGGCCCACGAGGATCACGGTGCCGAACTCGATCCAGCCGCCGGCGAGGTCGCCGCCCTTCTTGATCGCCCAGAGCGAGCCGGGGAAGCCGGCCGCGATCGAGACGAACATGAGGATCGACATGCCGTTGCCGATGCCGCGGTCGGTGACCAGCTCGCCGAGCCACATGACGGTGGCGGTACCGGCGGTCATCGTGAGGACCATGACGATCGTCGTGAAGATCGACTGGTCCGGGACGATGTCCCCGGCGACCGAGCAGCCCTGGAAGATCGCGCCGCTGCGCGCGGTCGCGACGAGCCCGGTGCCCTGGAGCACCGCGAGGGCGACGGTCAGGTAACGGGTGTACTGGGTGATCTTCGCCGTACCGGACTGGCCCTCCTTCTTGAGGGCTTCGAGTCGCGGGATCACGACGGTGAGCAGCTGGAGAATGATGCTCGACGTGATGTAGGGGAGAATCCCGAGCGCGAAGATGGTGATCTGGAGCAGCGCCCCGCCACTGAACAGGTTCACCAGGCCGAAGAGGCCGGAGTTGGTGTTGGCCTGGTCGATGCAGGTCTGGACGTTCTTGTAGTTCACCCCCGGGATCGGTACGTGCGTACCGAGCCGGTAGATCACGATGATGCCCAGCGTGAAGAGCAGCTTCTTGCGCAGGTCGGGCGTTTTGAACGCTCGGGCGAACGCGGTGAGCACGGTGCCTCCTGCGACCCCCGCGCTACTGCGCCAGAGGTGACGGTCTTGAGGTTCGGCGGTAACGGAACTGACGGAACTACTGCGGTACTGCTTGGTTCTCACAGAGACAACCGCGTGACACCCCACAGGGACACGCCACGCGGCACAGTCGACGCCACCTTACCGGCGCTCCCTGTCCCTGGGGAACGACCGGCCACAGGGAGCGCGCGCCAGAAGCGGGGGCCACAGCACCACACACCGGCGCACACCCCCCACAACGACCACCGGGGACACCCCAGGGAAGAACCCTGGAGTGTCCCCGGTGGGGTGTGCGTCGCCGAAGTGCCCCACGGTGGGGGCACTTCACGCGTCCGGGCCTCGAAGGCTCAGACGAGCTCGGTGACGGTGCCGCCGGCGGCGGTGATCTTCTCCTTGGCGGAGGTGGAGGCCTTGTCGACCTTCACCGTCAGCGCCACGGAGATCTCGCCCTGGCCGAGCACCTTCACGAGGCTGTTCTTGCGAACCGCGCCCTTCGCGACCAGGTCCTCGACGGTGACCTCGCCGCCCTCGGGGTAGAGGGCGACCAGTGCGTCGAGGTTGACAACCTGGTACTCGGTGCGGAACGGGTTCTTGAAGCCCTTGAGCTTCGGGAGACGCATGTGGAGGGGCATCTGCCCGCCCTCGAAGCGCTCCGGAACCTGGTAGCGGGCCTTGGTGCCCTTGGTGCCACGACCAGCGGTCTTACCCTTCGACGCCTCACCACGACCCACACGGGTCTTGGCGGTCTTGGCGCCCGGGGCAGGCCGGAGGTTGTGGACCTTGAGCGGCTTCTGCTCGCTCATGTCAGTCGACCTCCTCGACCGTCACGAGGTGGCGGACGGTGTGCACCATGCCGCGGAACTCGGGACGATCCTCCTTGACAACCGTGTCGTTCAGGCGCTTGAGCCCGAGCGAACGCAGCGTGTCACGGTGGTTCTGCTTGCTGCCGATGTACGACTTCGTCTGCGTGATCTTGAGGCGGGCCATCAGACACCCGCCCCGGCACGCGCACGGAGCAGGGCCGCGGGGGCCACGTCCTCGAGGGGCAGACCGCGTCGGGCCGCGATCTCCTCGGGACGCTGGAGACCCTTGAGGGCCGCCACGGTCGCGTGGACGATGTTGATGGCGTTGTCGGAGCCGAGCGACTTCGACAGGATGTCGTGCACGCCCGCGCACTCCAGCACGGCACGCACGGGACCACCGGCGATAACACCGGTACCCGGCGACGCCGGCTTCAGGAGCACGACGCCGGCGGCCTTCTCGCCCTGGATCGGGTGCGGGATGGTGCCCTGGATACGGGGGACCTTGAAGAAGTGCTTCTTGGCCTCCTCCACACCCTTGGCGATGGCGGCCGGCACCTCCTTGGCCTTGCCGTAGCCGACACCGACGGTGCCGTCCGCGTCGCCCACCACGACCAGCGCGGTGAAGCTGAAGCGGCGACCACCCTTGACTACCTTGGCGACACGGTTGATCGCGACGACGCGCTCGACGTACGCGGTCTTCTCGGCAGCGGAAGCTCCGCCGTCACGGCCCTTCCGGTCCCGCCGCTCGCCACCGGCACCGCTACCGCGGCGCTGGGGTCCAGCCATTGGATTACCTCTCTCTTTTCCGCTAGCTACGCAGCGACTTGACGTCGCTGTGCGACGGGCGGCTCAGAACTTGAGCCCGGCCTCGCGGGCGGCGTCCGCGAGGGCGGCGATGCGCCCCGCGTACTTGTTGCCACCACGGTCGAACACGACGGCCTCGACACCGGCGGCCTTGGCACGCTCGGCGACAAGCGCGCCGACCTGCTTGGCCAGGGCGCTCTTGTCGCCCTCGGTGCCGCGGATCGAGCTGTCCAGGGTGGACGCCGACGCCAGGGTGTGACCCTTGATGTCGTCGATCACCTGGGCGACCATGTGGCGGTTGGAACGCGTCACGACCAGGCGCGGACGCTCCGGCGTACCGGAGACGTGCTTGCGGACGCGGATGTGACGCCGCTTGATGGCGGCGCGCTTGTAGGCGTCGCCCTTGGCAATTTTTACACCGTATGCCATGGCTTACTTACCCGCCTTTCCGACCTTGCGCCGGATGACTTCGCCCTCGTACTTGACGCCCTTGGCCTTGTACGGGTCAGGCTTGCGCAGCTTGCGGATGTTCGCGGCGACCTCGCCCACCTTCTGCTTGTCGATGCCCTCGACCGAGAAGTGGGTGGGGTTCTCCACCTTGAACGAGATGCCCTCGGGCGCCTCGATCGTGATGGGGTGGCTGTAGCCCAGGGCGAACTCCAGGTTGGAGCCCTTCGCCTGGACGCGGTAGCCGACACCGCTGATTTCGAGCTTCTTCACGTAACCCTGGGTCACGCCGGTGATCATGTTCGCCACCAGCGTGCGGGACAGGCCGTGCAGAGCCCTGTTCTGACGCTCGTCGTTGGGGCGCGTCACCGAAAGGGTGCCGTCCTCGCCCTTGGCGATGTCGATCGGGGCGGCGATGGTGTGGCTGAGGGTGCCCTTGGGGCCCTTCACGTCAACCTTGCGCCCGTCGATGGTGACGTCCACGCCGGCGGGAACCGTGATGGGCAGCTTGCCGATTCGCGACATGTTGCTTTTCTCCGTTCCCGACTACCAGACGTAGGCGAGGACTTCCCCACCCACGCCCTTCTTCGACGCCTGCTTGTCGGTGAGCAGACCGTGCGACGTGGAGATGACCGCCACGCCCAGGCCGCCGAGCACCTTCGGCAGGTTGGTGGACTTCGCGTAGACCCGCAGGCCCGGCTTCGAGATCCGCTTGATGCCCGCGATGGAGCGCTCACGGTTCGGGCCGAACTTCAGCTCGATGACGAGGTTCTTGCCGACCTCGGCGTCCTCGGTCTTCCAGCCGGTGATGAAGCCCTCCTGCTGGAGGATCTCCGCGATGTGCGACTTGATCTTGCTGTGCGGCATCGACACGGAGTCGTGGTACGCCGAGTTGGCGTTCCGCAGACGCGTCAGCATGTCCGCGATGGGATCAGTCATGGTCATGAATTGGCCTTGGGCCTTTCTCGCCGTGGTTTCCTATGTGCGCCATCCCTCTCCCCGATCCGGGACGGGACGGGTGCGGCGCGGGGACCTACGGCGTAGTAAGCGTTGACTGCGGGCGCGTGCCCGCCAGTGGTCCAGGGCGGCGGGACGCCCAACCCTCCAAGACTAAGCCATGGAAGGGAGGGGTCCCGACGCCCCGATGCTTACCGAGAGGCTGGGTCACCCTGAAAAGGGCTGACTACCAGCTGCTCTTGGTCACGCCCGGCAGCTCGCCGCGGTGGGCCATCTCACGAAGGCACACGCGGCACAGGCCGAACTTGCGGTAGACGGAGTGCGGACGCCCGCAGCGCTGGCAGCGGGTGTACGCGCGCACGCCGAACTTCGGCTTGCGCTCGGACTTTGCGATGAGAGCCTTCTTCGCCACGGCTCACGCCTCCTTGAACGGGAAGCCGAGGTGACGGAGGAGCGCGCGGCCCTCTTCGTCGTTGGTCGCCGTGGTCACCACGGTGATGTCCATACCCCGGGTGCGGTCGATCTTGTCCTGGTCGATCTCGTGGAACATGACCTGCTCGGTGAGACCGAAGGTGTAGTTGCCACGGCCGTCGAACTGCTTGGGGGACAGACCGCGGAAGTCGCGGATGCGCGGGAGCGCGAGCGACAGGGTGCGGTCCAGGAACTCCCACATGCGGTCGCCGCGGAGCGTGACGTGGGCGCCGATGGGCTGGCCCTCGCGCAGCTTGAACTGCGCGATGGACTTCCGGGCCTTCGTCACGGCCGGCTTCTGGCCGGTGATCGTGGTGAGGTCGCGGATGGCGCCGTCCATCAGCTTCGAGTCACGGGCGGCGTCGCCGACACCCATGTTGACCACGATCTTGACGAGACCGGGGATCTGCATGACGTTCTCGTACTTGAACTCGTCACGCAGCTTGCCCGCGATCTCCTCGCGGTACTTCTGCTTCAGGCGGGGGGCAGTGGTGGTCGTCATCAGATGTCCTCACCCGTCCGCTTGGCAACGCGGATCTTGTTGCCGTCCTCGTCGAAGCGGTAGCCGACGCGGGTGACGACCTTGTTGCCGTCCTTCTCCACGACCAGCTGCACGTTGCTCACGTGGACCGGCGCCTCGGTGGTGATGATGCCACCGGCCTGCGAGGCCTGCCCGGGCTGGTTCGCCTTGGTGTGCTTCTTGACCCGGTTGACACCCTCGACCAGGACGCGGTCCTCGCGGGGGAAGGCCGCGATGACCTTGCCCTGCTTGCCCTTGTCCTTACCGGTGATGACCTGGACCAGGTCGCCCTTCTTGATCTTCATGCTTACAGCACCTCCGGCGCGAGCGAGATGATCTTCATGAACTTCTTCTCGCGCAGCTCACGGCCCACCGGGCCGAAGATACGGGTGCCGCGGGGGTCGCCGTCGTTCTTGAGAATGACGGCGGCGTTCTCGTCGAAGCGGATGTACGAGCCATCCTGGCGACGGCGCTCCTTGACGGTGCGAACGATGACCGCCTTGACGACGTCACCCTTCTTCACGTTGCCGCCGGGGATCGCGTCCTTCACGGTGGCGACGATGACGTCACCGATGCCCGCGTAGCGGCGACCGGAGCCACCGAGAACACGGATGGTGAGGATTTCCTTCGCACCCGTGTTGTCGGCGACACGCAGTCGCGACTCCTGCTGGATCACGTCTGTCTCCTGATCGTCTGCCGGTTCCCCGGGGGCCGTGCCCGTAAGCAGGGCCCCCGGAGCCTGGCGGAACTGGTCCGAGGGGACGAACCGCCCCTCGGAGGGGTTTACTTGGCCTTTTCGAGGATCTCGACGATGCGCCAGTTCTTGCCGGCGGACAGCGGCCGGGTCTCCATGAGGAGGACGCGGTCGCCGACACCGGCGGAGTTCTGCTCGTCGTGAGCCTTCAGGCGGTGCGTACGGCGGATGACCTTGCCGTACAGCGCGTGCTTGACGCGGTCCTCGACAGCGACGACGACGGTCTTGTCCATCTTGTCGCTGACGACAAGGCCCTCGCGGACCTTGCGCTGGCCGCGTGCGGCCTTGGTCTCTTCAGTCACGTTGCTCTCGCTCATCAGGCGCTCTCCACCGTCTCGATGCCCAGCTCGCGCTCACGCATCAGGGTGTAGATCCGGGCGATGTCCTTGCGGACGGCCTTCAGCCGGCCGTGGTTCTCAAGCTGCCCGGTCGCCGCCTGGAAGCGGAGGTTGAACAGCTCTTCCTTGGCCTCGGTCAGCTTGGCAACAAGCTCCTCGTTGCCCAGCTCGCGCAGCTCGGACGCCTTGGTTCCGGCCGACATCACGCCTCACCTGCCTCGCGCCGCACGATCCGGCACTTCATCGGGAGCTTGTGAGCCGCGCGGGTGAGCGCCTCACGAGCGATCTTCTCGTTCGGGTAGGAGAGCTCGAACATCACCCGACCGGGCTTGACGTTCGCGATCCACCACTCCGGCGAACCCTTACCGGAACCCATGCGGGTCTCGGCGGGCTTCTTGGTCAGCGGGCGGTCCGGGTAGATGTTGATCCAGACCTTGCCGCCACGCTTGATGTGGCGGGTCATCGCGATACGGGCCGCCTCGATCTGGCGGTTGGTGACGTACGCGGGAGTGACGGCCTGGATGCCGTACTCGCCGAACGTGACCTCCGTACCACCCTTGGCCATGCCATCGCGCTTGGGGTGGTGCTGCTTGCGGTGCTTGACCCTGCGGGGGATCAGCATGGGTCAGCCCTCCGTTCCGGTGCTCTCGGCCGGAGCGGACGCGGCGGCAGGAGCCTCGGCCTTGGGGGCCTCGGCAGCCGGCGTCGACTGCGGCTTACGACCGCGACCGCCACGCTCGCCACCGCGGCCACCACGGGCCGGGCGGTCGTTGCCGCCACGGGCCGGACGGTTACCGGCGCGGGCCGCGGCGTTCTCGGCGCGAACCTCGGCGATGTTCTTGACGTCGCCCTTGTAGATCCAGACCTTCACGCCGATACGGCCGAAGGTCGTCTTGGCCTCGAAGAAGCCGTAGTCCACGTTCGCGCGGAGCGTGTGCAGGGGCACACGGCCCTCGCGGTAGAACTCCGAGCGGGACATCTCGGCGCCGCCGAGGCGACCGCCGCACTGGATCTTGATGCCCTTGGCACCGGCCTTCATGGAGGACTGCATGCTCTTGCGCATGGCCCGCCGGAAGGAGACGCGGCTGGAGAGCTGCTCGGCGACGGCCTGGGCCACGAGCTGAGCGTCGACCTCGGGGTTCTTGACCTCGAGGATGTTCAGCTGGACCTGCTTGCCGGTGAGCTTCTCCAGCTCGCCGCGGATGCGGTCGGCCTCCGCGCCGCGACGGCCGATGACGATGCCCGGCCGGGCGGTGTGGATGTCGACGCGGACGCGGTCACGGGTGCGCTCGATCTCCACCTTCGAGATACCGGCGCGCTCCATGCCCTTCGTCATCATGCGACGAATGGCGACGTCTTCCTTGACGTAGTCCTTGTACAGCTTGTCGGCGTACCACCGCGACTTGAAGTCGGTGGTGATGCCGAGCCGGAACCCGTGCGGGTTTACCTTCTGGCCCATTACCGGGTTCCTTCCTTGGCGCTGACGACCACGGTGATGTGGCTGGTCCGCTTGCGAATCCGGTACGCGCGGCCCTGGGCGCGCGGACGGAAACGCTTGAGCGTCGGGCCCTCGTCGACGTACGCCTCGCTGATGACCAGCGTGGAGGCGTCGGTGTGGTCGTAGTTGTGCGCGGCGTTGGCGATGGCGCTGTCCAGCACCTTGCCAACGGGCTCACTCGCGGCCTGCGGGGCGAAGCGCAGGACCGCCTGGGCCTCCGTGGCGTCCATGCCACGGATGAGGTCCACCACACGGCGGGCCTTCATGGGCGTGACGCGGATGTACCGCGCCTGGGCCCTGGCTTCCATGGTTGTCCCTTCAGTGTCTGTCATTGGTCATTCACCCCGCTTTAGCGGCGCTTCGACTTCCGGTCGTCCTTGACGTGACCCCGGAAGGTGCGCGTCGGCGAGAACTCGCCGAGCTTGTGGCCGACCATGGACTCGGTGACAAACACCGGGATGTGGGTCTTGCCGTTGTGCACCGCGATCGTGTGGCCGAGCATGGCCGGGACGATCATCGAGCGACGGGACCAGGTCTTGATGACGTTCTTGGTGCCGGCTTCGTTCTGTACGTCCACCTTCTTGATGAGGTGGTCGTCGACGAAGGGCCCCTTCTTGAGACTGCGCGGCATCTAAACCCGCTCCTAGCGCTTCTTGTTCGTCTTGCGGCGGCGGACGATGTACTTGCTGCTCGCCTTCTTGGGAGAGCGCGTACGACCCTCCTTCTGACCCCAGGGGCTGACCGGGTGGCGACCACCGGAGGTCTTGCCCTCACCACCACCGTGGGGGTGGTCAACCGGGTTCATCGCCACACCGCGAACGGTCGGGCGCACGCCCAGCCAGCGCTTGCGGCCGGCCTTGCCCCAGTTGATGTTCGACTGCTCGGCGTTGCCGACCTCACCGACGGTGGCGCGGCAGCGCGCGTCCACCATGCGGATCTCGCCGGACGGCATGCGGAGGGTCGCCATGGCGCCCTCGCGAGCGAGCAGCTGCACGGAGGCACCGGCGGAGCGGGCGAACTTCGCGCCGCCACCGGGACGGAGCTCGATCGCGTGGATCGTGGTACCGACCGGGATGTGACGCAGCGGCAGGTTGTTGCCGGGCTTGATGTCGGCGCCCTGGCCGTTCTCGACCCGGTCGCCCTGCTGGAGGCCGCGCGGCGCGATGATGTAGCGCTTCTCGCCGTCGGCGTAGTGCAGCAGCGCGATGCGCGCGGTGCGGTTCGGGTCGTACTCGATGTGCGCGACCTTCGCCGGCACGCCGTCCTTGTCGTGACGACGGAAGTCGATCACTCGGTAGGCGCGCTTGTGTCCGCCACCCTGGTGGCGAACGGTCACACGACCGGCGTTGTTACGGCCGCCCTTGCTGTGCAGCGGGCGGACCAGCGACTTCTCCGGCGTGGACCGCGTGACCTCGACGAAGTCGGCGACGCTGGAGCCACGACGGCCCGGAGTCGTCGGCTTGTACTTGCGGATACCCATTCTTAAGTCCTCGTCCGATATCGAACGATCCGGACCTCCGTCAGGAGGTCGGACCGCCGAAGATGTCGATACGGTCGCCCTCGGCGAGGGTCACGATCGCGCGCTTGCTGTCCGCACGCTTGCCGAAGCCGGTGCGGGTGCGCTTGCGCTTGCCCTGGCGGTTGATCGTGTTGACCCCGGTGACCTTGACCTCGAAGACCGCCTGGACGGCCTGCTTGATCTGGGTCTTGTTGGCCCGCGGGTCGACGATGAAGGTGTACTTGCCCTCGTCGAGCAGCGCGTAGCTCTTCTCCGAGACGACCGGACGCAGGAGGACGTCACGGGGGTCCGTGAAGCTCTTGCTCAGCGGCGTCTCGACGGTGTTCTTGCCCTCGGCCTCGTGGCGGCGCGCCTTGGCGACGCGCGCGGCCTTGGCGGCCTTGGCCGCCTTCGAGGCGATGCTCGGGTGACGCGTGGCCATCAGGCGTCACTCCCTTCCTTGTCGTTGGCCTGCGGGCCGGCGACGAAGGACTCGAAAGCGGCCTGGGTGAAGACCACGTCGTCCGAGACGAGAACGTCGTACGTGTTCAGCTGGCCCGGCTCCAGGATGTGCACCCGGGGCAGGTTGCGGGCGGAGAGCCACGCGGCCTCGTCGGAGCGCTCGGCGACCAGGAGCAGGTTCTTGCGCTCCGAGATCTTGCCGAACAGCGTCTTCGCGGCCTTCGTGGAGACCTCGCCCTCGATCACGCCGGAGACGACGTGGATGCGCGCGTTGCGGGCCCGGTCGGAGAGGGCACCGCGCAGGGCGGCGGCCTTCATCTTCTTCGGGGTGCGCTGCGAGTAGTCACGCGGCACGGGACCGTGCACGACGCCACCACCGGCGAACTGCGGAGCGCGGGTCGAGCCCTGGCGGGCGCGACCGGTGCCCTTCTGGCGGTACGGCTTCTTGCCGCCGCCGCGGACCTCGCCACGCGTCTTCGTCTTGTGCGTGCCCTGGCGGGCAGCGGCCAGCTGAGCGACGACGACCTGGTGGATCAGCGGGACGCTGACCTTCGCGTCGAAGATCTCCGCGGGGAGCTCGACGGTCCCGGCCTTGTCGCCCGCGGGCGAAAGGATGTCAACAGTGCTCATCGTTACCTCAGGCCCCCTTGGCCGCGGTGCGGACCAGGACGAGGCCGCCGTTCGGACCGGGGACGGCGCCCTTGATGAGCAGCAGACCCTTCTCCGCGTCAACGGCGTGGACGGTCAGGTTCTGGGTGGTGACCCGCTCGTTGCCCATGCGGCCCGCCATGCGCAGGCCCTTGAACACGCGGCCCGGGGTGGCGCAGCCACCGATGGAACCGGGCGAGCGGTGCTTGCGCTGGGTGCCGTGCCCGGCGCCGAGGCCCTTGAAGTTGTGACGCTTCATGACACCGGCGAAGCCCTTGCCCTTGCTCTTGCCGGTGACGTCGACCTTCACGCCCGACTCGAAGGTCTCGGCGGTGACTTCCTGGCCGAGGGTGTACTCGGAGGAGTCCGAGGTACGGATCTCGACGAGGTGGCGGCGGGGGGTCACGTCGGCCTTGGCGAAGTGGCCCTTGAGGGGCTTGTTCACCTTGCGCGGGTCGATCTCGCCGAAGGCGATCTGGACCGACTCGTAGCCGTCGCTGTCGTTCGTACGCACCTGGGTCACGACGCAGGGACCGGCCTTGACGACGGTCACGGGGACAACGCGGTTGTTGTCGTCCCAAACCTGCGTCATACCGAGCTTCTCGCCCAGGATGCCCTTGATCTGCTTCGTCATTCTCAGATCACCGGCCCTCAGAGCTTGATCTCGATGTCGACACCGGCCGGGAGGTCGAGTCGCATCAGGGAGTCAACGGTCTTGGGCGTCGGGTCGAGGATGTCGATCAGGCGCTTGTGGGTACGCATCTCGAAGTGCTCGCGCGAGTCCTTGTACTTGTGCGGCGACTTGATGACGCAGTACACGTTCTTCTCAGTGGGCAGCGGCACCGGGCCCGCGACCGACGCACCAGTACGCGTCACCGTCTCGACGATCTTCTTCGCCGAGGAGTCGATGACCTCGTGGTCGTAGGCCTTGAGCCGGATGCGGATCTTCTGTCCCGCCATGGCTACTTGGTAGTCCTGTCTCTCGTCACGCTCTTGCGGCCCTGGGGATCCTGTCTGCTTCTCTCCGGCACACGCGGTCGGGCGTGTCGCATTGCCGCCAACAGCGAACCGCTGGGGTTTTGCGATCGTGACCGCGGGATTCGGGGAGGAGCCTCCACCAGGGCGCCTGGTCGGCACCGCGCCTTGCTTCCCGGAAGATTCCCGTACGTCCGGCCCTGAACAGGGCCGACGAGTACCGTGGGACTCGCTTCCGGTCCTCCCGGCGGGAGGCGCGCAGCATCGGCACTCAACCGAGCAACCTGGTCAGTGTGCCACACGAAGCGAGCGGGTAGCCAATCGGGCCCGACAGCTTACCCCTGCGGGGGCGGGGTTCAAACGGGGGTGCGGGCCGGTCGACCGACCGGGGGACCCGGAGGGGGCCGACCGGACGGCGAAGTCAACCGAATGGCCGCGTGCCGCCCGTACCGGTGAAGACCTGGCATATGCCCCCGCAAGAGGCGCTCGCGCCACCCGGTGTGCCGCACCGCCCCGCACCCGTCGGCACCCCGGCGGCTCAGTACTTGCCGTCGACCGGAATCCAGTCGGACCAGGCGTCCGGGACGTAGAACTTGCCGGTGCCGGAGTCGTAGCGCAGCGCGCGGAGCTGGATGTTGCCCTTTTCCCAGTAGTCGTAGTCGCACTTGACCCAGTGGTCGACGCCGGCCTTGTTGACGCAGACGCGGGAGCCGCGGCCGTAGTCGGTGTAGACGCCGCCCGCCGCCGACATGCCGTCCTTCTTGGTGTCGAGGACCCAGACCACGTCGCCGTACGGGGCGAAGCACACGGTGGAGCCGTAGGCGACCGTCGTGCCGATGCAGGAGGGGGCGGCCGTCGTCTCCGCCGCCGCGCGGGTCGCCATGCCGTCCGCCGCGCCGGTCTCCGCGAGGGGGCCCTGCGTGCCCATGTCCACGCCCTCGACGATCTCGGGGGCCTCCTCGGCCGCGCTCGCGGGCGCCGCACCGAGGAGCGCGCCGCCGAGCACCACCGCGCCGGCCAGAGCCCCCCACCTGCCGAGACGGCGTCCTCGCACTGTGTCCACTCCCCGGAATCGATCGTCTGCGTACGGCAAGTGATCGTAGCCATCAGGAAAAGTGAAGAAAAGATGATGGCCACGATCACTCCGCGCGAGCAGAACGAACGATCTCCCTCAGCGGAGGAGGTCGGTCACGACCACCCGGGCCGTCGTGCCGTCCTTGAGCGCCTCGTACCCGGCGTCGATCTCGTCGAGCGCGATCTCCTGGGAGACCAGGTCGTCGAGGTTCATCCGGCCCTGGAGGTACATCGAGGCGTAGAAGGGGATGTCCCGCTTGAGGTGCGAGGAGCCCATGTAGACGCCCTGCACCTTCTGCGAGTAGGTGAGCGCGCTCAGGGCGCTGACGTCGATGCCCGCGTCCGTACCGGCGATCCCGATGAGGTAGAGGCCGCCGCCCCTGCCGAGCATCTGGAAGCCCTGCGCGGTGACGGGCCGCGCGCCGACGAAGTCGAAGACGTGGTCCGCGCCGCCGCCGGTCAGCTCGCGGACCGCCTCGACGGGGTCGTTCGTGCGGGAGTTGACGACGTCCGTCGCGCCGAAGGCCCGCGCCCGCTCCAGCTTCCCGTCCTCGATGTCCGTCACGATGATCAGCCCCGCCCCCGCGAGCCGCGCGCCGCTCACCGCGTTCATCCCGACGCCGCCCGCGCCCATGACGACCACGGTCTCGCCCTGCCGCACGTTCGCGCTGTTGAGTACCGCGCCCGCCCCCGTCAGGACCCCGCAGCCGAGCAGCGCGGCCGGTGCGAAGGGCATCTCCTCCGGGATGACACCGAGCTGGTTCTCGTGGATGAGCGCTTCCTGCGCGAAGCCGCTGAGCCCGGAGAAGTTCCAGACGGGCTCGCCGTTCCAGCTCAGCCGGGGGGCCTCGCCGGGGGCGCGGACCGTCGTCTCGGGGCGCTCGCAGAGGTACGTACGCCCCGCGAGGCAGTTGACGCACGCGCCGCAGTACTGGATGAGGCTGCCGACGACGTGGTCGCCGACGCTGACCTGGGTGACGTCGGGGCCCGTCGCGGTGACGACGCCCGCGACCTCGTGGCCGAGGACGGCGGGGAACTCGCCGCCGAGGAAGGTCGCGACGCTGAGGTCGGAGTGGCAGAGCCCGGAGGCCCGCACCTCGACCCTGACCTCGTGCCCTGTCGGCTCGGCGAGCGTGACGTCCTCGACGACGAAGCCCTGCCCCAGACCCTTGGTGACTGCTGCCTTCATGTGCCGCTTCCTTATGTCGCGTGCCCGCCGCCGGATGCCGGTGGCCGGGCGGGTGGAACGAGAGGCCGCGCGAGGGGGGACGGGGGCCCGCGAGGGTCGCCGGGCGCGGTCGCGGACAGGGCCCGTTTGATGCGGTTTCGGGCTGCTCTGCCGCTTTCCTCAGTGTGGCACCGTGAGACCGAAAAGAAAAGAGACAGGTGTTGCTTTGTGCATGTGAGAGGCGTGCCGCAGGCGTGGCACGGTGGTCGGCTAGCCTGCGGGGATGGCCGGAAGCACGCAGGAGCCGCAGCACCACTCGCCCACCGACGTACGGGTGCGCAGGACGTGGGCGCGGCTGAGCGAGGCCGTGCTGCGGCTCGCGGCCGAGCGGCCCGTCGAGGAGGTCGCGGTCTCGGACCTCGTACGGGCCGCGGGCGTCAACCGCTCCACCTTCTACAAGCACGCGTCGAGCCCTGCGGACGTCCTCGCGCGCGTGCTGTACGCGGAGCTGGACGAGATCCGGGCCACCTGGATCGCCGAGACGGCGGCGCCGACGCCGCCGGAGCCGGGGACGTGGCACGGGGCGACGGCGGCGCTCGCGGAGCACGTGCTGCGGTACGAGGCCGTCTACACGGTGGGGCTCGTGGGGCAGCGGAGCCCGGTCCTCCACCGGCTGCTCGCGGAGCACCTGCGGACATCGGTACGGGTGTACGTGGCGCGGGACCCTGGAGTGCTGCCCGAGGGGGCGGGGCCCGCGGAGTGGCGGGCCGACGCGTGGAGCCGGTTCGTGGCGCAGGGGCAGGTGGGGGTGATGGAGGCGTGGCTCTCCCTGCGGGGGCGGTCGCCCCGGGGGGAGCGGGACGTGGCGCTGTTCATGGGGGCGGTGGAGGCGGTGCTTCCGTCGTGGATCGCGCCGGGGCGGGGCTGACCTCGCGGGGCGCCGCCCCGGGCCCCGGCTTCCGGGGCGCCGCCCGGGACCCCGCCCCTCAGACGCCGGAGGGGCTGGATTCGGCGCGCGGGCTCGCAGCACCGCGCGCCCCAAGCACCTCAAGCGCCTCGGGCCTCAAGCGCCTCACGGGACGGGAGGGGCCTCGCCCGGGTACGTCAGTCCTCGCGCCGTCGCTCTCAGCAGCCTGCGCACCCGCGCCTCGAACTCCCTCGCCGGGTGCGACAGTTCGGGGTGCTGTTCGTAGAGGGTGGCGAGAGTGGCCGTGGGGTGGGCGATCTGCCAGGCATGGGCGGTCTGCGCGGCCGTGGCGGCGATCAGGTCGGCGACCTGGGGGGCCGTCATCGCGCCCGCCTCGGCGAGCGCCTCCGACATCGCCACGACCGAGGCGAAGGAGAGCTCCTTGTAGCGACGGGCGCGCTCCAGGGGGACTTCGCCCTCCAGGCTCAGCGGGATGTGCGTGAAGAGGTCGCACAGCAGGGGGCGCGCGAGGAGACCCGAGACGAGCGCCTCCGCCGTCTCCTCGGGGCTGAGCCCCGTGGCGGCCCTCGCGCGGCGCAGCACCTCCTCGCGCCAGTCCACCCACTCGCGTTCGGCGAGTTCGAGGAGGAGTTCCTCCTTGCTGTCGAAGTAGCGGCGGATCGCCGAGGGGTGGAGTCCGGCCGCCTCCGTGACCGCCGCGAGCGTGAGGCACCGCACTCCCCCGGTCCCGGCCGCGAGTCTGCGGGCCGCGTCGAGGAGGTCCTCGGCGCGCTGCTGCTTGGCCTCCTGGGAGCGGGCGCGGCGGTGGGTGGGCATGGAACCAAATCTAGCGTCCGGGCGGCGGTGGCCGCGCTTAACGCGTGTCGCGTGCGTTAAATGCCGACGCGGTGTAGCGTGGGGAGCAGATAACGCACTCGCATTGCGTTAAACACCTCTCCCTCTCCCGGAGGCTCCTCCATGTCCCAGGTCTTCCTCGTCACCGGCTCCTCGCGCGGTCTCGGCCGCGCGCTCGTCGAGACCGCGCTCCAGGCGGGTCACCGCGTGCTCGCCACGGCGCGCGATCCCCGTACGCTCGACGAGCTGCGCGCCTCGTACGGGGACGCGCTCGCCACCACCCGGCACGACGTGACCGACCCGGCCGCCGCCGAGCGCGTCGTCGCCGAGGCGGTCCAGCGCTTCGGGCGGCTCGACGTCCTCGTCAACAACGCGGGGCAGGCGGACCTCGTCACGATCGAGGACACCGACATCGACGTCTTCCGGCGGCAGATGGACACGAACTTCTACGGCGTCGTGTACACGAGCCGCGCGGCGCTCCCCGTGCTGCGGAAGCAGGGCGGCGGCCACATCATCCAGATCTCCTCGGTCGGCGGGCGCGTCGCGAGCCCGGGGCTCTCGGCGTACCAGTCGGCGAAGTGGGCCGTGGGCGGCTTCTCGGAGGTGCTGGCGGCGGAGACGGCCTCGTTCGGCGTCAAGGTCACGGTCATCGAGCCGGGCGGCATGCGGACCGACTGGGGTGCCGCCTCGATGAAGGTCCCGGAGGCCAGTGCCCCGTACCAGGACCTGATGGCCCAGGCCGCGAAGCTGCGGAACAACTTCGACACCCACGCGCCCGGCGACCCCGTGCGCGTCGCCCGGGCGATCCTCACCGTCGCCTCGCTCGACGAGCCCCCCGTCCGGCTCCTCCTCGGCAGCGACGCCTACGAGTACGGGCGTGCCGCCTGGTCGGGCCGCGTCGCCGAGGACGCGAAGTGGGAGGAGCTGAGCCGCTCGGCGGACTTTCCGAAGGGCGAGTGAGGGGCCGCAGGGCGCGCGGGCGGCGGCACGAGGCGCGCGGCGGCGGCACGGCTGGGGGCGGGCGGCACCGGGCAGGCGGCCGGGCGCCGTTGCCGTCGCCGCCTTTCGCCCCGTCCCGCCGTGGACCGCGCTCCTCACTCCTTCGGGTGAGGTGCGGCACGGCGGCGCCTTGCGGGGGCGCGGGTGCGGGTGCCGGGGCGGCGGGTGGAGGGGCCCGGGTCGGCTAGCGTGCCGCGCATGACCGACCTCCGTGTCGATCTCGCCTTGCTCGGCAGGTCCGCCGACCGGCTCGCCCGGCTCCACCGCGAGTTCCGCGACATCGACGACCGCGCCGACGACCTCGCCCGCCTCGTCGGT
This sequence comes from Streptomyces sp. Tu6071, assembly GCF_000213055.1. Lineage (NCBI taxonomy): Bacteria > Bacillati > Actinomycetota > Actinomycetes > Kitasatosporales > Streptomycetaceae > Streptomyces > Streptomyces sp. Tu6071. Next base: position 4,642,099 of record NZ_CM001165.1, on the reverse strand, counting down.
TCCGCCGAACTCGCCTCGGCCGTCCGCGCGTTCGCCGCCAACTGGGACGACAACCGCAGCCGCCTCCTCACCTCCCTCGACACCGTGGGACGCCTCCTCGCCCACAGCCGTGACTCCTTCTCCACCCACGACGCCGACCTCGCCCGCGTCGCCCGGCGCCCCTGACCCCCCGTGCCCCGGCCTCCCACCGACTGGCACCCGCTGTGCGCCCACGACCCGCTCCCGGGCGACCCCGACACGCTGCGCGTCGAGGCCGCTCGCCTCCGTACCGTCGCCGAGCGGCTCCACGAACAGGCCGAGGCGCTCCGCCTCATCGGTGACGACGAGGTGCTGCGCGGCCGGTACGCCGACTCGCTGCGCGAGCACGCCCACGACCTCGCCGCCCGGCTCGCCACCGCCGCGACCCGCTACGCCCGCGTCCACCGCGAACTCGCCGCCTGGGCCGGCACCCTCCACCACCTCCGCTCCGCCGCCGCCCACCTCCTCGCCGAGGCGCGCGCCGCGGCCGAACCCGAGCTCGCCGCGCTCCGCGCCCGGCTCTCCCGCCTCACCGAGGAGTACGAGGCCGAGGCCGCGCACCACGCGCGCCTCGTCCGTACCGCCGTCGACGACGCCCTCGCCGACTCCCTCTACGACGACTTCGCGATCCCCGCGGCGGCGTTCGTCTCGCGCGTGCTCGCCTCCGACACCCTCGACGACCTCGTCGACGGGCTCGGCTGGGCGGCGACCCTCGCCGGTTTCGCCGCGATGTTCTTCCCCGCCCTCGGGCCGCTCGCCCTCGGCGCGAGCCTCTCCGTCGCCGCGCTCCATCTCGCGCAGGCCGGGGCGGGGGCGTGTTCCTGGTTCGACGTCGTCCTCGACATCGCCGCCCTCAAGTTCGCCCGCGACGGGGTACGCGCCGCCCGTGCCATCGGCGCGCTCCAGGACTCGGCCCGTACGACGGCGGCCGGGCTCGCCTCGGGCGCGGCGCGGGCGCGGGCGCGGGACGCCACGAGCGGGGCGCGGCGCGCTGCCGCGCGGCGGGCGCGGCGGCGGGGCGGGGGCGTCTCCGGTACGAAGCGGCGCGCGGCCCGCGCGAGGCGGCTGCGGCTGGAGGAACGGGTCCGCCGCGCCGGGCTCCGCGCGGGCGAGGAGGTCCGCGCGGCCCCCCTCCCCGAGATCACCCGCCGCGAGCGGGGGCTCGCCCTGGGCGATGTGGACACGGGCCGCCGCGCCAAGGACGTACGGAACCTGAGCGCGCGGCACCCGGAGCACGCCGACCTGCGGGCGGGCGCGGCGGAGGCACGGCAAAGGCTGCGGGAGATGCGGGGCTCCTGGGCCGGGAGCACGGCACTGGACCTCGGGGACAAGGGCGGGGACTCGGTACCGGGCAGTAGGTACGGGGAGATGAAGGACCGGATGCGGACGGGCGGCGGCTGATGGGGCGGGAAGGGGCGGCGGGGCAGGAGCGGGTGGTGGGGCCGGAGACGGCGCCGAGGCCGGAACGGGTGACAGGGTCGGTGGGGCGGGAACCGGCGGCCGGGCAGGACCGGCCTGTGCGGCGGGGACGGCCGGGCGGACAAGTGCCACCGCTCGCACGGGACCAGCCCTCCGGACCTCAGCCACCGGCCGAGCGAGCGCAGCCCGCCGGGCAGTACCAGCCCGTGAAGCGGGGACGGCCGACCGGGCAGACGCCGCCGGTCGGGCAGGAGCCACCGGCCGAGCAACCACTGGCGCGCAGGCAACCGCCACCCGCCGGGCAAGCACGGCACGTGCGGCAGGGACGGCTCGTACGGCAGGGGCGGCACGTGCGGCAGGCATGGCTCACGCCGCAGGCACGGCCGACCGGGCAGGAGCAGCCAGCCGAGCAACCATCGCCGACCAGACAAGCGCCACCCGCAGAGCAAGGACGTCCCGCGCGGCAGGCACAGCCAACCGAGCAGGAACCCCAGGCCAGGCAAGCGCCACCCTCAAAGCAAGGACCGCACGTGCGGCAAGGACGACCCGTGCGGCAGGCACGGCCGACCGAGCAAAAGCCCCCGGCCGCGCAAGACCCGCCCGCCGCGCAGGACCCGTCCGCCGCGCAAACACGACCCGCCAGGCAATCGCCACCCGCCGGGCAAGCGCCCCCCGCGCGGGAGGCCCCCGCCGAGCAACCGCCCCCCGCGCAGGAACCCCCCGCCCCCCAAGCGCGGCCCGCCGTTCCGTCCCCGCGTCCCGACCCTCGTCCGCCCGTCACCGGGTACCGGCTCTTCCTCACCGCCCCGTGGGAGAAGGTCTCCGCCGAGGACAGCGCGGGGTGGGGTGCTCTCGGGGGTGTCGCGGGTGGGGTGGATGTGTACCGGCCCGCCGCCGGTTCGGGGGTGCCCGCCGCTCTGGTCGTCGGGCTGGGGGACGGGGTGCCCGGTACGGGGTGGGAGGCCGCCGAGGTGGCGGGCGGGCCGGGCGTACGGCGCGAGAGGCCCGTTCCCGCGGGCGAGCGGCTGCCGGTGTCCGGGAGGGAGGTCGCGTACGCCGTGAAGGTGCCGGGCGGGCGCGGGCGTTGGTGCGTGGCCGTGTTCTCGGTACTGGACGTGGCGGAGCCGCTGGGCGCGACGCTCGTCGAGTGGTTCGACACCGCCATGGAGACCTTCGGCTGGACCTACGACTGACCCCCACTCCGAAGGCCCACACGCGCAAAGCCCCCACGCGCAAAGCCCCCCCGCGCAAAGCCGCCACACCCGAGGCCCCCGCCCAAGGCCCGTACGCCCCAAGCCCACCCGAGCCTTCGCCCAAGGCCGCCACACCCGAGGCCCGCACGGCCCAAGCCCCCCGGCCCCCGACCCCCGGCCCCCGGCCCCCGGCCCCCGGCCCAAGCCCCCCACGACGAAGGCCCCCGCCCGTACCTACGGACAGGGGCCTCGGCGGGCGCGGTGGGGTCAGCGGCGCGTGGACCTGGAGCGGTCCAGGGCGGCCACGCCGACACCGGCGAGCACGACCTGGATCGCGAGTTCTATCCAGTCGATGCCCTTCGTGTCGGCCACGTCGAAGGCCGCCGCGATGAACGTGCCGACGAGGGCGGCGACGACGCCGACCAGGATCGTCCAGATGATGCCGATGCGCTGGCGGCCGGGGACGACCAGGCGGCCCAGGATGCCGATCACGATGCCGATGATGACGGCGCTGATGAACCCTGAGATCTCCATGGCTTCTGCTTCCTCCGTTGTCGCGGTGACTGGCGCGGTGGCCGGCTCGGTGTGCGGCGGTGCCGGACCGCTTGGCACCACGCTCTACTACACGTGTGTAGAGCAGTGTGCCCCGGGCGAGCCCGCTCAGTCCTTGTTCCCCGCATCCATGCTCCGGAACTCGTCCTTCAGCAGACCGAAGAGAAGGACGTCCCGGTACGCCCCCTCCGTGTAGTCGTGCTCCCGCAGCCGCGCCTCCTCGACGAAGCCGAGACGGCGTTGCAGCGCGACCGACGCCGTGTTGTGCGCCCACGCCTCCGCGACCGCCTTGTGGTAGCGCCGCTCCTCGAACATGAAGCGGAGGACGAGCGTGACGGCCTCGCGCGCGAAGCCGCGCCCCTGGAAGCGGGGGTCGATCTCGATCCCGTACGCGAAGTTCCCCTGCCCCAGCTCGACGTGGTGCGTGCTGACCGTGCCCGCCCAGGCCCCGGTCGCGCGGTCCTCCACGACGAGGTGGAAGGTGTCGTCCTCCGCCTTCCTCGCCGCTGCCTCCTTGAGCCAGGTGCGATGGCGCTCGGCCGACCGCGGCACCTCCAGGCGGTCGCCGAAGCGCACGTGGGCCGAGTGCTGCCCGTACCGCATGAAGTGCGGCCAGTCCTCGGGCTCGACGGCCCGCAGGCGTACGCGCTCGCCGGTCCAGAAGTCGATCGCGGGGTCCGGGGGCGGGGGCGGGACAAGGGGTTCGGGGGTCGTGCGCGCGTCCGGCGTCATGGCGGGCATCCCATCAACCGCGCCCCGCACGGTCCACCAATTTTCGCGCCCCGCCGCCCCCGGTGGTCTGATGACGGCATGAGCGAAGCCGCGCCGGAGGAGGGTACGGGCGGCCCTTCCGAGGGCGGGCTGCGGCGGGAGCGCGCGGTGCGGGCCGCGGTCGTGCAGGGGATCGTCGGCGAGGACCGTCCGCTCGCCGGACTGCTCGACGTGACCGGTATCCGCCGCACGGCCCGCGCGCTCCAGTCGGCCTTCGCCCCGCTCGTCGCCGAGGGCGGACCCGCCGTACGGCACACCTTCGCGGTGCGCGCGACGCCGCTCGTGCCCGTCCTGCGGCTGCTGTACGAGGACCGGATCGGCGCCGAGGTCGCGAGCGCGGCCGAGCTGGCGCTCGCGCGGGCCGCCGGGGTGCAGCCGGGGCACACGGTGCTCGACTCGCCGACGAAGACGGTCGCCGAGCTGCGCGAGGCGCTGGGCAGCGGGGTGCTCGTGGACGTGGACGACGCCCAGGAGCTGGAGCGGCTCGACGCGCTGCGCGGCGAGGCCGCGGCGACCTCGACGTTCGGGGTGCGGGTCGATCCGCACGCGGGCGCGGAGCGGCGGGCGGTCTTCGGGGTGGCGCTCGGGCACGAGGGCGCGCGCGAATGGATTCTCTCGGCGTTCGCCGAGCGGCCCTGGCTGACGCGGCTGCACGCGCACTCCGAGGTGAAGAACGCGGGCGGGGTGGCCCCCGAGCGGCTCGCCGAGGGGGTGCGGAAGGTGTACGAGCTGGCCGAGGAGATCAACGCGGCGGCCGGGCGGCGGCAGGTCGACGCGCTCGCGCTCGGCGGCGGGCTCGCGGCGGGAGCGCGCGAGGGGGACACCGGGGACGGGGACGGGGCGGACTTCGCGGGGTACGCGGCGCTGCTCAAGGAGACGGTGCCGGGGCTCTTCGACGGGCGGTACGCGCTCGTGACGGGCTTCGGGCGCTCGCTGCTCGCGGGCCACGGTTTCCTGCTCGCGCGGGTGGAGTACGTCCGGGCCATGGGCGGGCGGCGGCTCGCGGTGACGCACGCCGGGACGCGGATGGCGGGGCACGCGTGCGGGCGGCGGCTCGCCGCGTACGACGCGCAGGGACGGCCCAAGGAGGGCCCCGCGCTCGCCCAGGACCTCGCGGGGCCCGCCCAGTTCGACGGCGAACTCCTCGCCTCCGGCGTCGAGTTGCCCGAGCTGGAGCAGGGCGACTGGCTCGCGGTGCTCGACACGGGCGCATACGGCTTCGCGCGCCACCAGGCGTACGACAGCCTGACCCGCCCGGGGATTCACGGGTTCGCGGCGGGCGCGGAGGGCGTGCGCTTCGCGACCGTGCGGGCCGCGCAGACGCTCGCCGAGTTCGTGGCGGAGTCGGGCGCGGCCCATACCCGTGCCCTCACGGACGACCTGTGACGTCCCGGCGCGAGGGCACCCACCGGAACGCCAGCGCCAGCACGCTCAGCGCGAACATCGTGACGCCCAGCGGGACATGGACCTCCGCGACGTGCCGGATGCCGAGGACGACCTGCGCCGAGGCGAGGGCGAGGAAGCCGGTCGCACACCAGATCTGGCGGGGCGAGGCGCCGCCCGGCTTCCAGGCGAGGACGGCCGCGAGCACGTAGAGCATCGCCGCCGCGTACATGACGCGTGCGCCGACGCTGTGCAGGGTCTCGCCGTAGGGGGCGGTGAGGAGGAGCCCGGCGGAGACGGCCTGGAAGAGGACCGTGAGCGTCTGGAGGGCCAGCGCGAGGCGCAGGAAGCGCTCGTGGGAGGTGGGCGCGGTCACCGTCTGCGCGGTCATGGGGTCCCCCTGTGCGGGTCGGTCGGTAAGGTCTCACCGGTCCGACGAGACGGGCCCGCGAAATGTGAGGCGGGGGACGGGACATGGACGCGGAGACGGGCACGGACGCGCGCGGGGTCGCCGGGGAACGCGGTCAACTCCTCAACGTCGCCTACCGCTTGCTCGGCTCGCTGACCGAGGCCGAGGACGCGGTGCAGGAGGCGTACGCGCGCTGGTACGGGCTCGCGCCCGCGCGGCGCGCGGCCGTTCTGGCGCCGGGCGCGTGGCTCACGACGGTGACGGCGCGGGTCTGCCTGGACGTGCTCGGCTCGGCGCGGGCGCGCAGGGAGCGGTACGTCGGCACGTGGCTGCCCGAGCCGCTCCCCGGAGCGCCCGACGCCGCCGACCCCGACGACCCCGCCGCGCGGATCGTGCTCGACGAGTCCGTGTCGATGGCCTTCCTCGTGGTCCTGGAGGCGATGACGCCCGCCGAGCGGGTCGCCTTCGTCCTGCACGACGTCTTCCGCTACCCCTTCGCCGAGATCGCCGGTGTCCTCGGCCGCAGCGCCGCCGCGTGCCGCCAGCTCGCCTCCTCGGGACGGCGGCGGCTCGGTGCGGCGCGGAGCGCCGGTCCCGTTCCGCTCGCGGACCGCGCGGCCGTCGTGCGGCACGTCAAGGAGGCGTGGGAGTCGCGGGACATCCCCGCGCTCGTCGGCCTCCTCGACCCGGCGGCCGTGATGACGGCGGACGGCGGGGGCCTGGCGGGCGCGGCGCTCCACCCCGTCGAGGGCGCCGCCGGGATCGCCCGCTACATGGTCGCGATCGCGGACCGGGCGCCGGGGCTCTCGCTCCGGCTGTGCGACGTCAACGGGCTTCCGGGGCTCGCGGCCTCGCAGGGCGGGGTCGTACGGACGGTCGCGGCCTTCGAGCTGGACGCGGGCCGCGTGGCGCGGATCTGGGTGATCCGCAATCCGGAGAAGCTGGGGCCCTGGGTGCGGGGCGCCGAGGAGTAGGGCCGTCCGCGGCCTGACGCGGTCGCACCGCACGCGCGCCCGTCACCCGTCACCCGTCACCCGTCACCGCGCCGATGTCCGCGTCGCGCGGAAAATACCCGAACTCCCCCGCTCCCGCCCCCTTTTCCCCCTTTCCGCCCCGGGCCCGCCCCTCGTCCCCGCACGCTCTCCCCACGGGTTTCCGGGCCGCTCCGGCCGGTGAACGGAGCGCGTCCCTCGGGGCGTTGGGTGCGGCAGGTGACGTGAGGATAGGGGGCGCGCGCATGTTCCGCTGGAAAATGCCAGAACTCCCCCAACCGGGTGAGTCCTTGCGTAACGTCGTGCTCACAAGCCGTACTTCGGGTCGGGGAAGGTGACGTTCCGCGTGCCAGGAATTGACGAGTGTCTGCTGGACGCCATGAGGCTCCCGGGTGCGCGGGGTGCCGGTGTCGTCGACTGGATCAGCGGACTCGCCCTCGGCACGATCGGCGAATCCCCCAACGGCGATCACGAGGCGACCGCGGCCGAGGCCGCCGAACTGGCGCGCATGGCCGCCGAGCACCGCGCCTTCGCGGCGACGACACAGGTGCCGCTCCCGGACGTCGCGGGCGGGCCGGCCGGCCGGGGACACCACGTGGGCCAGGTCGATCAACTGCTGCCCGTGGAGGACGTGATCGTCACGAACCGCGACAGCTACCACATCATCCGTTTCGTGCGGACGACCTTCGACAGCAGCGTCTTCATGCACCTGTGGCTCGACCGCGACGAGGGCAATCTCGCGCTCGCCCGCATCCGCATCGGGGAGATCGCCGAACGGCTGGTGCTGTGACCGTGGACACGCTCACGACCGAGGCGGTGACCGTCTCCCCGCTCCTGCGCCGCCTCGCCGAGGAGGGCGCGACCGGGACCCTGGGCCGCGACCGGGGCCGGCTCCACCTCGTGGACGGCAGGATCGTCCACGCCGAGGCCCCCGACTCGCCGCCGCTCGACGTGCTCCTGACGAGCGGCAGCACCCTCCCGGCGGCGGCCCTCGCCGCCGCGCGCGCCGGGGGCGGCGACGCGGGCCAGGTCGTGCGCGGCCTCCTCGACGCCGGGCTCGTGGGCGCGGGGACGCTGGAGCTGTGCCACCTCGGCGCGCTCCACGACGCCGCGTACTTCGCGCTCGCCCCCGCGGGCGGCCCCGCGCGCTTCCGGTACGGGAGTGCGCACCCCCTTGCGGTCGCGCATCCCGTGGACGCGGGTGCCGTCGAGCGCGAGTGCCTGCGCCGCCGCACCTTCCTCGACCGGCTGCACCCCTCGGACGCGCTCGACCACGCGCCGCTGCGGCGGCTCGCGACGGGCGGCCCGGTCGCGGTGAGCGCGCGCCGCCGCCCCGTCCTCGCGCTCGTCGACGGCCACCGCACCGCGCCGGAGATCGCCCGCGAGCTGGGCAGGCCCGCCTACCACACGCTCGTCGACCTGCGGCGGCTCGCGGCGGCGGGGCTCGTCGGCCCCGTCCGGGCCCCGCGCCGCGCCGAGCGGCCCCGGCACGCGGCGACCCCCGGCACGCCGGTCGCCCCCGGGACCCCGCCCGGCGCCCTCGCGGGCCCCCGCCCCCACCTGGGCGGCGGGGTGCTGCCCCGGGTGCAGGACCCCGACATCGCCCTCCTGCGCCGGTTGCGCGACGCGCTGGAGGCCGCGCTGTGATCCGTGGGCTGAGACAACGCGCCGAAAGGAGACAACTCATGTCGGCGGAGGCCGAAGTCCTCGACGAACTGCACCGGTTGCGGGCTCGCGTACCGCAGTTGACGGGGGCGCTCGCGGGCAGCGTGGACGGGCTCGTGCTCGCCCAGGACACCCCGGGCGTCGAGGCGGAGGGCCTCGCCGCGCTCACCGCCGCCTCGCTCGGCGTCGCGCTGCGGATGGCCGAGGCCACGGGGCGCGGCGGTCTGCGCGAACTGCTCGTGCGCGGCGAGCGCGGCTACGTGGCGACCTACGCCGCGGGCGGTGCCGCCGTGCTGACGCTCCTGGCCGACGCGCGCGTCAACGTCGGCAGGCTCCACCTGGAAGGACGCCGATCCGCGAGCCGGATCGGCGAACTGGTCGACGCGGCGCTCGAACGCGTCGCCGACCAGCGAGAGACGGTCCGGTCACCGAGGCCGGCCACGGAAAGGATGTAGCGACTCATGGCCAACACCGAAGCCTCCCTCAAGGACGCGATGGCATCGATCGACGGGGCTGTCGGAGTCGCCCTCGTCGACTACACGAGCGGTATGGCACTCGGCACGATGGGCGGCGGCAAGGACTTCAACCTGGAGGTCGCCGCCGCCGGGAACACCGACGTGGTCCGCGCCAAGCTCCGCACGATGGAACACCTCGGGCTCCAGGACAGCATCGAGGACATCCTCATCACGCTCGGCACGCAGTACCACATGATCCGGCTGCTCAAGGCGAAGGGCGGCAACGGCCTCTTCCTGTACCTCGTCCTCGACAACACGCGCGCCAACCTCGCGATGGCGCGCCACCAGTTGAAGAAGATCGAGGCCGAACTGGAGGTCTGAGCACGCCTCTTCGGGCCAAGGGCCTCAGCGACGCCGTGCCCCGCCGGGCGCGGCGTCGCCCGCCCCTGTCCCCGTCGTGGCCCAGCCCCCGGTGGTACGGGACACGGGGCCGCCCCCGCGCCCGCCGAGCCGGTCCGCGGGAAGCCAGTACAGCGCCTCCGCGCGCCGCTCCGCGCGCCCGAGCCACCGCGCCTTGAGCCACAGCCCGGTCCCGCAGCCCGCCAGGACGAGCCCGCCGACCGCCGGGACCGCGAAGGCGCTGCCGAGCGCCGCGAGCACGGCCAGCACGAGCCACCAGCGGTGCCCGCGCCGCCAGGCCCGTACCGTCACCGCGCGATCGCGCAGGATGTCGTCCCGCGCGGCCCGCACGGCCCCCGCCCGCCCGGCGCGGTAGCGGGCGCGGCGGGCGTACGCGGTGAGCGCGGCGGCCAGTGCGTACAGGAGCACGCCGCCGTAGAGGCCGATCCGGCGCCCGGTGAGTCCGGGCGGGACGAGCCCCGCTGCCGCCGCGAGGACACCCCACCACCACAGCGGTGCCGCGCCCGCGCGCACCACCACCGTGACCCGGACGAGTGCGCGCCTGCCCCGTCCCGTACCGCCTCTCGCCACCGTCGTCCCCTTCCCGCGAGCCGTACGCCTGTGCGGGCAGCGACGCTAACGGGGCTTGATGAGGGGAGGCTGAGAGCGGGTGCGGCGGGCGGCTCAGTCCGCGAAGAGGCCGCGCGCCGCCGCCTGCGTGTCGAACTCCTCCAGGCGGGACTCCGCGCCGGGGATGTGGTCGGCCATCGCCTCCAGGAGGACGCGGCCGAGGAGCATCGGGGCGCACGCGGTGTCGAAGGCGAGCCCGGTGCCGACGGCGGCGGGGAGGAGGAGGTCGGAGTGGGCGGCGACGGGGGCGAAGGAGGAGTCGGCGACGGTGACGACGGTGAGGCCGAGGCTCTGCGCGTACGCGAGCGCTTCGACGACCTCACGGGGGTGGCGCGGCAGCGCGAAGCACAGGAGTGTGCTCGCCCCGGCGCGGCGCGCGGCGTCGAGCCGGTCGCCGAGCATCGTGCCGCCCTCGTCGAGGAGCCGGACGTCGGGGTGGACCTTCGCGGCGAAGTACGAGAAGCCGAACGCCTGCGAGGCGGCGGCGCGCAGCCCGAGGACGGGCAGCGGGCGGGAGGCGGCGAGGAGGGCGCCCGCGCGTTCCACGGGGGCCGGGTCGGCGAGGAGGTCGGCGAGGCGGCGCAGGTTCTCGATCTCGCCCGCGACGGCCTGCTGGTACTCGTTCGGCTCGCTCTCGGGCGCCGTGGACTCGCTCGCCGGGGTGCTCTCGCGCAGGTGGCGGCGGAGCGCGGGGTAGCCGTCGAAGCCGAGCGCGACGGCGAAGCGCGTCACGGACGGCTGGCTCACCCCCGCCAGCTCGGCCAGCTCGACGCTGGAGAGGTACGGCACCTCGGCGGCCCCGCGCACCATGCAGTGCGCGATGCGGCGCTGCGTGGGGGTGAGGCGTTTCCCGTCGAACAGGGCCTGAAGCCGTGCGGCGGCACTCTCGCTCATGCCATTCAGTTAAGCAGACGGCTGCATGGATATATGCGGTACGGGGAAATCGGCCCGGATTCCCGGGGATTGCGGCCCCCGGGATGCGGGCAGGCGCCCCGGCGGCAAGGATACGAACGGGTACGAACCGTCCCGTACGGCGGCGAAACCCGTACCGCCTGAAAGGAGCGCGCATGTCCTCCAAGCGACGCCGCAAGAAGAAGGCCCGCCGCAAGCACGCCGCGAACCACGGCAAGAAGCCCCAGACCTGAGGGTGCCGGGGCAGGGCGGGCCACCGTGCGAAGAGGGGGGATTCCCCCCGTGTGCGGTGGCCCGCCGCTCCGTACGCTCACGGGGTATGGAGACCTCTGACCGCGAACTGCGCAAGGAACTCGACGCGACCCTCCAGGCCCGTCGCGAGCTGGGCGAGGAGTACGACACGGCGCTGATCGACTCCTTCCTGGAGAAGGTCGAGCGCCGGGTGGACGAGACGATCGACCGCCGCGTGCGCCGCGGCCTCGCCGAACAACAGGTCGTCGTGGCCAGGGGCTCGTCCCCGGGCCACCCGCGCGGCCGGTCCGGCCCCTGGCTGCACCAGTACGCCTTCGCCCTGATCTCCCTGGTCCTCGCCATCCCCCTCTCGGCGATCGCCTCGGCCCAGGGCGGCACGGCGGGCCTCATCGTGGCCTGGGCGGGCATCGTGGGAGTGAACGTGGCGGCCCGTGTGACACACATTTCCAGCCCCTCCGGCCCTGAAGGCTGAGCCGAAACCAAGCCCCTCCGGCGTTTGAGGAGCGGGGCCCGGGGCGGAGCCCCGAAGAACGGGCGGAGCCGGGGGGCGGAGCCCCGGCCGCAACCGAGCGCGAGGACCGCCGCACCCCCGGCCTCGCGACCGGGGGGCGGGACGACGGCGGTCCCCGCGGAGAACGCGAGCCCGGGTCAGGCCCGGGCCACGTCCCACTGGCGTTGGAGGTCCGGGAGCCGCTCCGGAGGTCCAAAACGCCGTATCGGTTGCCGGCCCGGAAGGGGAGCCGCTCCCTCCCTGCCGACAACCACCAATCTGCCGGACCCGTGTTAACGACGCGCTGCGCGCACGTGACGGCCTCGTACCACTTCCCCGGCGACTGCCCCCGCTACTTCCCCGCCTCACGCGCGAGGAAGGCGAGCAGGTCCTGCCGGCTCACGACGCCGGTCGGCTTGCCCTCCACGAGGACGATCGCCGCGTCCGCCGTGCCGAGCACCGCCATGAGGTCGGCGACGGGCTCGCCCGAGCCGACCTGTGGGAGCGGCGCGGACATGTGCTTGTCGAGCGGGTCGCCGAGCGAGGCCCGCTGTGCGAAGAGCGCGTCGAGCAGTTCCCGCTCCACGACGGAGCCGACGACCTCGGCGGCCATGACGTCCGGGTGGCCCGCGCCCGGCTTCACGATCGGCATCTGCGAGACCCCGTACTCGCGCAGCACCTCGATCGCCTGCCCCACGGTCTCCTCGGGGTGCATGTGGACGAGCGAGGGCAGCGGGCCCTCCTTGTACTTGAGGACGTCGCCGACGCGCGGGTGCTCGCCCGCCTCGTCGAGGAAGCCGTAGTCGTTCATCCACTCGTCGTTGAAGATCTTGCTGAGGTAGCCGCGCCCGCTGTCGGGGAGCAGCACCACCACGACGTCGTCGGGCCCGGCCTCGCGCGCCACCTCCAGCGCGGCGACCACGGCCATCCCGCAGGAGCCGCCGACGAGCAGGCCCTCCTCCTTGGCGAGACGGCGGGTCATCTGGAACGAGTCCTTGTCGGAGACGGCGACGATGGCGTCCGTGACGGTGCGGTCGTACGCGCTCGGCCAGAAGTCCTCACCGACGCCCTCGACGAGGTACGGGCGCCCGGAGCCGCCCGAGTACACCGAGCCCTCAGGGTCCGCGCCGATGATCCGCACCTTCCCGTCCGAGACCTCCTTGAGGTACCGGCCGGTACCGGAGATCGTGCCGCCGGTGCCGACGCCCGCGACGAAGTGCGTGATCCGCCCCTCCGTCTGCTCCCACAGCTCGGGACCCGTGGAGTGGTAGTGCGAGAGCGGGTTGTTCGGGTTGGAGTACTGGTCGGGCTTCCAGGCGTCGGGGATCTCGTGCACGAGGCGGTCGGAGACGTTGTAGTACGAGTCCGGGTGCTCGGGGTCCACGGCGGTGGGGCAGACGACGACCTCGGCCCCGTAGGCGCGCAGCACGTTGATCTTGTCCGTGGAGACCTTGTCGGGGCACACGAAGACGCACTTGTAGCCCTTCTGCTGGGCCACCATCGCGAGACCGACACCGGTGTTGCCGCTCGTCGGCTCGACGATCGTGCCACCGGGCCGCAGCGCCCCGCTCTCCTCGGCCGCCTCGATCATGCGCAGCGCGATGCGGTCCTTCACGGAGCCGCCGGGGTTGAAGTACTCGACCTTGGCCAGGACGGTCGCCTGGATGCCTTGGGTGACGCGGTTGAGCCTCACCAGCGGGGTGTTGCCGACGAGGTCGATCATCGAGTCGTGGATGTGCACCGTTGTCTCCGGCTTGCGCGTCTAGGGGGCTCGTACAGCTCGTTCCGAGTCACGACAGCCTACGGGGCGTGGCCGCCGCCTTGCCCCGTCCTCCGTATTCGCGATTGGCACACCCCGCCCGCGGGGCATTGAGTGGGTGTACGGCTACGAGGAGGTGCTGCGTCGCATGTCGTCGAGGGCGAGGGTGGCACGGAGGATCGCCGCGGGTGCGGCGTACGGCGGGAGCGGGATCGGGCTGCTCGGGGTCGCCGGGGTGGGACTGCTCCTGGCGGAGGTCCAGCTCGCGAAGCGGAACGTGGGCGTGGGCGAGATGGTGGTGCCGCCGCACGCGGACGGCCGCTACGGGCGCACGCTGGCGGCCGACGGCCCCGGGGCCGAGCGGCCCCCGATCCGCTTCACGATGATGGGCGACTCGCTCGCCGCCGGGCAGGGGGTGCGCCGGGCCAGGCAGACGCCCGCCGCGCTGCTCGCCTCGGGGCTCGCGGCGGTCGCGGAGCGGCCCGTGGAGCTGCGGAACATCGCGCTGCCGGGCGCGCGCTCGGACGACCTCGACCGGCAGGTCTCGCTCGTCGTCTCGGACCCGGACGGGGTCCCCGACGTGTGCTGCGTCATGATCGGCGCGAACGACGTGACCCACCACATGCCGCCCATGCGCTCCGTGCAGCTGCTCAACGCGGCGGTGCGGAGGCTGCGCACGGCCGGTACGGAGGTGGTCGTGGGCACGTGCCCCGACCTCGGCACGGTGGAGCCCGTGTACCAGCCGCTGCGGTGGATGGCCCGCCGCGTCTCGCGGCAGCTCGCGGCGGCGCAGACGATCGGGGTCGTGGAACAGGGCGGCCGGACGGTGTCGCTGAGCGACCTCCTCGGCCCGGAGTTCGAGGCGAACCCGCGGGAGATGTTCGGCCCGGACAAGTACCACCCGTCCGTCGAGGGGTACGCGACGGCGGCGATGGCCGTCCTGCCGACGCTGTGCGCGGCGCTCGGGGTGTGGCCGGAGGACCCGGCCGCGGACGAGGGCGTGCTCCCCGTCGCGAAGGCGGCGGCGGAGGCGGCGGCCTCCGGCGGTACGGAGGTCGCGGCGATGCCCTCGCACGGCGGTCGCCGCAGCCCCCTCGCCCTCCTGCGCAGGCGGGGCTCCGCCCCGGACCCCGCTCCTCGATCGCCGGAGGGGGGCACCGGCAACTCCACCGCAACCACAAGATTCAGCCCCTCCGGCGCTTGAGGAGCGGGGTCCGGGGCAGCGCCCCAGAAGGCCCCCGGCCCCCGGCCACCCACCCCCGCCCCAGCCATGAGCAAGCGCTTAGAAATGCGGCCCGTGTCACACCCCGCACCCCGTGACCCCCGCTCTACGTGCCGGTAGCTTCACAAGCGTCGTCGCCGTTGCCGCTGCCCGAGGAGCCCGCCATGCCCGAAGCCGTCATCGTTTCCGCCGCCCGCTCCCCGATCGGGCGGGCGTTCAAGGGGTCGCTCAAGGACCTGCGGCCCGACGACCTCACCGCGACCATCGTGCGGGCCGCGCTCGACAAGGTGCCCGAGCTGGACCCGCACGACATCGACGACCTCATGCTCGGCTGCGGGCTGCCCGGCGGGGAGCAGGGCAACAACCTGGGCCGCGTCGTCGCCGTACAGCTCGGCATGGACTACGTGCCCGGCCTCACCGTCACCCGCTACTGTTCCTCCTCGCTCCAGACCTCGCGCATGGCGCTGCACGCCATCAAGGCGGGCGAGGGCGACGTCTTCGTCTCGGCCGGGGTCGAGACCGTCTCGCGCTTCGTCAAGGGCAACTCCGACAGCCTCCCCGACACGCGCAACCCACTCTTCGCCGAGGCCGAGGCCCGTACCGCCGCCGTCGCGGAGAACGGCGCGGACGAGTGGCACGACCCGCGCGAGGACGGCCTCGTCCCGGACGCGTACATCGCGATGGGCCAGACCGCCGAGAACCTCGCGCTGCTCAAGGGCGTCACGCGCCGCGACATGGACGAGTTCGGCGTGCGCTCGCAGAACCTCGCCGAGCAGGCGATCGCGAAGGGCTTCTGGGAGCGCGAGATCACCCCCGTCACGACGCCCGACGGCACGGTCGTCAGCAAGGACGACGGGCCGCGCGCGGGCGTCACGCTGGAGGGCGTCGAGGGCCTCAAGCCCGTCTTCCGCCCCGACGGCCGCGTCACGGCCGGAAACTGCTGCCCGCTCAACGACGGTGCCGCCGCGCTCGTCATCATGAGCGACACGAAGGCCGCCGCGCTGGGCCTGACCCCGCTCGCCCGCATCGTCTCGACCGGCGTCTCGGGCCTCTCCCCCGAGATCATGGGCCTCGGCCCCGTCGAGGCGAGCAAGCAGGCGCTCCGGCGCGCCGGGCTCTCGATCGGCGACATCGACCTCGTCGAGATGAACGAGGCGTTCGCCGCGCAGGTCATCCCCTCCTACCGCGACCTCGGCGTGGACCTCGACAAGCTCAACGTCAACGGCGGCGCGATCGCGGTCGGCCACCCCTTCGGCATGACGGGCGCGCGCATCACGACCACGCTCATCAACAGCCTGCGCTTCCACGACAAGCAGTTCGGCCTGGAGACGATGTGCGTCGGCGGCGGGCAGGGCATGGCGATGGTCATCGAGCGCCTGAGCTGACCACCCCCGCGCGCCCCGTACGCCGCGCACGCGCCGCGCGCCCCGCACGCTCCGCGTACGCTCCAACACCCCGCGCGCACCTGATCAATTCGTGACCCGATCTCCCCCGGGATGTGACACAAATCCCGGGGGAGAACTGTTTGCGCAGGTCAGCATGGTTGAACCGGCAAGCATCGAGGGTGCATATCCACCCAACTGGTGACATTAGGCACTGACAGCGGGCCCTGTCAGGCGCCAAGCTGAGGGTGGACAGTTCGGGGGTCCCGTCGGAATCAGGAGTAACGCCAGTGAGCGCCCTGCCTCTTGCCCTGCTCATCGTCACGGCCGCCGCCGTCGTCGTCGGGCTCGTCGCGCTGCGCGTGGCCCAGGCCCTGCGCCGCGAGCTCGCCGCGCTCCGCGCCGAGCTGCTGCGGGGCGCCGTCCCCGCACCGCACGCGCAGGTCCCCGCGGCCCGTACGGACGCCGACACCATAAGGGCGGCCGTCGCCGACGCCCTCGCGGAGGAGCGCGAGCGCGAACTCGCCGAGGCGCGGGCCTTCTGGGCCGCGCAGGAGGTGCGGGAGACCGGTGAGCCGGGCGGCGGCCTCCCGGCGGGCGCCGAGGACCTGTACGCGCCCCGCCCCGCCGACGTCGCGGGCCTCGACGCCTTCGCCGAGGTGCACGGCCTCGGCACGGGCTTCGACCTCGCGGAGCTGGACGAGCTGCTCGCGCGGAGCCGGGACGAGGAGCACGAGCCCGAGCCGGAGCCGGAGTACCCGGAGGACTCCGCCGAGCTCGCCGCCGCGCGCCGCCGCCACCCCTCGCACCCCGATTTCGTCCCCTCGCAGCCGAACCCGATCGGCGACCACGCGGCGACGGTGGCGCGCCTCGAAGCGCTGGCCGCCGCGCGGACGACGCTGGCGGATGTCCGTCCCGGACCGCTCGGGACGCTGGACGTCTACGTCTTCGTGGACGGCACGACGCTGTGCGCGACGCCGGGCCACAGGGAGACGGCGGAGTTCCTGGCCGAGGCGGTACGGGAGGGGCGCGAGCCCTTCCTGCTGGGCGGCTCGGGCGTGTCCGGCGCCTTCGCCCTGACGTTCGGCTGCGGGGAGCGCAACGTCTACCTCTTGGCGGACCGCGTGATCACCTCGACGTGAGTTACCCCGGGGCTCCGCCCCGGACCCCGCTCCATGGAGCCCCGGACCCCCGCCCCATGGAGCCCCGGCCCGAGGCCGGGAGGCGCCCCGAGGGGCCGGGTGGTGTTCGCCCGCTACGCTCGGGGGGTGCTAGATACGTCCCCGTTCCTCAGCGCGGTCGAGCAGTTCGCCGACCGCCTGCGCGCCGCCCCCCAGAGCCGCCTCCAGCGCGGCGCGGCGGCCCGCGCCCTCGCCCTGGCCCAGGAGCTGGCCGCCCGCGCCCAGGAGCGCGAGGAACCCGGTACCGAGCCCCGCGTGATGCCGGACGCCGGCATGTTCGCCGTCTCCGACCAACTGACGGTCGCGGCCCACGACCTCGCACAGGTCCTGCGCACCCCCGGAGAAACCGAAGAGGCGACAGCCCTCGTTTCCGAGGCGCGCACCGAGGCAGGACTCTGACCGAGCGCCCCGGGCATAAGATCCAGCCCCTCCGGCGCTTGAGGAGCGGGGTCTGGGGCGGAGCCCCAGGAAGACGCGGAAGGGGCCGCCACCCCGCAAGGTGACAGCCCCTCCCGCCCCGCCGAAGGCGGTCAGTCGTTGCCCTGGAGAATCGCGATCAGCCGCAGGAACTCCATGTAGATCCACACGAGCGTCAGCGTCAGCCCGAACGCCGCCAGCCACGACTCCTGCTTCGGCGCCCCGTAGCGGATGCCGTCCTCGACCTGCTTGAAGTCCAGCGCGAGGAAGAGCGCGCCGAGCACGATGCCGATGATCCCGAAGAGGATGCCGAGGCCGCCGCTGCGGAAGCCGAGGCCGTCACCGCCGCCGAAGGCGGCGAAGAGCAGGTTGACCGCCATCAGGAGCACGAAGCCCATCGCGGCGGCCATCACGAAGCCCACGAAGCGCCGGTTGACCCGGATCAGGCCCGTCCGGTACGCCACGAGGACGGCGACGAACGTCGCCATCGTGCCGATGACGGCCTGCATGGCCGCGCCGTCGGCGATGTGCGTGTCCACGACGTTGCTCACGACGCCGAGGAAGACGCCCTCGAGCGCCGCGTACGTGAGGATCAGCGCCGGGCTGGCCTTGCGCTTGAAGGACTGCACGAGCCCCAGGACCATCGCCACGAGCCCCGCGCCGATCGCGATGCCGTAGGACTTGCCGAGGTTCGCCTCGTCGACGGGCAGCACCGCCCACGCGAGCGCCGCGAAGACGATGAGCGTGCCGAGGGTGCCCGCCGTGCGGGTGACGACGTCGTCCATCGTCATGCGGTCGGCGGTGGGCGGGGCCTGCGGGACGCCGTACTGGACGTCCGCCTGCGCGTAGGGGTTGTTCGCGTACGGATCGGTCGCCGGGGCGTCCGCGTACGGGTTCCCCGTGACCGGGCCCGGGGCGGTCCCGACTGCTGCTCCCCCGGCCTGCGGCGCGGCGTTGAAGCCCGCGGAACCGTTGTCGCGGCTGAAGCCCCGTCGCGAGAAGACCGGGTTGCTGCTCCTCATCTCACTCCTCCATGGCCACCCTGTGTGGCCTTGCGCTCCAGAGTAATGCTTAGGCAAAAGGAAGACTCTAGTGCTTGGGGAGGATCTTTCCTCCCCCGGCAGGAGAACGAGCCGTCCGCGGCGGGTGTTCCCGCTCACTCCCGCGCCGTCCGCAGCAGTTCAGCGCGCACCTCGGGGCTCCCCACCGCCGCGATCACCGTGTGCCCCGGCCCCAGCGCCGCGTCCGCCTCGCCCGTGACCCGCGTCCGCCCCGCGCCCGGCCCGAGGCCGTACCGCACGAGCACCGTCGCGCGCCCGCACCAGATCTCCGCGAAGACCGGCCCCCGGGGGGTGCGCGCGGAGGGGCCGAGCGGGTACTCGACGGGCTCGTCGGCGGGCGGGATCTCGGTGCGCAGGTCGACGAGGGGCCGCGCCGAGCCCGTACGCCGCCCCACGACGCCGCAGCGCCCGTCCCCCGCCACGTACACGAGGAAGCGGTCCCGGCCGCTGCGGACCGTCGCGAGGACGCGGCGGCCGAGAGCGGGCACGGGGGTGCCGGACGGGAGCGGGAGCGCGAGGGACGGGAGCGAGACGGCCGGCCGCGAGAGCGCTGGGAGCGAGGCGAGCGGCGCGGGGGACGCGGGCGCGGCCTCGTCGTCGGCCGCGTAGAGCCCGGCGCGCGGCGCTCCCGTACCCCCGCAGCCGGTGAGGGCGGGCGCGGCGAGGAGTGCGCAGAGCAGGAGCGCGGCGGTACGGGGCACGGGGGACTCCTCGGGGGAAGGCGCGGCTCCCCGGGGGCGGGGCGGGGGCGGGCGGGGGCGGGAAACCCGCAGTGTCCCCCGCCCCCGCCCCCGGCCGTCGTCCTTCCGCGCCGCTTCTCACCCGAGCGGGTGAAGGCGCTCCCGGCCCCGGGTTGCCGCCCCCGGCGCGCCGCCCGAGGCTGAGCGGGAGCCGTACCGAGCGAACCCGGTCGCTCACACCGCGTGAGGTGTGAGGCCGGGACCCGCCAGGCACCCCGAGCGGCTCCCGCACCAGGGGCGCGCACGCGGACCCCGTCCGCCGCGCCCCGCCGCGACGCGCGAAGGAGACCCGCAGTGGCCGACCCGATCTCCACCAACAACACCGGTATCCCGGTCGAGAGCGACCAGTACTCGCTCTCGGTCGGCCCCGACGGACCGATCCTGCTCCAGGACAACTACCTCATCGAGAAGATGGCGCAGTTCAACAGGGAGCGGGTCCCCGAGCGGGTCGTGCACGCGAAGGGCAGCGGCGCCTACGGGACCTTCGAGGTCACCAACGACGTCTCGCAGTTCACCCGCGCCGACCTCTTCCAGCCGGGGCGGCGCACGAAGATGCTCGCCCGCTTCTCGACCGTCGCCGGGGAGCAGGGCTCGCCCGACACGTGGCGCGACCCGCGCGGTTTCGCGCTGAAGTTCTACACGCAGGAGGGCGTGTACGACCTCGTCGGGAACAACACGCCGATCTTCTTCATGCGCGACCCGAGCAAGTTCCAGGACTTCATCCGCTCGCAGAAGCGGACGATCCCGAGCGCGCTGCGGGACAACGACATGCAGTGGGACTACTGGACGCTGTCCCCGGAGTCGGCGCACCAGGTCACGTACCTCATGGGCGACCGGGGCATCCCGAAGACGTACCGCAACATGAACGGCTACGGCTCGCACACGTACCTGTGGATCAACGGGGCCGGGCAGCGGACCTGGGTGAAGTACCACTTCCACTCGGACCAGGGCGTCGACCACCTGACCGACATGGAGGCCGCCGCGATGGCCGGGGAGGACGCCGACCACCACCGGCGCGACCTCTACGACGCGATCGAGCGCGGCGAGGCGCCCTCGTGGACGCTGTACGTGCAGACGATCCCCTACGAGGACGCCGCCTCGTACCGGTACAACATCTTCGACGTGACGAAGACCGTGCCGCACAGCGACTACCCGCTCATCGAGGTCGGGCGGATGACGCTGCACACCAACCCCACGGACTTCTTCACGCACATCGAGCAGGCCGCCTTCGACCCCTCGGACCTCGTCCCGGGCATCGGCCCCTCGCCGGACAAGATGCTCCAGGCGCGGCTGTTCAGCTACGCGGACACCCACCGGTACCGCGTCGGGACGAACTACACGCAGCTCCCGCCCAACCGCACGATCAACGAGGTCCGCTCGTACGCGAAGGACGGCGCGATGCGGTACTTCGAGCCGAACGTGGCGCGCCCGTACGCCCCCAACTCCTACGGCGGCCCGAGCGCCGACGAGGAGCGCTGGAACAAGCCGGCCGGGTGGCTCGTCGACTCCGCCGAGATCGTCCGCTCGGCGTACACGCTCCACCAGGACGACGACGACTTCTCGCAGCCGGGCACGCTCGTGCGCGAGGTCATGGACGACGCCCAGCGCGAGCGCCTCGTCGGCAACGTGACCCGCCACCTCGACAACGGCGTCTCGGTGAAGGTCCGCGAACGGGCCTTCGAGTACTGGCGCAACATCGACCCGTCGGTGGGCGACCGCATCGCGGCCAGCTTCGGCTGACGCCCCGGGGAGTCCTACGGGTACGGGGCCCGCCTCCGCTTCACGCGGGGGCGGGCCCCGGCGCGTGCCGGGCGGCACGACGTCCGGTGCGGGTCGGCACCGCCCGACCTCTATTCGTACTTACGTTCGCCATACGAGCGGGTGTGTTCACTTCTCGGGTGCCCCCTCCATCCCGCCGCTCACCCGGCTTATCCGGGCGGATCCCGCTCGGCCGCGTACTCCCGGCGGCCCTCGCGCTGTGCCTCGTCCCCGCGTGCGTCTCCACCACGGGCGGTGGCACCGCCGACGACGGCGCGGGAGACGCCCTCCCGGCCGGCTCCGCACGGACCGCGTCCGCGAGCCCCGTCCCCAGCGCGTCCGCGAGCCCTGCGCCCAGCGCCTCCGCGAGTCCGCCGCCGAACTCCGCCGCGCCCGATCCGGACCGCGTGCTCGACGAGGCGTTGCGCCCGGTCGCCTCCTCGGCCACCGGTCACTTCTCGGTGGCCGTGATGGCGGAGGGCGGCACCGTCACGGCCGGCTACGGCTCCGCGAAGCACGCGTACGCCACGGCGAGCATCGCGAAGGCGGCCATCCTCGCGACCCTGTTGCTCCAGGCTCAGGACCAGTACCGTTCGCTCTCCGCCTCGGAACGCGCGACGGCGAAGCTCATGATCACCAGAAGTGACAACGATGCCGCCGACACGCTGTGGACCCGGATCGGCGCCACCTCCGGCTACGCGGCCGGGATCGAACGCCTGGGCCTGCGCGAGACAGCGCCGGGCACGCAAGGCCACTGGGGCCTGACGCAGACGACGGCGGCCGACCAGCTCCGCCTGCTCGATGCCCTGACGTCCTCGGACTCCCCCCTGACGGCAAGCTCCCGCGCGTACGTGGCGGACCTGATGGGGAGCGTGGTGACGGGTCAGGACTGGGGCGTCTCCGCGGGGGCGGACAAGGACGCGCCGACCCGGTTGAAGAACGGCTGGATGCCGCGCAGCGCGACGGGCCTGTGGGTGGTCAACAGCATCGGCGTGGTCACCCACGAGGGCCGCCACCTGCTCCTCGCGGTCCTGAGCGACGACCAGCGCTCTCTGGAATCGGGCATCAAGCTGATCGAGTCGGCGGCGAAGGCCGCGACGGAGGCGGCGGAGAAGTTCTGAGAACCGCGCCACCGGACACGGACACCCGCCGGGCGCCGCTTCGCGCCGCGTGTCCTTTGGGGGTTGCACGCTCGCCATGCCTGAATGCGGCTGATGTGTTCCCGCGGTGTTCCCGCCGCCGCCGGAGATCAGCCGAAAGAGTGTTGTTTCCCCAGGTCAGCGCGGCGGAGGGGGTGGTGCCCGGAACCGGACTCGAACCGGTACGCCCCGAGAGGGGCAGCGAGGTTTAAGCTCGCCGTGTCTGCATTCCACCATCCGGGCGGGCCATGCACCCCGTTGCCGTCTCGCAGCCTATCGGGGGCGCTCCGTCCGCACGGGCGAACGGAGACTGCATCCTGTCTTATTTTATTGCTGCCTGACGCTCCGTCAGATCTCGGGGCAGGGATTTGCCCGCCGCCGACCTTCTCCGGGTGCGGCGGTAAATGACGGGAATTCACTGTCCTCTCCTTGAGACTCCGCGCGCGGGCCCTTCCACGGGCGGCCACGCGGCGACCGCCCCGCGTGCGCGTCGGTCAAGACGGTCCGCGGGGCGGTCGTGGTTCCGGTCCGGTACGGGTTGGTTCCTGGGCAGTTGTGCCGGGCCCCGGGCCGGGTCAGTTGTGCCAGGTACGGGGGCGGGGCGGCAGCCCGGATTCGCCCGCCTCCGGGGTGCGGACCGCGAGCACCTGGTTGACGCCGATGCGGTTGCGCGCGAAGGAGAGCGCCGAGGCCGCCATGTACAGGCGCCACACCCGGGCCCGTCCCGGCGAGGTGAGCCGGACGGCCTCCTCCCAGTGCGTCTCCAGGTTGCTCACCCAGGCCCGCAGCGTCCGGTCGTAGTGCTCGCGCAGCGCCTCGACGTCCCGCACCTCGAAACCGGCCCGCTCCAGGAGCGAGACCGTCGTCCCGACCGGGGCCAGCTCGCCGTCCGGGAAGACGTACGCGTCGATGAACTCGTCGATCGTGTACGCGGCCTCGTCGCGGAGCGGGCGGCGGGCGATCTGGTGGTTGAGGAGGCGTCCGCCGGGCCTGAGGAGGGCGTAGAGGTCGTGCGCGTACTCCTCGTACCGCGCCGAGCCGACGTGCTCCGCCATGCCGATCGACGAGATCGCGTCGAAGGGGCCGTCGCGGACGTCGCGGTAGTCCTGCACGCGGATCTCGACCTTGTCGCCGAGGCCCTCCTCGGCGACCCGTTTGCGGGCGTACGCGGCCTGCTCGCGCGAGAGCGTGACGCCGACGACCTCGACCCCGTACTCGCGCGCCGCGTGCAGCGCCATCGAGCCCCAGCCGCAGCCGACGTCGAGGAGCCGCTGCCCGGGGCGCAGGTCGAGCTTCGTGGCGATGAGGTCGAGCTTGTCGCGCTGGGCCTGCTCCAGCGTCCCGCCCTCGGTCCAGTAGGCGCAGGAGTAGACCATCGAGGGGCCGAGGACCAGCTCGTAGAAGGGGTTGCCGACGTCGTAGTGGTGGCTGATCGCCTTGCGGTCGCTGCCCTTGGTGTGGAGGTGGCCGCGGCCGGGGCGGCGGATCTCCTCGGGCGGCGGGGGCGGCGGCAGGCCGGGGCCCGCGAGGCGCAGGAGGGCGCGGCCCGCGGTGCGGACCTCGGGGCGGCGCACGGCCTGGAACAGGCTCTTCGGGGCGGTGTCGTCCTCGCCCCGGTCCCACACGATCGAGGAGAGCCGGTCGAGCACCTCGTAGAGGTCGCCGTCGACCGCCAGTTCCCCGGACACCCAGCCCCGCACGAGGCCGAGTTCGCCCGGCTTGAAGAGCAGGCGGCGCAGGGCCCGGCGGTGGCGTACGACGACGACGGGGGCGCCCGGCGGACCCGCCTCACTGCCGTCCCAGGCCCGTACCCGGACCGGGAGCGGGGACCCGAGCAGTTCCTGGGCGAGGTCGGTGAGCCGCGACGCGGCGTCCTGCATGGCGCACACCTCCGGGGGAGTTCCGCTGGGCGCGGGGAGCGCGTCAGGGGCGCGGGCCGTGACGTCTCCCCCCTACGTAAACACCGGGAGGGTGTTCGCGCAGTCCCACGTACAACGTAGAAGCAGTCGTCGTAAGGGAAGCGGAAAATCCGTGGTGGCGCCATGCTTTTCCGCCGGGGGCGGAACGGGGAATAGAGCGGGGCGGGCGGGGCAAGGACACCGGCGACCCGGGCGGGGGCCGTTCGGGCGGACAGTCGCGGGGCGCGGCGTCCCGCGGCGGGGCACGGCGTCCTGCCGCGGGCACGCGGAAGGGGCGTCCGCCCCACGGATGGCGGACGCCCCTTCCGGTACGTCGGTCCGGCGCTCCCGGTGCGCCGGTACGGGGACGGTGCGGCCCCCGAGGGAGCCGCACCGCGCACCCGGTGTCGCTGTGTCAGCCGGCCTTCGCGGGCTCGGCGGACTCGCCCTTGGCGGCCTCGGCCTTCGGCGCGGGGACCTCCGCGACGGGCGCGGGCTTCGGGGCCGGCTTGGCGGCCTCGTAGAACTCGCCGCGCGGGGTCTCGACGGCACCGAGCGAGACGGCCTCGCGCTTGAGGAACATCCCGAGCGTCCAGTCGGCGAAGACGCGGATCTTGCGGTTGAACGTCGGCATCGCCATGCCGTGGTACGCGCGGTGCATGTACCAGGCGAGACGGCCCTTGAGCTTGATCTTCATCTTGCCCATGACGATCATCGCGACGCCCTTGTGGAGGCCGAGGCCCGCCACCGCACCCTTGTTGGAGTGGCTGTACTCCTTCTGCGGGAAGCCCCGCATGCCGGAGACGACGTTGTCGCCGAGGACCTTCGCCTGCCGCAGCGCGTGCTGCGCGTTGGGCGGGCACCAGGCGTTCGGGTTGCCGTTCTTGCGGCCGACCATGTCCGGGACCTGGGCGTTGTCGCCCGCGGCCCAGATGTAGTTCGTGCCCGTGGCCTGGAGGTCGGCGCCGACGTCGACGTGACCGCGCGGGCCGAGCGGGAGACCGAAGCCGGCGAGCGCCGGGTTGGGCTTGACGCCCGCGGTCCACACGATGGTCCCGGCCTCGACCTCGAGGCCGTTGTTGAGCTTGACGTTGCCGTCGACACAGGAGTCCATGCCGGTCTTGAGGTAGACCTCGACGCCGCGCGACTCCAGGTGCTTCTTCCCGTACTCGCCGAGCTTGGGACCGACCTCGGGCAGGATCTTGTCCGCGACGTCGACGAGGAGGAACCGCATGTCCTCGCGGGAGACGTTGGGGTAGTCCTTGGCCGCGTCGCGGGCCATGTCCTCCAGCTCGCCCACCGTCTCGGCACCGGCGAAGCCGCCGCCGATGAAGACGAAAGTGAGGGCCTTGCGGCGGATCGCCTCGTCGTGGGTCGAGTCGGCCTTGTCCATCTGCGCGAGGACGTGGTTGCGGAGGCCGACGGCCTCCTCGACGCCCTTCAGGCCGATGCCCTGCTCGGCGAGGCCCGGGATCGGGAAGGTGCGGGAGACCGCGCCCATCGCGATGACGAGGTAGTCGAAGGGCAGCTCGTACGACTCGCCCACGAGGGGGGCGATCGTGGCGACCTTGCGGTCCTGGTCGATCGAGGAGACCTTGCCGGTCAGGACCTCGGCCCTCTTCAGGACGCGCCGCAGGGGGACGACGACGTGGCGCGGCGAGATGTTGCCGGCGGCGGTTTCCGGGAGGAAGGGCTGGTAGGTCATGTACGAGCGGGGGTCCACGACCGTCACGGTCGCCTCGCCGTAGCGCATCTTCTTCAGGATGCGCTGTGCTGCGTACAGTCCTACGTACCCACCACCCACTACGAGGATTCGGGGACGCTCCGTGGTGCTCATGGGATCGAGTATCCACCCGCCCCGCACAGGTACCTCGTGCGCCCCTTCACAAGGTTCCCCCACCCCTCTGCTACACTGCGCCGCCCACGTGACGCAGGTCATGTCGGCCGAGGGGAACCACCGGGCCTCGCGAGGCGTTCCGCACCCCCTGTGAGCAGCGCCTCAGCGCGAACGGGCGAGCCGTACCACCGCCCGCGACACCCCTCCGCAATCCCCCCGAAACCCTCATCCGCGCCCGGCGCCGCCCGCCTGAGTGCCTCCTGGATCACAACGGCGGCCCGGACCTCGCCCACGAGGACCGATTTCCTTGTGAAGGAAATCACGAACTTTCTCGCACGAGTACGGCGCTGGGGGCCGGAACCGGGGATTCCGGGGGCGGTTGAGGGGGTGCGGGAGGGTGGACGGAGGGGGTTCGGGGGCGGGGTGCGGGGGGCTTGCGCGGGGCGGTGCGGGGGTTTCGGGCGGGGGGACGGGGGCTTGCGCGCGGGGTACGGGGAGCGACGGGCCGGGGTGCGGAACTTGGAGGCGGCGCGGTGGTGCGGGGAGCCCTGCGGCGGGACCGGGAGGGCGTGCCCCCGAGTGCGGCTCCCGGTGCGCCCCTTCAGGAGACCCCGACGACGACGGCGCGAACAGGGCCGTTCGGCCCTCGGCAGCGGGCCGGTCGGGGCACGGCTGCTGTGCGACCGTTCCCGGCACAGCGCACGGAAACGGGCGGACGCGTGGAAACGACCGGACGCGCGAAAGCGGCCAGGCACAGGGGGGCAGTCGGCCGCGCCGAAGCGGTCAGGCGCGGGGCAGGACGCCGAGCAGAGCCGCGGTGAGTGAGATCCGCAGGGCCTCGCGCAGGTCCAGGTGGAGCACGCCGAGCGCGGGCTCGTCCTCGTAGGCGGCGAGGAGGCTGGGCGGTGGCGGGACGTACGCCGCCAGGGCGCCCGCCGAGATCAGGCTCGTCAGGCAGAACATCTCCGCGCCTTCGCCGAGTTCGGGCACGTGGCGGCGGACCAGCTCGACCATCCCCGCGAGCTTCGCGAGGGACGAGCGCTTGTGCCGCTTGACCACCTCGACCGAGACGTTGTGCTCAAGAACCCCGCCCTGCGCGCCGAAGAGGTCGCACAGCACCGTGCGGCTCGCCAGCGACCGGCTGAGGATCTCCGCCAGCCGCTCCGCCCGCACCTCCGGCGCCGCCTGCGCCTCGATGCCCTCGGCCAGCTCGTCCGCCAGTACGGCGAGCCAGTCCCCCAGGAAGTCGTCGAGGAGTTCGAGCAGCACGGCCTCGCGCGACTCGAAGTACCGCAGGACGTTGGACTTGGCGAGGCCCACCCGCCTGCTGAGCTCGTTGAGGCTCACCTCGGCCACGGGCATCTCGTCGAGCATCGTCGCGGCCGTGTCCAGGATCGCCCGGCGGCGGATCTCCCGCTGCTCCTCGCTGCGTGCTCGCTGAAATGTCACGCCCGCCAGCCTAACTTAAAGACCACCGGTTCCTTGACAGAAGACCGCCGGTCTTTTACGTTCCTCATAACAGACCGACGGTTTTTTGGGAGCGCGACATGAGCAGTGACAACTGGACCGAGCAGGACGTCCCCGAGCAGCGGGGGCGGGTGGCGATCGTCACCGGCGCGAACACCGGGCTCGGCTTCGAGACCGCCCGGACGCTCGCCGCGCGCGGGGCGAAGGTGGTTCTGGCCGTCCGCGACGCCGGGAAGGGAAAGCAGGCAGCGGCCCGTATGGCGGGCGACGTCACCGTCCAGACCCTCGACCTGACCTCGCTCGACTCGGTACGGTCCGCCGCGGCCGAGCTGCGCGAGGCCCACCCCCGCATCGACCTCCTGATCAACAACGCGGGCGTGATGTACACGCCGAAGCGGACGACAGCCGACGGTTTCGAACTCCAGTTCGGCACCAATCACCTCGGGCACTTCGCCCTCACCGGCCTGCTCCTCGACCGGCTGCTCCCCGTCCCCGGCTCCCGCGTCGTGACGGTCAGCAGCACCGGCCACCGCATCCGGGCCGCCATCCACTTCGACGACCTGCAATGGGAGCGTGCGTACAGCCGCACGGGCGCCTACGGCCAGTCCAAGCTCGCCAACCTGATGTTCACGTACGCGCTCCAGCGCCGGCTCGCGCGGCAGGGCACGACGGTGGCGACGGCCGCCCACCCCGGCGTCTCCAACACCGAACTCATCCGCAACACCCCCGCCCCGCTCCGCCTCCCGGTCACCTGGCTCGCCCCCCTGCTCACCCAGAAGCCCGAGATGGGCGCCCTGCCCACCCTGCGCGCCGCCACCGACCCGGCAGCGAACGGCGGCGACTACTACGGCCCCGGCGGCATGGGCGAACTCCGCGGCACCCCGAAGCGGGTCGCGTCCAGCCCCGCCTCCCACGACGAGGCAGTCCAGGAACGACTGTGGACGGTGTCGGAGAAGCTGACGGGGGTGACGTTCCCGGTGGGGTAGTCCTCATCCGCAGGCGTCCCGGCCGCGCGGACGCCCGCACGGCCCACGGCGGGGCAGGAGCGCCGACGCTCCGCCCGTCCGGCCCCACGTTACGACGGCACCCCGGCAGCGAGCGCCTACGGCCCTGACAACAGAACACGGTCGCGTGGGGCGCGGGCCCGCAGGTGCCCTCCGAGGTGAGTGAGCGCTCACCCACCTGGGAGGACACCTGCGGGCGCAAGGACGACGGGCGGCCTCCTCACGTAGAGAGGAACGGACCACGCCGGTCGACCGTGGGCCGGGCCGGGCAGGGCTCTGGCGGGCGGGCCGCATCGAGAGGCTGTCCACGCGGCACAGCGGTCGGGAGAAGTCCTTCGACGGCGTGCGGCTACGGACGACGGCCACGGACGACTGGTCCACCACCTCCAAGTGCCGCCCGAAGCACGGTCCCGCCGCTCGCGTCCTGCACCCCGCGAGAACGCGGTCGCGTGGGGGCCCGGAACGTGTCCCGCGAGGTGGGTGAGCACTCACTCACCTCAGGGGCACCCGCGGGCGCGAGGGGTGACGGGCGGCCTCCTCGCGTACAGGGGAACGCACCACGCCCCTCGACGCGCCGCGCACCGTGCGGGACGTCCACGACGAGGACGAACGCGTGGACACCGCCGGCCTGGGCCGCGCCCGTCGGCCAGGGGCGGACGGCCCGCTCTCGCGGGCACACGAAAGAGCCTCCCGGCCACCCCCGGTGCGGGGCGGACGGGAGGCTCTCGGACCGGGTCAGGCGCCGAGCGTTCCGGCGCCGGCCGCCGTGGCGAAGGCGGTGAGCGCGGCGGGGCTCACGACGAGGGCCGGGCCCGAGGGTCGCTTGCTGTCCCGTACGGCCACGGCCCGCGCGCCGAGCCTTCCGCACTCGACGCAGTCGGACTGCGTGCCGCTCGCCGAGGACTTCCACCACGTCACGGGAAGACGGGAGGCGTCACGAATCACGGGTGTTCCTTATCTGTGCGATGCGGCACGAGAGCCGGTCCGGCCAGAAACATGGTCGCGCCCCCGCACGCCCCCCGCGAGGGGGCCTGCGGGGGCGCATTCGCTGCGCGACGGGCGAGCCGCGCTACATCCGGCCCTCGGCCACGCTGCCGACGAAGACGTGCCAGCCCTCGTACGTGCTGTTCAGGACGGGGCCGGCCGCTTCCTTGCTGTCGCGCATGGCCACCGCGTCGCTGAGGTACGCGACCTCGACACACGCCTGGGTTCCGTTGCTGTGGCTCGACTTGAACCACGCGGCCTCATGAACGTTCATAGCTCCCTGCCACTTCCGAGATCAGGCGCCGTGACGAGGAGTCGTCCAGCGCCGCGTTCCAGATATCGGCGAATGCGCGGTCGTACCGCTGCACCTCTTTTTCCTTGTCCAGGTACAGACCTCCGGTGTACCCGTCCACGTAGACGGTAGGGGGTTCCTTGGCCGCTCCCTCTCCGTTCGTCGGGAAGCGAAGGATGTTGAACGGTCCGGTCACCACTCCGACGCTCATCCCTGCCGAGAAGGGCAGAACGCGCAGGGAAACGTTCGGCATTTGCGCGGCAAACACAAGGTGCGCAAGTTGGTGGGCCATCGCCTTCGGACCACCTACCGGACGACGAAGCACTCCCTCGTTCACGACGACGCTCAGCTGAGGGGGGTCAAATGCGCGCGTCAGCAACTCCTGACGCTGCGCACGGAGGCGAACGCGGCGTTCAAGCTCCGCCTCCTCGATGCCGTGCACGTGAGTACGGAAAATCTCGCGCGCGTACGCTTCCGTCTGCAACAACCCTGGGACCAGGTCGTTTTCGTACGCACACAGGCTCTCGGCGGCCTCCTCAAGGCCGACGAAGATGTCGAATCCCTCCGGGACAACGTCCCCGTACGCCTGCCACCACCCTCGCGCCTTCGTCTCCTTCGCGAGTTCCATCAGCGCCTTGGTCAGGTCCGGCGGAGCCCCGTACACGAAGCACATCGCCTGTACGTCGAGGCTGCGCAGCGGGGTCTGGCCCGTCTCGATGCGCCACATCTTCGCCTCGGACCACTCCAGCTCGACCGCCGCCGCACGGACCGTCAGGTGCGCCTTGTTGCGAAGCGCCTTGAGGTTCCTGCCCAGTTGACGACGCGGGACCGTCGATCCCGTCATGCCCTCCGCCATGCGTCCCCCTGTCCATGCCCTCAGTATGCGGACCGTTCGTCCTTCACGATGAAAGCGGAAAGCCGCTCAGCGCGCAGCCGGAAACATCCGTTCGACACTCTTGCGGGGAGACACCGCCGTGAAGTCTTGCACGGTGCCTCATGCGCCGGGCAGCGTGTGATTGCCACCGCCTGTGCGCGCGTCGACACTCCATGTCGCTTGTCGCGCACGGCACTTCCCGTTGAGAGGGTCCCGTATGGACACGGCTCGGCGTCTCGTAGAGGACGCCTCGGAACTCCTCGTACTGCCCGGCGAACCGCAGGCGGCGCGCCTCGCCCGGGAACACGTGCGCAGGGAGGCCCAATTGCTCGATCCGGGCGCCACCGACACGCACTTGGACGACGTGGTACTCGTGACCTCCGAGCTCGTGACCAACGCGATCCGGTACGGGACCGAGCCCGGGGACTTCTTCGC
This sequence comes from Streptomyces sp. Tu6071, assembly GCF_000213055.1. NCBI lineage: Bacteria > Bacillati > Actinomycetota > Actinomycetes > Kitasatosporales > Streptomycetaceae > Streptomyces > Streptomyces sp. Tu6071. The sequence continues at coordinate 4,611,109 of NZ_CM001165.1, read as the reverse complement.
CGTGACCGTGCGGGCCGGCGAGGCCGGTACGCGGGTCGAGGTCCGCGATCCGGTCCGGCGCCGTCCGCGCCGGCGGGCCGAGTCCGAGGAACGGCAGCGCGGACGCGGGCTCTTCCTGCTCGACGCGTTGTGTCCCGGCCGGTGGGGCGCGTACGACACGCCGTTCGGGAAGGCCGTGTGGGCGGAGGTCGTGCGGTGACGCTCGTGCCGCCGCCGTTCATGTGGGGGTGTACGTCGTGCCTGCTGCTGTACGCGGGGGTGCTGCGGGAGGCGCGGGTCGGGGACGGGGCCGTACGGGCTCAACTCGCGCTCGCCGCGCACCTCGTGGACGACCACCCCGACGACGTACCGCCCCCGCACGGCGAGGGCTGCCGCGTCTGCCCCGGCTACGCCTCCGCCGCCGAGCCCACCGAGGTGGCCCGGCTGTGGGCCGAGCACCGGGTGCGGGAGTACTTCCTGCCGGAGAAGGCGGCGCGGCGGTGGTGAGGGAACGGTTCGCATACGCTCCGCGCGTGCAACAGCACGACGAACCCGCGGACGCCGAGGAGTGCCCTGCCTGCGAGGAGGACGCCGATCGCGCGCCGGCGCGGGAGGCACGGGCCGTACTCGCCGAGGGCGCGGCGACGGTGGGGATGGCGGAGGTGCTTGCGGTGGTGAGGGGCGCCGGTTGAGTCAGTCACGCCTTTCGGCGCGGGTGAGTGCTTGGCGCCAGGGCAGTGTCGTTCCATGCTCCGCTTCGTGACGCGCGCGAGTTCGTGCGGCGGTGACGGGCAGCGCGAGGAGCATCCAGCCCACGACGTAGGCGGCAAGCCGCAGCGGGACGGCATCGTCGGGCGGCGGCATCCTGAGGAGTCCACCCGAGAGGCCGTCCATCAGCGGAAGCACGAAGAGGACGAGAAGACCGAGGGGAAGAAGGGAGAACATCGCAACCCTGCAGACCGTCAGCCACAGAAACCTGCGTCGAGCGCGAGCCTGCCGCATCTGACGGGCCGCCACGGCTCGCGCGTCCTCGGTGGGCCTCGGAGAAACGACGAGGGGCCGGTAGTCGCCGTACCAGTTGCGGAACTGGAAGACGGGCCCGTGCCCCTCGCCACTGAACTCGTTGTACTGATCGCCGTCGCTGCGCACGCGCGATGGCTTCCCCCGGCGGAAGCCCCCTACTCCCCCGTCACGCTCCAAGCGATTCCGTCCAAAATGTCGTGTTCGCTCACGACCAGCTGCTGCGCCCCCGTCCGCCGCATGATCGCGCGGAGGATCAGGGCGCCCGAGGTGATCACGTCGACGCGGCCGGGGTGCATGACCGGGATCGCGGCGCGGGTGGCGTGGGTGCTGGTGAGGAGGCGGGTGGTCAGGGTGTCCACCTCGGAGCGGGTCAGGGTGCTGTGGTGGATGGCGGACGAGTCGTAGGCCGGGAGGTCCAGGGCCGTTCCCGCCAGCGTCGTCACCGTGCCCGCCAGGCCGACCAGCGTCGACGCCTCCGTGAGGGGGACCTCCGACTCCGCCTCGTCCAGGGCCGCTTCCACGTCCTTCTCGATCGCCGCCACCCGGTCCGCCGGGGGCGGGTCCAGGAGGGTGCCGTCGTCCGTCGTCAGGTGGCGCTCCGTCATGCGGACGCAGCCGATGTCGACCGAGCGCGAGGCGCGGGGGGACGTGGTGCCGAGGACGAACTCCGTCGAGCCGCCGCCGATGTCCACGACCAGGTACGTGTCCTCACCCAGTTCGCGGGTCGCGCCCGTGAAGGAGAGGCGGGCCTCCTCGGCGCCCGTGATCACCTCGGGCTCGACGCCGAGGATGTCCCGTACCCCGTGCACGAAGTCCTCGCGGTTCGAGGCGTCCCGGGAGGCCGAGGTCGCGACGAAGCGGATGTTCCCGGCCGGGACCTCGTGCGCCGCGATCGCCCCGGCGTACTGGCGGCAGGCCGCGAAGGTGCGCTCCAGCGCCTCGGGGGCCAGGCGGCCCGTGCGGTCCACGCCCTGGCCGAGGCGGACGATCTCCATGCGGCGGTCGAGGTCCGTGAGCGAACCCGTCGCCGGGTCCACGTCCGCGATGAGCAGGCGGATCGAGTTGGTGCCGCAGTCCACGGCTGCCACGCGGGTCACTTCGTGTCCTCCACGGAATCGTCGGTCGCCTTGCCCAGGTCCGAGCACGGCTTCTTCCGCCACCACTCCGGCAGCATCGCGAGCGCCTCGTCCCCGAGCGGGTTGACGCCGGGGCCCGCCGCGAGCGAGTGCGCGACGAGGACGTGCAGGCACTTGACCCGATCCGGCATCCCGCCCGCGCTCGGGAAGCCGGTCAGCTCCTCGATCGCGTCGCGGCGCTCGATGTAGTCCTCGTGCGCGGCGCGGTAGGCGGCGGCGAGTTCCGGGTCACGGGCCAGGCGCTCGGTCATCTCCTTCATGACGCCGTTCGCCTCCAGCGTGCCGATCGCCGAGGCGGCGCGCGGGCACGTCAGGTAGTAGAGCGTCGGGAAGGGGGTGCCGTCGGGCAGGCGCGGGGCGGTCTCGACGACGTCGGGCTCCCCGCAGGGGCAGCGGTGCGCGATCGAGCGCAGTCCGCGCGGCGGCCGGCCGAGCTGGAGCCTGAAGACCTCGACATCGGCCTCGGTGGGCTCGGTGGGCGCGGTGGTCGGCGGGGGCGTGTGCATGCGGGGCTCTCGATCGGGGGCGCGGGGTCGGGTGCGTACGGCCGCGTGCGTACGTACGCGGGTACGGGCTTCCAGTATCCCCGTACGGGCGCGGAGCCCGCCCCCCACCCGGCTCAGCCCAGGGCCGCCGCCCGGTTCAGCGCAGGGCCGCCGCGCGGTCGGCCTCGTCGATGCCGCCGAGGACGTTGGTGTACCAGGGGCGGGTGGCCGCCGCGTCCTCCGGCTCGGGGCCCGCGCTCGCGGCGCCCGGGACGAGGGCGGTGTAGCCGGTCTCGCCGGGGAGGACGTAGTGCAGGCGCTCGCGGATGCGCTGGCGGGCGAAGGCGGGGTCCTGCCAGCGGGCCTTCTCGTCGCGCAGCCGCTCCACGTCGTCCTGGTGGGTGCTCAGCTCGCGCTGCAGCTCGGCGATCTCGTCGCGCTGGGCGATGTACTGCCGCATCGGGTACGCGAGGGCGACGATCAGCGCGCACAGCACGAGGACGAGGATCGCGGCGCGCCCGGTGAGGCGGGAACGGTGGGCCTGGCGGCGGGACTGGGAGCGGTAGACGCGGGCCGCCGTCTGCTCGCCGAGGACGCGCAGACGGGTCGCGGTCGAGAAGCGCTCGCCGTCGTTCTTCCGTGCCATGACGGATCTCCCCCCTCGTGCGGGTCTCGCGCGCCGTGCGCACAGGCGTACGGCACACACGCGTACGCCCCCGCACACGGTACGGGACCGGGTGCGGGGGCGTGCGGAGGCTCAGCACCGCGTACGCGGCGGGGTGCCTCGGCGCGTACGGGCCGGGGGCGGGTCAGCCCTTGAAGCGCGGGAAGGCCGAGCGGCCCGCGTACACCGCCGCGTCGTCGAGGATCTCCTCGATGCGGAGCAGCTGGTTGTACTTGGCGACGCGCTCGGAGCGGGCCGGGGCGCCGCTCTTGATCTGGCCGCAGTTGGTGGCGACGGCGAGGTCGGCGATCGTGACGTCCTCGGTCTCGCCGGAGCGGTGGGACATCATGCACTTGAAGCCGTTGCGCTGGGCCAGCTCGACGGCGTCCAGCGTCTCGGTGAGCGAGCCGATCTGGTTGACCTTGACGAGGAGGGCGTTCGCGGACTTCTCGTCGATGCCGCGCTGGAGGCGCTCGGGGTTGGTGACGAAGAGGTCGTCGCCGACGAGCTGGACCTTGTCGCCGAGGCGCTCGGTGACGGTCGCCCAGCCCTCCCAGTCGTCCTCGAAGAGCGGGTCCTCGATGGAGACGAGCGGGTAGGCGCCGACCAGCTCCTCGTAGTACGAGGTCATCTCGGCGGCCGTGCGGTCCTGGCCCTCGAAGCGGTACTTGCCGTCCTTGTAGAACTCGGAGGCGGCGCAGTCGAGCGCGAGCGCGACATCGCGGCCCGGCACATAACCGGCCTCCTTGATCGCCTCGACGATGAGGTCGAGCGCGGCGCGGTTGGAGTCGAGGTTCGGCGCGAAGCCGCCCTCGTCGCCGAGCCCGGTGGACAGGCCGCGCTCCTTCAGCACCTTCTTCAGCGTGTGGTAGACCTCGGCGCCCCAGCGGACGGCCTCGGAGAACGACTCGGCGCCGATCGGCGCGATCATGAACTCCTGGATGTCCACGTTGGAGTCCGCGTGCGAACCGCCGTTGAGGATGTTCATCATCGGCACCGGGAGCAGGTGCGCGTTGGGGCCGCCGAGGTAGCGGAAGAGCGGGAGGTCGCTCGCCTCGGAGGCGGCGTGCGCGACGGCGAGCGAGACGCCGAGGATGGCGTTGGCGCCGAGCGAGGACTTGTCGGGCGTGGCGTCGAGGTCGGACATCGCCTGGTCGATCAGGCGCTGCTCGGTCGCGTCGTAGCCGACGAGCTCCGGGCCGATCTGCTCGATGACGGCGAGGACGGCCTTCTCGACGCCCTTGCCCTGGTAACGGTTGGCGTCACCGTCACGCAGCTCGATGGCTTCGAAGGCACCGGTGGACGCACCGGAGGGCACGGCAGCACGGCCGGTGCTGCCGTCGTCGAGGCCGACCTCGACCTCGACCGTGGGGTTGCCTCGGGAGTCCAGGATTTCCCGGGCTACGACGACGTCGATGGACGGCACGAGCATCTCCTTCTGGGATGTGGAGCAGGTCTGCGGGGGCCCTTGCGGGGTCTTCCGCTGCATGAGCCTAACCGGCCCGGGGGCCGGTACCGGCCTACGCCCGGGACTCGGCCGCAATCCGTGGGACAGAGCCGGTGAATGGGGCGAATCGGGTGGGCGGAACGGGGCCGATCGGGGCATCTGAGCCGAGGGGGTGACAGGTGAGCCGCGCTGGTGAGCGGGGGTGCGCGCGGGTGAGGGGATACGGGGCGTGGGCGGGCCGCGGGGGCGGGGGCCCGGCGCGGGGCGGAACGGAGCGGGGGCGGCCTGCCGGGGCGGGGGCGGAATGGGGCGCGGCGGGGCGGCGCGGTGCGGTGCGGGGGCGGCGCGGTGCGGTGCGGGGGCGGCGCGGTGCGGTGCGGAAAGTCCGTCCTGCCGCGTACGGGTGGAACGGGGGGCGCGGAAAAGCCCCGCCCCGTCGCGTACGGGGGAGAACGCGACGGGGCGGGGCGGTCCTGCGTGGGGGACGAGGGTCCCCGGTGGGGTCAGCTGAGGTGGAGCTGCTGGCCCGGGTAGATGAGGTCGGCGTCCTTGACGATGTCCTTGTTCAGCTCGAAGAGCTTGTTCCAGCCGCCGGAGACGTGGTGCTTCTGGGCGATCTCGCTGAGGCTGTCGCCCTTGACGACCTTGTATTCGCCGTCGCCCTTCGGGACGGTGATGCCGGTGTCGGTCTTGACCGTGCCGGTGGTCGACTTCGGGGTGGTGTGCTGCTGCTGCGGGGCCTGGCGCTCCTGGCTGCGCGAGGCGCTCTGGTCGCTGGAGGAACGCTCCTGCGGCTGCGACTGCTGACCGCCACCGCTGGGGTTGACGCCCGGGTCGACGCCGTCGTTGCTGAGGTTGCCGGCGCCGGCGCAGGACCAGGCACCCGGGCCCTGCATGTCGAGGAGGCGCTCGGCGGTGGCGATCTGCTGGTCCTTGGTGGCCAGGTCGGCGCGCGAGGCGTACTGGGTGCCGCCGGCGGCGGCCCAGGAGGACTGGCTGAACTGGAGGCCACCGTAGTAGCCGTTGCCCGTGTTGATGGACCAGTTGCCGCCGGACTCGCACTGGGCGACAGCGTCCCAGGTGGAGGTCGAGGCGGCGGAGGCGCTGCCGGTCGCCATCAGCGGGACGGCGATCGCGGCACCGGTGACACCGGCGAACGCGACGATTCGGGTGGTACGACGGCGACGGTGCTTGGCCTTGCCGGAAAACAGCATGGAGGGTCTCCTCACCGACGCCTACGAGGTGAGCTGTCGGGTTCGGGCCTGTGAGTTGCCCGGCCGGACGGCGGCTGCCGCCCGGCTTCACCCCTAGCCCCGGACCGGCGCCCGGTCTCCCGGGCGCCGGCTGGGACGCAAACCTTGGTTCCCCCGCTCCTGCCTTCGGCGCGTGACGCGACGACTGTCCCGAAACGGGCGCCGGCAGGATTCGGCGTGACGACCGTCGGGGCCTCCCGGTGGGGAAGCGAGCACGACGTTAAGCAACAAATCAGCGGAACTTCAAAGACGATCAGGGCGGTTGAGACTCATGTCTCACTCGACCCCTACCGGACAATAACGGACAGACACGGTCAACCGCTTGTCCGGTTATCGCCCTGAATCCGCACCAAGATCCAGGCTCTGGCCAGGAAGAATGAGGTCCGGGTCAGTCCCGATGATCTTCTTGTTCTGCTCGTAGAGCCCGGTCCAGCCGTCGGCGAGCTCGTGCGCCTCGGCGATGCTCCAGAGATTGTCCCCTTCGCGCACCTTGTACGCGTCCGTCTTGTCCGCCCCGTCCGCACCCTTCTGACCCTCCGTGTCCGTGGCCGCGTGACGCCCGCCGGGGGCGGAGCGGTCGGCACCGGAGTCGCGGTCGTCGCCCGACGTGGCGGACGTCTCGCCGGAGGGGTCGCCGCCGGGGACGGTGGTCGACTCGGAGGGCGAGGCGGAGCCGGTGGCGTCCGCGGTCTCGGAGGACGAGGCGGAGGAGTCGGGCTTCGCGTGCTTGCCGCGGCTCTGCCCCGCGGCGCCGTCCTTGCCCGTGGCGCCGTCCTTGTCCTTGCCGGAGGGGCTCGCGGAGGCGTCGGCGGAGGGGGCCTCGCCGGAGGCGTCGGCGTCGGGCGTCTTCGAGGCGGAGGGGTCGGCGCTCGCCGAGGACGAGGAGGAAGCGTCCGCCTCCTTGCCCTTCTTCTCCTTCTTGTCCTGCTTGTCCGTCTGCGCCTTGCCCGTCTCCGTGGCGCTCGGCGTGTCCTGCGGTGCGGGCGTCGAGGCCGTCGAGCCGTCCTCGGCGGTGAGCCCGGCGCTCAGGGCGCAGCCGGGCCAGGCGGAGGGGCCCTGGGTCGCGAGGATGCGCTGACCCACCTGTATCTGCTGGGCGGGCGTCGCCATGTCGGCACGGGGCGCGAGGTCGAGACCGCCGTTGGCCTCCCACTCCTCGTCGGAGAGCTGGAGGCCGCCGTAGTAGTCGTTGCCGTTGTCGGCCGCCCAGTCGCCGCCGGTCTCGCACTCCACGAGGCGGTCCCAGGGACCCTGGTCGGCGCTCGCGGTCCCCGCGCCGAGGAGGGGGATGGCGATGGCGGAGCCGGTGACCCCTGCCGCGATGACAAGGGCCGGGGCCTGGCGGGGGCGTCGGTGGCGACCGTTCCCGGAGAGCATGCGGTGCCTTTCGCAAGCAGCTGAGGGGTCAGCTGGTGGGACAGATGATCCGGACGTGAACGTAGCGGGATTCGAACGCTCGTCACAAGTCGATGCAGCACTGATCACGCGAACATCACATTATTGACGCGCGTTCAGTTCACGACTGCTCACATCCCTGTCCAGAGGGTGTGAAACGGACGGGAAGGGTGCGTAGGCCGCGCATGATGAGGCCGCCGCGCCAGCGCAGTTGTCCGGGGTCCGCGTCGAGCGCGAGGTCGGGGAGGCGCGTGAAGAGGCGGGCGAGCGCGGTCTTCCCCTCCAGGCGGGCGAGCGGGGCGCCGAGGCAGTAGTGGATGCCGTGGCCGTAGCCGAGGTGCTGGTTGTCGCGGCGGGCGAGGTCGAGCGTGGCGGGGCCGGGGAAGCGGGCGGGGTCGCGGTCGGCGGCGGCGAGGACGACGAGGACGGGGTCGCCGGAGCGGATCTGCCGGCCCGCGAGGTCGAAGGACTCGGTGGCGTAGCGCCAGGTGGCGAGTTCGACGGGGCCGTCGAAGCGGAGGAGTTCCTCGATGCCGGTGGTGAGGAGGGCGTCGCCGTGGTCGGGGCCCGCCAGGGCGTCGTGGAGCGAGGCGCGCTGACCGGGGTGCTGGAGGAGCGCGAACGTACCGTTCCCGATCAGGTTGACGGTCGTCTCGAAACCCGCGAAGAGAAGGATGAAGGCCATGGCGGCGGCCTCGTTCTCGGTGAGGTGCTCGCCGTCGTCGGCGGCCTGGATGAGCGCCGAGATGAGGTCGTCGCCGAGGTCGCGGCGTTTCCTGTGGATGAGTTCGGCGAGGTAGCCGCGCATCTTGCCGACGGCGCGGCCCACGCCCCCGCGCGGGCCCTGTCCGTGCCGGATCATCATGCCCGCCCAGTCGCGGAAGTCGTCCTGGTCCTCGCGCGGGACGCCGAGGAGGTCGCAGATCGCGTAGATGGGGAGCGGGAAGGCGAACTCGTGGATGAGGTCCGCGCTGCCGCGCGCGGCGAAGCCGTCGATGAGGTGGTCCGTCAGCTCGGCGACGCGCGGCGCGAAGGCCGCGACGCGGCGCGGTGTGAACGCCTTCGAGACGAGGCGGCGCAGCCGGGTGTGGTCGGGCGGGTCGATGTTGAGCAGGTGCGTCATCAGCTCGGCCTTGCGCTCCCCCGGGATACCGGTCTTCCCCCGCGCCCCGGCGCCCTCCGCGTGGTGCGCGGGGTTCTTCGAGAGCCGGGGCTCGGCGAGCGCCCGCCGCGCGTCCTCGTACCGCGTCACGAGCCACGCCTCGACACCGCTCGGCAGCCGGGTCCAGGCGACGGGCTCGTGCTCGCGCAGCCAGGCGTAGGAGGGGTAGGGGTCGGCGGCGAACTCCCGCGAGAAGAGGGCGGGGGCGTGGGGGGTGGGGGCCTCGGCGGGGAGGGGGGTGCGGGGCATAGGGAGACGGTAGCGAAGCGCGCGGTGGGGGCGGGGGTGGGTCGCCGTCCGGCGGGGGTGGCCTCTTCGGGGGCTCCGCCCCCGGGCCCCCGCTCCTCAAACGCCGGAGGGGCTGGATTGTTCGGGCCGGCGCTGAATTGGTCGGGCGGGCGCTGGATTGGTCGGGCGCCGCTGGATTGGTCGGGCGGGCGCTGGATTGGTCGCGCCGCCGCTGGATTGCTCGGGGGCGCTGCTCAGTTGCCGGGTGTCAGTACCAGGCGGCCGAATACGTTTCCCGTGTCCATTTCCGCGTGTGCCGCTGCTGCCTCGGTCAGGGGCAGGGTCGCGTGGACGACCGTGGCGAGGTCGCCCCGGGCCGCCGCCGCGAAGTGGGTGGTCCGTAGCGTGCGCAGGGCTTCCGGGGCGATCGTCGCGAGGCTCAGCGTGGCGAAGGTCAGCGACTTCTGGAAGGCCGTCATCAGGTGCGTGCCGAAGTCCTCGGGCGGCTGACCACCGACCGCCCCGACGCTCACCAGGCGGCCGTTCGGGGCGAGGAGGCCGAGGAAGGCGGGGAGGTCGGGGCCCGAGACGACGTCCAGGATCACGTCGTACGGGGCCGCGCCGGGCGTCGGCGTGCGACCGGTCGTCTCCGCGGCGCCGAGCGCGCGGAGGCGGGCCGCGCGGTCCGGGGCCGACGCGGTCGCCGTGACGACGGCGCCCGCGCGGGCGGCGAGCTGTACGGCGGCGATGCCGAGCGAGCCCGAGGCGCCGCGCACCAGCACGCGCTCCCCCGCCGCGAGCCGCGCGCGGTCGAGCCCGAAGTGCGCGACCGCCCCGGCGCTGCCGAGCGTGACGGCGGCGGCGGGGGTCAGGTCCGGTGGGAGGGGCACGAGCTGGTCCGCGGGGGCGAGGACGTACTCGGCGTAGCTCCCGCCCGCCCCGCTCGCCGCCCACACGCGGCGCCCGCGCCAGGCCGGGTCGACCCCGGGGCCGGTCTCGGTGACCGTACCGGCGGACTCGCCGCCCGGGACGAAGCCGGGCGCGAAGCCGTACGCGGCGAGCGCGCCCCGGCGGATGAGGACGTCCACGCCGCCGACGCCGATCGCCTCCGTCGCGACGAGGACCTGGCCCGCCGCCGGGCGAGGGGTGGGGAGGTCGACCGTCTCCAGGCCCTCGGGCTCGCCGAAACTCCTGATCACGATGGCTTTCACGGGTGCGCTCCTTCGGCGTCGGGGTCTCTCCCGGACCGTAACGGACGCCCCCGTCCGGTTGGCTAAAGTGAGAGCGTGACCGACGATCTCTCTCGGAGCGGACGGGCCGAACAGGCCGGACAGGCCGGACGGGCCGGACGGGCCGAACAGGCCGGACGGGCCGGACGGGCCGAACAGGCCGGACGCGCCGACGCGCGCGAGAACCGGGAGCGGGTTCTCGCCGCCGCCCGGGACCTCTTCCGTGCCGAGGGCGTGGACGTGCCGCTGCGCGAGGTCGCGCGGCGGGCCGGGGTGGGGCCCGCGACGCTCTACCGGCACTTCGCGACGAAGCAGGCGCTGCTCGCCGAGGCGTTCGCCGAGCCGTTGCGCGCGTGCCGCGAGATCGTGGCGGCGGGGGCCGCCGACCCGGACCCGTGGCGGGGGCTGTGCGCGGTGATCGAGGGCCTGTGCGCGCTGCACGCGCGGGACCGGGGCCTGACCGAGCTGTTCCTCTCGCACCTGACGGGCCCGGACATCGCGGCGGCGGCGCGGGGCCGCGCCGAGGACCTGCGCGCGATGGCCGGCCTGGCCCGGCGGGCCCAGGCGGCGGGGAGGCTGCGCGCCGACTTCGTCCTCGACGACCTCCTCCTGATGCTCCTCGCCAACAAGGGCATCCACGGCGGCCCCGCCCCGGTCCCGCCCGCGGCGTCGGCCCGCTTCGCCGCCTACGTCGTCCGCGCGTTCGCGGCGGACCCGGGGCGCGAGGGGGAACTGCCGGGGGCGGTGGGGGTCGCGAGGGCGCTGGGACTCTCGGGCCGACCGTCGTCCTGACGCTGGGCCCGCCCCCGCCCCGCGCCCCTGCCGTCCCGGCCCCGCGCCCCCTGCGCCTCCCGCCCCGCGCCCCTACACCTCCCCCGGCGCCACCAGCCCCGACTCGTACGCGAAGACCACCGCCTGGGCCCGGTCGCGCAGGCCGAGCTTCGTGAGGACGCGGCTCACGTGCGTCTTCACCGTCTGCTCGGCGAGGACCAGGCTCTCGGCGATCTCGGCGTTGGACCGGCCGCGCGCCACGAGGGTGAGGACCTCGGTCTCGCGCTCGGTCAGCGCCTTGAGGCGCAGCGCGGGCTTCCCGGGGGCGGGGCGCTGCCGGGCGAAGTCGGCGATGAGGCGGCGCGTCACGGAGGGCGCGAGCAGGGCGTCGCCCGCCGCCACGACCCGTACGGCGGCGATGAGGTCGGCGGGCGGCGCGTCCTTCAGGAGGAAGCCGCTCGCCCCGGCCCGCAGCGCCTCGTACACGTAGTCGTCGACGTCGAAGGTCGTGAGCATCAGGACGCGCGGCCGGTGCGTCACGCCGGGCGGCGGCGCGAGGAGGCGGCGCGCGGCCTCCAGGCCGTCCATCTCGGGCATCCGTACGTCCATGAGCACGACGTCGGGGTGGGTGCGGCGGCTCAGCTCGACGCCCTGGGCGCCGTCGGGGGCCTCGCCGACCACGTCGATGTCGCTCTGGGCGGCGAGCAGCGCGGCGAAGCCCGCGCGCACCATGGCTTGGTCGTCGACGATGATGACGCGCGTCGTCACGTGCGGTCCCTTTCGGTCAGGGGGAGCCGGGCGGCCACCCGGTAGCCGCCGTCCGGCAGCGGGCCGGTGTCCAGGGTGCCGCCCACGAGCCGTACGCGCTCGCGCATTCCGACGAGACCGTGCCCGGTCCCGCTCGTCTCCAGCGGTCCGCCGGGCGGCTCGGGCGGCGGCTCGTTGACGACGAGGACGGTGAGCGAGGCGCCGTCGGAGGAGAGCGCGACACGGGCGGGGGCGCCGGGCGCGTGCCGGACGACGTTCGCGAGCGCCTCCTGGACGATCCGGTACGCCGAGAGCCCCACCGCCTCGGGGACCCCGGCCTCGCAGGGGGCGTACTCCACGGGAATCCCCGCCCGCGCCGTCGCCTCCACGAGCCGCCCGATCTGCGCGAGGCCCGGCTGCGGCGCGAGTTCGCCGCGCGTCTCCTCGTTGCGCAGTACGCCGAGCAGCCGGCGCATCTCGCTCAGCGAGGCGCGCGCGGTCGCCGCGATGGACGTGAACTCCTCGCGCACGTCGGGCGGTACGTCGGCGAGACGGTAGGCGGCGGTGTCCGCCTGCACCGTGATGACGGACATGTGGTGCGCCACGACGTCGTGCAACTCCCGTGCGATGCGCGTCCGTTCCTCCAGCAGTGTGCGCCGGTCGCGCTCGGCCTCGCTGATCGCCTCCTGCGCGACGAGGCGGCGGTTGACCTCGTACCGCTCCTTGAGCGCGGCGGCGAGGACGAGCGCGACACCGCTGAGCACCGCGAGGACGATGCCGTTGGCGTGCGCGTCGTCGGGCCGCAGGAACTCCAGGACGGCGGTCGCGCCCGCCGTCGCGAGCCACACGCCCAGGAGCGTCCGGCGGCTCTCGCGCAGGCCGAGGGCGAGGCAGAGCCCGAGGTACCCGACGATCACGGGGGCGGGGAACGGCCACAGCAGCGGCTTCCCGAGATCGGTGGAGAGCAGAACGAGCGCCCCCATGACGTCCACCGCGAAGATCACGTACCAGGCGGTCAGCGGGCGGACGACGGCGAGGAGCAGCGGCGCGGCCTGCGCGATGGCGAGCGCGCTCGCGAGTCCGCCGTCGAGCCGGTAGTCCGAGACGAGCAGGTTGAGCTGGACGGGCAGCAGGACGACGGCGAGTACGAGCGCCACGCCCCACGGCAGCAACCGCGTCCACGGGCTCCGCGCCCCCGCGAACAGCGCGCGGTACTCCTTCGCCGAGTTCGCGGGCCCGTTCTCCGAGGTCGTGGGCCCCTTCTCCGAGGTCATGCGCTCCACCCTCTAACGCGCGACGCGACGGTGTCCGCGGACGCGCGGAATCCGGCCACCCCACACAACGCCACCCCACGCATCGCCACCTCACACATCGCCGTCCCACACATCGCCACCTCGCACATCGCCGTCCCACGCACCGTCATTCCGCGCGCCGCCGGCCGACGCCGCGCCGCCCCGCACACCGCCCTCACGACCCGGCTCACGCCGCCGCCACCTCCCCGATCTCCCCGCGCCGCACGACTCCCCACGATCCCTCACGCGGCCAGCGCGAAGTACCCGAACCCCGCCGCCAGCACCCCCACCGCCACCGCGCGCACCGCCCCGGTCCGCTTCCACGGCTCCTCCAGCGGCCTCGCGTACTTCGTGATCACCACGAGCAGCCCCGCGAAGAGCGGCATCCACGCGAGGCGCGCGAGCACCCAGCCGACCGTGTCCGGCGCGGTGGTCAGCCCCGGGAGCGCGCCGAGGAAGGAGCCGGGGATCGCGGCGGCGAGCATCGCCGACTGGTGCCAGCACAGGAGCGTCATCGCCGACAGGTTGACGAGCACCACGGGGGCCCACAGCGCGGGCCGCCGCAGCAGGCGCGCGAGCCGCTCGCGCAGCAGGATCGCCGCGCCGCACTGGGCGGCGGCGAGCGCGAGGACGAGCAGGGACGGCGGGTGCGAGTTGGTCCGGGCCTCGCCGGGCACCCCCACCATCGACACCGGGTAGTGGAGGACGAGCAGGAGCGTGGCGAAGAGCGCCGTGCCGCCCCCGAGGAGCAGCCACCCCCCGCGCCGCCCGAGGCGCCCGTCCCCCCAGGAGACGCCGAGCTGGTAGGCGAACATCCAGCCGGGGAGCAGGTTCAGCAGGCTCAGCCACGAGGGCATCGCGTCCGCGTACGGCCCGTACCGCAGGAGGTCGACGACGGCGACGGAGCCGAGCAACGGCAGCGCGGCCCACGCGCCGAGCCGCTCGGAGGCGCGGACGCAGTACGGCGTGAGGGCCGTGACGACCGCGTAGACGCCGACGAACCACAGGGGCTGCACGACCAGGGTCGCGGCGGTGTGCAGGGTGTCGGCCGGGACGCCGAGGCCGTAGTGGAGGAGCGGGAGCAGCAGCGCCCACACCGCGGTGACGCCGAGGAGCGGGCGGCCGAGGCGCTTGACGCGGCCCGCGGTCCACTGCCGCGCGGAGCCCGTGCGGCGCCGGTAGGAGAGGTACGAGGCGTGGCCGCCGACCAGGAAGAAGATGCCCAGCATCTGGAGCACCCAGCTCGCCGGGGCCAGGCCGCCGAACGTCGCGAGCGGGCTCGCGTTGTGCAGCCCGCCGCCGCTGTCGCGCGTGAGCCCGCCGAGGAGCCAGTGACCGGTGGGGACGGCGAGGAGCGCGAGCGCGCGCAGGCCGTCGAGCGCCCGGTCGCGGTGGGGCGGGGTGCGCGCGTCGAGCCGGGCCGCCAGCCGCGTGAAGCCGGTCGTCGTCCTCATCGCAGCTCACCTCCCGCGATGGCGCCGAACGCGGTGAGCGTGGAGGTGCCGGGGGTGAAGTAGGCGTCGTGGGCCGGGACGTCGGTGGCGGGCAGTACGGTGGCGCCGAAGCCGGGTGAGGTGGGGCCGGGGCCGTGGCCGAGGCCCAGGAACTCGGTGTGCGGGACGTGCGTGATCCAGTCGTGCGGGGACTCCGCGGCCCAGACGTGCGCCCCGGTGCGGAGCGCCGCGACGTTGTCGGCGCGCATGCCGGGCGAGCCCATGACGACGAGGTCGCGGGCGTCGGTGCGCGAGGCGGCGAGGCCGCAGACGACGGAGCCGTAGCTGTGGCAGAAGAGGGCGGGGGCGGGGAGCCCGGCCGCGTCCAGGCCCTCGGTGAACCGGGTCAGCCGCTTCGCGCCCGCCTCGGCGAGCCGGCCCGTCGCGAGGTCGACGCCGATGCCGTCGGGCGTCGTGTACCCGGCCCAGGCGATGACGGCCGTGTCCTCGCCCGCCGCCTCCCGGAGGTCGGTGGCCCACCGCGTGAGGCGGGCGGAGGACGCGAGGTCGATGTCCGAGCCCGGGACGACGACCGCCACGTGCGTGGCCGTGTCCAGGTCGCCCACGACCCGCGCGACGAGCCCGCGCCCGCGCGGGTCGTACGCCAGCACGTGCGGACCGGCCGCCGCGTTGGCCTCGTACCGGAGGGCCACGGGGACGCCGTCGAGATTGCCGACGACGCCCGGGTGCGCGGCGACGAGCCGGTGCCGCTGCGGGCCGCTGAGCCCGGCGAAGAAGGCGGCGACCTCGGCGGGGCTCGCGGTGACGGGGTCGGGCAGCCTCGCGCCGAAGGAGTCGTCCGCCCGCCAGGCCGCCGTGCCGGGAGGCGGACCGCCCGCCACGGCCTCCCCGCTCGCCGAGGCCCAGCCCGCCGCGCCCCCGACGAGCGAGAGGGCGAGCAGGGTGGTCAGTAGGGCGCGTGCCAGCGCGGTCCGGAAGCGCCGCGCGCCGAAACGTCCCGCCCCGGAACCCCCCGCCCCGACCGCGTCAACCGCCCCGACCGCCTCAGCCGCCTCAGCCGCTCCAACCGGTCCCGCCCTGAAATGTCCCGCCCCGAGGTCTCGCATTCCCCCGTCTCCCTCCCTGTCGTCCGTCCTGACGGGAGGGAAGGTAGGAAGACGGCGTACGGCCGGGCATCACACCGGGGAGCCACGTCGCGGGTGGTACCGGGGTAGCGGGCGGGCGCCCCGGCCGGTACCCGGGTAGGGGGTCGCCCCCCGACACCGCCGGACAGGGGGCGGGCACATACCGGCAACTCGCGCTTCGGCCCGCCCTCTTGACCCCCTCCCCGCCCCGTCGAAGAATGACCCGCTGACAACGTTGTCTCAGCGGCTGGAGGGCATCCCCCACATGTCATGGCCTCATCGATTCCGCAGGCGGGGCGCGGTCGCGCTGCTCGCCGGAACGCTCGTGGGCGGTGTGCTGCTCGCGCCCTCCGCGCAGGCGGTCACCGGGCACGCGCCGGGGCGGGACCACCTCACCGACCTGGTCAATCCCTTCATCGGCACCTCGAACGAGGGGAACACCTACCCCGGAGCGGCGGTGCCCTTCGGCATGGTGCAGCTCTCCCCGGACACCGGTCACACGACCGGCTACGACTACCAGCAGGACCACATCAAGGGCCTGAGCCTGACCCACATCTCGGGCGTCGGCTGCGGGCTCGGCGGCGATCTGCCCGTCCTCCCCACGACGGGGGACATCACCGAGACGGACGACGCGAAGTACGCCTCCGCGTACAGCCACGACGACGAGGAGGCCCACCCCGGGTACTACCGGGTCGGCCTCAAGACGTACGGCGTGCGGGCGGAGGCCACCGCGACCGAGCGGACCGGGAAGCAGCGGTACACCTTCCCGGCGACGGACAAGGCGAACGTCCTGCTCAACGCCGGTCAGTCGCTGCACCGGACGGTCTCGACGAAGGTCGAGGTCCTCGACTCCCGCACGGTCCGCACCGCCATCACCGGCCGGGGCTTCTGCCAGGACACCGTGCCGTACACCGTCTACACGATCACGCGCTTCGACCGGCCCTTCGCCTCGTACGGCACGTGGGCGGACGGCAAGGTGACGGCCGGTGCGAAGTCCTCGGCCGCGAAGGAGGGCGGCAACGGCGCCTACGTGCGCTTCGACACCCGCAAGGACCGCACGGTCGAGGCGACGACCGCCCTGTCCTACGTCGACGCGGCGGGCGCGGCCCGCAACCTCAGGGCGGAGGGCGGGACTTCCTTCGACCGGGCGCGCCGCGCGGCGGACGCGACGTGGGAGAAGCGGCTCGGCACGGTCGCGGCGCAGGGCGGTGACGAGACGCTGCGCCGCACCTTCTACTCCTCGCTCTACCGGTCCTTCCTCGCCCCGAACCTCGGCGCCGACGTGGACGGCCGCTACACCGGCTGGGACCAGAAGAAGCACCGCGCCAAGGGCTTCACGTACTACCAGAACTGGTCGCTGTGGGACACGTACCGCACGCAGACCCAGCTCCTCTCGCTGCTCGCCCCGCACGAGGCGCGGGACATGGCGCTGTCGGTGCTGCGCGTCGACAAGGAGAGCGGCTGGCTGCCCAAGTGGGGGTACGGGACGGTCGAGACGAACATCATGACGGGTGACCCGGTCACCCCGTTCCTCACCAACGCCTACCAGCAGGGACTGCTCAAGGGCCACGAGGAGGAGGCGTACCGGGCGCTGCGGAAGAACGCGGACGGGGTGCCGCCCGCGGACTCCCCGGCGGTCGGCCGCGAGGCCAACGCCCAGTACCTGAAGGACGGTTACGCGCCGTACATCAAGGGCCGCCCGCACGCCAAGCCAGGTGACTCGGACTTCGACCACGGCGGTTCCGCGACGCTCGAATACGCCCTGTCCGACGCCATGCTGAGCCGGATGGCGAAGGACCTCGGGCACGACGCGGACGCGCGCCGCTACGCGGAACGCGCCCAGAACTACCGGAAGATCTTCGACCCCTCGACCGGCTTCTTCCGCTCCCGCGACGCCTCGGGCGCCTTCGCCGGGCCCGCCGACCCCGCGCAGAGCGAGGGCTTCCACGAGGGCACGGCGTGGCAGTACCAGTGGATGGTGCCGCAGGACCTGCCGGGCGTGATCGGCCTGATCGGCGGCCAGGACGCGGCGCGGCAGCGCCTCGACTCCTTCTTCGCCTACGACCAGCTCGTGGCCGACCCGGCGAAGACGGCCCGCGAGGTGTGGGTCAACGGCCCGTACGACTACTACAACGCGGACAAGTACAACCCGCAGAACGAGCCCGACCTCATCGCCCCGTACACGTACCTGTCCACGGGGCAGCCGTGGAAGACCACCGATGTCGTGCACGCGGCGCTGACCCTGTTCACCGACACCCCGACCGGCATGACAGGCAACGACGACCTCGGCACGATGTCGGCCTGGATGGTGCTCTCGGCGATCGGCGTGTACCCGGTGCAGCCGGGGACCGACACCTGGAGCCTGTCGACGCCGGTCTTCGACCGGGTCGATCTCACGCTGGACAAGCGCTACTACCCGGCGGGCCGCTTCACGGTCACGGCGCCGGGCACGTCGGCGGACCAGAGGTACACGCGGTCCGTGCGGCTCGACGGCAAGGCGTGGGACCGCACGTACCTGACGACGGACGACCTGCGCGAGGGCCGGCGGCTCGACTTCGCGGTGGGCACCGAGCCCTCGTCGTGGGGCACGGCGGCGGGCGACGCGCCACCGGCGGTGACGCCCTCGCGGCCGTAGCGGCGGCGGGGACGGTACGGGGCGGGTCCACCGGCAGCGCGACGGTGGACCCGCGCCCGTGTGTGCGCCCTACGCCTCCTCCGCCGCGTCCTCCGCCGCGCTCCCCTTCGCCGTCTCCGCGCGGCGGATCGCGTCGCGGTAGGCGCGGGCGGAGGCGCGCAGGGACGCCTCCGGGTCGACGCCCGCCGCGTCGGCGCGGGCCGCGAGCGCGAGGAGGGCGGGGCCCCAGTCGGCGCCCGGCTCGGGCACGGGGACGGGGAGTCCCGCCGTACGGGCGCGGGCCGCGAGCTTCGCGGCGAGCGAGAGCGCGGGCTGCGCGAGCGGGATGCCCTCGGTGACGGAGGCGCGCTGCTTCTCGTCGGCCTTGGCGGCGAGCCACAGCGTGCGGACCTCGTCGGGGGTCTCGGCGCTCTCGTCGCCGAAGACGTGCGGGTGGCGGCGGATCAGCTTCTCGACGAGCGCGCCCGCGACGTCGTCGACGGAGAAGGGGGCCTCGGTGTCGTCCTCGGCGATACGGGAGTGGAAGACGACCTGGAGCAGGACGTCCCCCAGCTCCTCGCGCAGCTCGTGCCGGTCCCCGTCCTCGATCGCCTCGACCAGCTCGTAGACCTCTTCGAGCGCGTACTTGGCGAGGCCCTCGTGCGTCTGGCGGCTCGACCAGGGGCAGTCGAGCCGAATGCGGTCCATGACCTGCACGAGGTCGATGAGGCGGGCGCCGGGGAGGTCGTACGAGGCGGGCAGCAGCTCCAGCTCGGGCATGGTGTGCCGCCCGGAGCCCGCGAGCGCGGCGAGGCGGTCGGTGAGCTTGTGCTCGTCGGCGCCCTCGCCCGCCACGACGACGACCGTCGAGCCGTCCGCGCAGGCGGCGACGAGTTCCTCGGCGGCCGGGACCCCGGTCTCGACGCCGACCCCGGCCTCGCGCAGGTACGGGAGCTGGGGGTGCTCCGCGTCCGCGCACAGCACGCGGGCGGCGCCGCGCAGGGTCTGCCAGGCGCGCCAGGACAGCAGCCCTGGCGCGACCCGGTGACTCGTGGTCAGCAGGACGATGCGGCCGGTGCCCCTGCTGTCCCCGGGGCTGTCGGGGCGGTCTTCCGGGCCGTTTCCGTGGCTGGTTTCGTTCACCACGGCAACGTAACCCAGGCGGGGCCGCGTCCTCGGTCAGCCCTGCCCCGTTTCGGCGCCGGTCCCCTCCGGGGCGCCCGCGTCGGCCCCGGCCGCCTCGCCGGAGGGGGCGCGGCTGACGTCGCGCAGCCAGGCCGGGCGGGCGTCGGCGCGGGTGGCCTTCGCGGCGTCCCACGTGCCGTAGCGCGGGTTGACGTCGACCTTGAGCTTCTTCGCGGTCGCCGCGAGGGTCTTGTCGACGGTCGCCTTGCCGTCCGGGCTCGACGGGTCGGCGCCGAGCGCCGCGTACAGCTTCTGCTCGGCGATGTTCTCGCGCAGGGCGTCGTCGAGGCGGGACGGCGGGACGCCGTACCGGGTGAGCCATTCGACCTTGAGGCCCTGCTCGCCGCCCGCCTGCTGGGTGAGCTGCGCGCGGGCGCTCTGCACCTCGGCGCGGCTGACGGTGACGCCCTTGTCGGCGGCGGCGCGGGCGACGACGCGGTCGCGCACCATGCCCTGGAGGGTGGGCCGCGCGAGGCTGCCGCTGCCCGAGATGATGCGCTCGGAGGTCTGCGCGTCGGAGCTGAGTTCCCGTACGGCGTCGTGGAGTTCGCCGACGCGGTGCTGGAGCTGCGCCTCGGTGATCCGGGTGTTCCCCACGACGGCGGCGGCGCCCGGGTGCGCGGTGCCGCCGCAGGCGCTGAGCAGGGGCGCGGCGGCGAGGGCGAGGGCGGAGAGCGCGGAGGCGCTGAGGCGACGGCGGGCGTGGCGGCGCGTGGGGGTCCCCCCGGCCGAAGGCTGGCGGCGCGTGGGGGTCCCCCCGGCCGAAGGCTGGCGGCGCGTGGGGGTCCCCCCGGCCGAAGGCTGGGGGCGGATGGAGCGGCGGTGCAAGGTGGGCCTCCCTGCGAGCAGTTTGTGCGTCGATGCACAAAGTCCGGAGTCGATCGTAGGAGGTGGCCGCGCGGAGGGCCACCACCTTGGCGCAACGAGTCGGGACGGGGAAGCGGTACGGGGTCCTTCGGGACGGTACGGGGCCCTGCGGGGGCCGGACGGGGGCCGGACGGGGGCCTGCGGGGGCGGGACGGGCTGTCATGCGCCGCCCGCTCTCAGGGTTCCGCTGTGCCCACCCGTTCCGCCCCCGCCGAACGAATGCCCACAGCGGAACCCGGGTGGGGGCTCAGCCCGTGAGCGCGACCGGGCCGTCCCAGGCGCTGCGGTCGACCGTGATCGTGTAGGCGCCGCGCTTCTCCTTGCTGTTGACCATGTACTGGTGGCCGCGGCTGTGGTCCGTGTACAGGCTCTTGGACCAGGGCCAGTCGCTCGTGGTCGTGTTGACCTTGTCCCACTTGGCGTACCAGAGGTTGCCGGGGAGGTCGGTGCGGTCCTTCGCGGTGGCGATCGCGGCGGCGCTGGAGCTGCTGAAGCCGTAGAAGCCGCCGCGGTAGATCTTGCCGCGCAGGGTCTTCGTGAAGGCGCGCGTGTAGGAGAGCACGGCCTTGGCGCAGGAGGCGTTCTTGGTGTCGTACGGCTCCATGTCGAGGAAGATCGGGCTCCCCTTTTTCATGCCGAGCGCCGCCGCCTTCGCGACCGCGTCCGCGCCGTCCTTCGCGCCGAGCGCGGAGGCGTTGGCGGTCGTCATCTTCTCGGGGTTGGCGCTCTTCTGGCACGGCGGCTGCGCGCCCACGTACAGCGGGATCAGCTTCCAGCCCTGCTTGCTCACGGTCTTGACCCACGAGGCGGTGAGCTGCGGTTGCGCGCACCCGCGGTTCTTGCCGCCGATGTAGACGGCGGCGGCCCCGTAGAAGCCGGTGTGCCACGCCTTCATCGCGGCGCTCGACGGCGCGGTGCACGTGTCGAAGGCGCGCCCCTTGAACGTCTTCTGCGCGGGCCACACGGTGCTGGCCCCCGCCTGGGTCGCCGCGAAGACCCCCACCCCCGCGACGACGGCCGCGCTCGTCCCGAGGGCGATCCACCGCCCCCGCTTCGACCGTCTGTGACTGCCGCCCCGCTGACCGGACTTGGTCATGTTTTTCCCCACCCTTGACTTACCTGCCGAGATCACCCGCATCGCGAGCACCGCAAGATATCGCGCGCGGGCGCGGCAGGGGACACGGGTGCCCCGGTCGGCGTGACGGGCGGTTCACCGCGTGGCGGCGGTCACCGCGCGGGGGCGGTCACCGCGCGCGGAACCGCGCGGGGGCCTTGGTCGGGGCCGTGCCCTCGGGGAGTTTCTGGTCCGGGCAGGTCGTGAGGACCTTCTTCATCGCGGCCTTCTCGGCGGACGTGACCCACAGCCCGTACTTGGCCTTCACCGCGACCTGGCCCGCCACGTACGTGCAGCGGTAGCCCTTGTTGCCGGGGAGCCACGTCGCCGTATCGCCCTCGCCCTTGCTGCGGTTGGGGCCGGCGCTCACCGCGAGGAGGTTGAGGGGGTCGTTGGCGAGGGCGATCCGCTTGCTCGCCTCCCACTTCGACGCGCCCTTCTGCCAGGCGTCCGAGAGCGAGACGAGGTGGTCGATGTCTATCTTGCTCGCGCCGCGCGTGAAGCGGATGTCGTCGCCCGAGTACGGGTCGTCGTTGAGGACGCCGCTCGCGATGACGCAGTCCCCGCTCTTGTACTTCACGTCCTTCAGGTCGCGCTTGAGGATGTCGTTGCGGGTGTCGCAGTGGTTGGAGTCCGTGTCGGCCCACGCGGAGCCGAACTTGTCGCGGTCGTAACCGGTCTTCGGAGCGCGCCCCTTGACGGTCAGCCCGTCCACGGCCTTGAGCGCCGAGCCCTCCGCGCCCCGCGCCGCGGGCTCGCTCGCGGAGCCGCCGCTCGCGCCCCCGCCCGACACCTCGACGTCCTTGCATCCCGCCGCGCCGAACAGCAGCCCGCCGAGCGCCACCGCGCCCACCGCCGTGCCCGCGCCCCGCCGCACCCCGTACCGCATCTCGCCACCCCTCACCCGCCACCGGTCCCTCCGGCCGCCCCCTCTGTGTACCCGGCCGCCGGTCCGGAATACCGGGCGGGGTGGCGTACGCCCCGGGCGCAAGGGAATCCGGCACCGCATGACACCGCATCACGGGCTGTGGCTCGCCGAGGCGCACACCCCTTCGCCCTTCTCCTTCGTCGTCCTCGCGATCATCTTCGCGCTGTCCGTCACCCAGCTCGTGAGCCCCCGGCTGTTCTGGCGCCTCAACCGCCCCCTCCAGCGGCCCTTCGTGAAGGACTACGACGCGACCGAGCCCTCCACGAAGGGCTACGCCGTCATGCGCCTCACCGCGGGGATCGTCGCGGCGGCCTGCCTGGTCTTCCTGGTGACGGCGCTGCGCTGACTTCGGCGCACGGCCCGCCGGGCCCGCTCCATCCGCCGAAAGATCGCCCCCTACCTCCGCAGTGCCTCCGCCGGTTGGATGCGGCTTGCTCGCCAGGCCGGGTAGAGGCCGGCGAGGAGGCCCGTCGCGAGGCCCACGAGCGGTGCCGCCGCGACCGTCGCCGGGTCCACCACGGGCGTCCACTCGCGCCACGCCGAGACCACGACGACCAGGACCGTTCCCAGGCTCGTGCCGATCAGGCCCCCCAGCACCCCCAAGGCCCCCGACTCCGCGAGGAACTGGGCCATGATGTGCCGCGCCCCCGCGCCGAGCGCGCGTCGCAGCCCGATCTCGCCCGTACGTTCCAGGACCGCCACGAGCGTCGTGTTCGCGATGCCCACCGCGCCGATCACGAGGCAGATCGCGGCGAGGAGGAGGAAGAGCCGGGACAGGTCGGAGGTGACCGAGGAGCGCAGCGAGCGCGGGTCGGGGGGCGGGGTGGCCTTGAGGTACGAGGGGTGCGCGGGGTCGAGCGCGACGGGCGCCTCGTGCGCGATCTGGCGGGCCGCCCCGGGGCGCGTCTCGATGAGCATCTGCGTGCCGCCGCGCTTCGGCGCGCCCCACACCCGGTCGGCCGTGCGGGGCGGCACGACGACGTTGAGGAGGAGTTCCGGTTTGCGGCGGACGTCGGAGAGGATGCCGACGACCGTGAACGCCTGACCGTCGATGAACACGGCGGGCCGGGTCGCCGTCGTCGTGATGCCGAGCCGGGTCGCGAGCCCTTCGCCGAGGAGGGCGACGGGCGTGTCCGAACCGGCGAGGAAGTCGTCGTAGAGGCGGCCCTCGGCGACCGAGGCGCCCGCCGCGTCGAGCATCCCGGGCGAGGCCGCGTACACCTTGACCTGCTCCGTCGTGCCGCCCGCGACCGGGCTTCCGGAGACGCCGCCGCTCGCCGCGCCCTCCACCTCCCAGTACAGCCCCGCGTGCTCGACGCCGTGCAGCCGCTCGATCCGCCGCTCGGCGTCCTCCGGGAAGGAGACCCCGGCGAACTCGTCCTGCTGCGCGCCGACGTCCCGCACGCTCACCTCGGTCGCCGACAGGAGGCTGAAGCGGTCGTCGATCTGCGAGGACGTCGTCGCGGTGAGCCCGAGCACGGCGACGAACGTGCCGACGCCGAGCACCGTGCCGAGCGCGGTGAGCGCGGAGCGGGCGGGCCGCTGGAGCATCCCGGAGACGGCTTCGGAGAGCAGGTCGCGGCGTGAGAGGCGGGAGGGCTCGATGCGGGGGCCGCGCGGCGTCCGGGAGGCGAGGCCGATCACGCGGGCACCTCCCGGTCCCGGACCGTCTCCGTCAGGCGGCCGTCCCTGATGCTCACCGTGCGGCTGCCGTGCGCGGCCACCGCCGGGTCGTGGGTGATGACGAGGAGCGTCATGCCCTCGCCGTGCAACTCGTCGAGCAGGCGCAGGATCTCGCCCGCCGTCGCGGTGTCCAGGTTCCCCGTCGGCTCGTCGCACAGGAGCAGCGAGGGGCGCGCGACGAGGGCGCGGGCGACGGCGACGCGCTGGCGCTCGCCGCCGGACAGGCGCGTGGGCAGCGCGTCGGCGCGGTGCGCGAGGCCGACGCGGGCGAGGGCGGTACGGGCGCGCTCGCGGCGTTCGGCGCGCGGGACGCGGCGGTAGACCATGGCGAGCTGCACGTTCTCGACGGCGGTGCGGTGCGGGAGCAGGTGGAAGGACTGGAAGACGAAGCCGATACGGCGCCCGCGCAGCGCGGCCCGCTCGTGCTCGGCGAGCCGCCCGGTGTCGATCCCGTCGAGCAGGTAGGTGCCCTCGGTGGGCGCGTCGAGCAGACCGACGACGTTGAGGAACGTGGACTTCCCCGAGCCGGAGGGCCCCACGACGGTCACGAACTCGCCGGGCCGCACGCTGAAGTGGCAGGGGCGGAGGGCGCGCACGGCGGGCGGCCCGGGATAGGTGAGCCCGGTGCCGCGGAACTCGACGACGGGGGGCGGCGGGGGCGGGTCGCCGTCCGGGCCGCCCTCGTACGGGGGCGGGGCCGCGCCGTCCTCGTACGGGCCCGGGGCCGCGCCGTCCTCGTCCGGGGCCGCGCCCCGCTCGCGCCGCCGTCCCCGCCACGGCCCCCTCATGAGCCGCCGCCCGCGCGGCTCGCGCCCGTCACGACGCGGTCGCCCTCCACGAGCTTCTGGCCTCCGGCCGGGCGGACCTCCACGTAGCCGTCCGCCTGCGCCCCGGTCCTGACCTCGACGCGGGTCTGGGCCCCCGAGGCGCGGACGACGGTGACCGCGCGGCGGCCGTCCGCGCCCGCCGAGACGGCGGTGACGGGGACGACGAGCACGGGCCCGTCCGTCGCGCCCGCCTGGATGCTCACGCGCAGATCGGCCCCGGCGAGCGCGGCGGGGAGCTTCTTCGTGGTCTGGACGGTCATGCGGTAGCCGGTGGCCTGCGCCTCCCCGCCCGAACCGCCGTCCTGCGACGGGTCGTTGCCGTCCTCCCCGCCGCCCGCTGCCCCGTCGCCGCCGCTGCCGCCCGCGCCGCGCGCGGCGTCCTCGGCGCGCTGCGAGTCGACGCCGGAGACGGTGGCCTTGTAGGTGCGGCCCGAGTTCTCGTCGACGACCTCGGCCTTCGCGCCCGTGCGGACCAGGCCCTTCTGGTTGTCCTGAAGGTAGGAGGTGACGAGGAGTTCTCCCGAGGAGACGGTCATCGCCGTGCCGTTGACGTGCGCGCCCACGGCCGCCGAGACGGTGCCGACGCGGGCGGGGAAGGCGGTGAGGTAGACGACTTCGGCGGCGGGCAGCATGGGCCCGGACTTCGCCTTCGCGTCGTCGTACCGCTCCTCGGCGCGCGCCAGGTCCTCCTGCGCGCGCACGACGGCGCGGCGCGCGCTCGGGTCGTCGGCGGCGGCCGGGCCCCCGACGAGCGCGCCCCGTTCGCCCTGCGCGGAGGCGCCGGGCTTCTGCGGGCCCGGGTCGGTGGGGGCGGAGGGGTCCGGGGCGGGTGACGTCCCCGGGTCCGTACCGCCGCCCTGGTCCTTGCCACCGCCCTGCTCCTTGCCGTCGTCCTGGTCCTTGCCGCCGCCCGTGCCCGTCGTGGGCGCCGTGCTCGCCTGTGCCGCCGCCGTGCGCGCGTCCTCCAGCGCGCGGCGTGCCGCGAGCACGGCGTCGGCGGCGCCCTGGAGCGCTTCGCCGTCGTCGTCCGTGGCGGGGCGCGGGTCGTAGCCGAGTGCCCGGTAGAGCGCGCTGAGGGCGCTCTTCGTGCCCGCGCCGAAGGAGCCCGAGGTGTCGCCGCCCGTGCCGTGGCCGAGCGAGCGGAGCGCGGCCTGGAGCTGGCGCACGTCGTCGCCGCTCGTGCCCGGCTTGAGGTCGCGGTAGACGGGGGTCGCGCCGCGCAGGGCGATGACGGGGCGGCCCGAGACCTCCATGAGGACGGTCCCCTCGCGCACCGTGTCCCCGGCCTTGAGCGGGAGCTTCGTGACGATGGGCTCCGCGCCGTCCGCGCCGCCCGCCGTCGCGGGGGCGATCTCGCTCGTGCGGGAGGCGCCCGCGGTGCCGCGCACGACGATGTTCTGCCGCAGCACGCGCTTCTCGACGGGGGCTTCGAGCACGTCGGGGGGCGGGGCCTTGCTGTCGGCCGCCGCCTGCGCGGGCGACTTCACGAACTGCGCGGCCCCGAGCCCGGCCCCGGCGAGCACGACGGCCCCGGCGACGACGACGGCGACCCAGCGGCGCCGGGTCATGCGGAAGCCGGTCCGGGCGGCGGGGACGGGCGACTCCGGGGCGGGCGGCTCGGCGGCGGGTGCCTCGGCGGCGTGTGCCTCTGCGGTGGTCGGCTCGGCGGTGGACGGCTCCGCGGTCCGCGCCGGGAGCGGCACGGTCTTCTCCGCCGGTGCCGGCTCCTCCTCGGGGCGGACGTTCACTGGCTGGGCCTTTCGGGCGGGGCGAGCGGGCGACACGTACGGGCCGGGGCGGCCCCCGGCTCAGGACGCGAGCGCGTCGGCGGCGGCCTTGAGGTGGTCCTCGTTCTGCTTCTTGACGTCCGCGAGCGCCTGCGCGTTCTTGTCGACCGCCTGTTCCTGGTACGCGTAGTCGACGGCGAACCACACCCCGACGACGTTCTCCGACTTCCGGCACTCCTGGTCGGCGACCGCGACCTTCTTCTCGGCCTCGGTGGCCTGCGGCGTCTTGCTCCAGCGCGGGTCGCCGACCGCCTTGAGCGGATCGGGGTACTCGTAGCCGCGCTTGGCCATGCAGGCGGACCACTCGCGGAAGACCGCGAGCGTGCGCTTGTCCTTCTGGGCGGCCACGAGGGTGTCGAACTTGATGTCGTTGACGAAAGTCCCGTCCGTGCCGGGCTCCGCGGTGACCTTGCCGCCGATCTTCTTGTTCGCCTCGCCGAGGCAGCCGTGGTCGGGGACCTTCGCGCCGCCGATCATCATGCCGCCCGCTCCCCACTTCTCCTTGTCGCCGCGGGCGCCCGTGAGCACCTGGCGCATCTGCGCGGTGAGCTTGGCGCTCCCGTCCCCGCCGCCCCAGCCCTCGGTGGGGTCCTTCGTGCTCGTGGCCCCGTGGTAGCCGTACTGCCGCGCCTTCGCCATGCTCTGCGGGCCGAAGCGGCCGTCGACGCGGGTCGTGCGCCCCTCGCTCTCCTGCTCGGAGAAGTCGGAGACGGGCATCCGGTACTGGAAGCCGAAGCGGTTCATGCAGCGCGCGACGAGGTCGCTCTGCGCCTGCGAGAGGGTGCGCTGCTGCTCGGGGTTGAGGAGGTACGCGTCGAGCGGCATCCCCTTGTCGTCCGCGCTCGTCAGCTTCGGCGTCGCGCTGACCTTCGGCGCGGAGAGCGCGCGGTTCCCGCCCTTCGTGTCACCGCCGCCACCGCCACCGCCACCGCCGCCGTCGTCGTCGGAGGAGCAGGCGGTGAGCGCGGTGGCGAGGCACAGCGCGAGGAGGGCGCCGGTGCCGAGGGGGCGGAGCTGACCGGGACGGGCCACGCGGGTGTCCTTCCGAGGAGGCACAACTCAACGTCGGTGAAGGGATCTTGAAAAGAGGGCTCGCGCTGGCTCGGGGCCATCTCGCCCCGTGCGCGCGGCAGTTCACACGGTACGGGACGCGCCGCGCGGGCCGGGCGGTTTCCCCGAGAAGGGAGACCGCCCGGCCCGCGCCCGCTGCGGGAGCTGTTCAGCCGACCGGCTGTCAGGTGACGCGGCCGGACGCGTTGTTGTTCTTGATGTTGGCGTTCAGGTTGACCGTGTTGTACGCGCTCACGGTCTGGCAGGCGACCGAGCAGCCGTAGTTGGAGTTGAAGTACACGGTGAAGTTGGAGGCGACCCAGCTGTCCACCGCCGCCGCGTGGTTCTTGACCTCCACCCCGGCGCCCGCACTGCCGTTGCGGCCCGCGCTGAAGTAGCGGCCCGCGTAGTTCGGGACGTCGCTGGTCTGCCGGAACACGGCCCCGTAGCCGTAGGAGCTGCTGTTGTAGTAGATGCAGACCTGGCCCGTGCTGGTGCAGTCGTACGTGATGGCCGACGCCGCGGCCGACGCCGGTGAGGCGCCGAACGCGAGCGCGCCCGCCGCCGCCCCGGTGAGGGCGAGAGCGGTCATGGATCTCCGGATGTGCATGAATGTCCTCCTGTGCGGACCGGCCGCGAGGGGTCCGGTCCATGGGCACGACAGAGGGGGCACGACGTTCTCCCCCGAAAACGATGGTGCGAAGGGCCTACGGCACCCGGACGCGCTGATTGTGCGTTCCCGGTGACCGGCCGCCCGGAAGGTATCCACAATCGCGCCACGGAAACAACGATGTTTTCGCGCCAGAACAAGGGTTGTGGGAGGCGGAACGGGTCCGGATGGGCCGAAACTGGTCGTTCGTGTCCGGAAGCGGTGAAACCGGTTCCGACAATGATTGCCCGGCCTTTGCCGCCGGGCTCCCCGGTCCTTGCGGCGCCCCGGCCGAACCTTGCGCGACGAAGGACCGGCGCCGCACGGGCAGTGAACCTGCGCCGCACCGGTCCACGGCAGCGCCGACCCCCTAAGGTCGCTCCCATGACTGTGCAACGGATGGACAACGTCGCCGTCGTCGTGGACGACCTCCCCGCGGCTGTCGCCTTCTTCCTCGCGCTCGGGCTCGAACTGGAGGGCGAGGCGGAGATCGAGGGGCTGTTCGCGGACCACACCGTGGGGCTCGACGGCGTCCGCAGCGCCATCGCGATGATGCGGACCCCGGACGGCAACAGCCGCCTGGAGCTGACCAAGTACCACCACCCGGCACCGATCGGGGCCGGGCCCGCCGCGCCCAACACGCTCGGCCTGCACCGCGTGATGTTCGCCGTGGACGACATCGACGCCACGATCGCCCGCCTGCGCCCGCACGGCGCCGAACTCCTCGGCGAGGTGGCGCGGTACGAGGACAGCTACCGCCTGTGCAACCTGCGCGGCCCGGCGGGCATCATCGTGGCGCTCGCCGAGCAGATCGGCTAAGGCGGGGGCGGAGCCCGTACGGGGCGGGACGGGGCGGAGCCGCGCGACGGACCCCGCCCCGCCCCCTCCCGGACCCGCCCCGCCCGATCCCCCTACGACCCCACGATCGACGTCAGGAACTCCCCGACCCAGGAGAGCAGTTCGCGGTTCGCGAGCGGCTTCCCGCCGATCTTCGCCGTCTTGGGGCGCGGCACGAGCGCCGACTGCTGCGCCGGCTTGAGCACCGTGCCCGGGTAGAGCCGGTTGAGCCGCAGCTCCTGCGACTCGCGCAGTTCGGGCAGCGGCGCGAAGCGCACGTTGTTGCCCTGGAGGACGATCTCGCCGACCCCGCAGGCCCGCGCGAGCAGCCGCAGCCCGGCGACGAGGAGCAGGTTCTCGACGGGCTCGGGCAGCGGCCCGTACCGGTCGGTCAGCTCCTCCCGTACCGCCGTGATGTCCTCCTCCGAGGTGGCCGCCGCGATCGCGCGGTACGCCTGGAGGCGCAGCCGCTCGCCGGGGGCGTACTCGTGGGGGACGTGCGCGTCCACCGGGAGTTCGATCTTGACCTCGGGCGGCAGCTCCTCCTCGGAGGTGCCGTCGAGCTGCGCGCGGTAGTCGGCGACGGCCTCGCCGACCATCCGTACGTACAGGTCGAAGCCGACGCCCGCGATGTGCCCGGACTGCTCGCCGCCGAGCAGGTTGCCCGCGCCGCGGATCTCCAGGTCCTTCATCGCGACGTACATGCCCGCGCCCATCTCGGTGTGCTGCGCGATCGTCGCGAGGCGTTCGTGCGCGGTCTCCGTGAGCGGCTTCTCCGGCGGGTAGAGGAAGTACGCGTACCCGCGCTCGCGGCCTCGGCCGACGCGCCCGCGGAGCTGGTGGAGCTGGGAGAGGCCGAAGTTGTCGCCGCGCTCGACGATCAGCGTGTTGGCGTTCGAGATGTCGATGCCGGACTCGACGATCGTCGTGGAGACGAGCACGTCGAACTTCTTCTCCCAGAAGTCCACGACGACCTGTTCCAGGGCCTGTTCGCTCATCTGCCCGTGCGCGGTCGCGATGCGCGCCTCGGGGACGACGGCGCGGAGCCTGGCC
This sequence comes from Streptomyces sp. Tu6071, assembly GCF_000213055.1. NCBI lineage: Bacteria > Bacillati > Actinomycetota > Actinomycetes > Kitasatosporales > Streptomycetaceae > Streptomyces > Streptomyces sp. Tu6071. Next base: position 4,581,126 of record NZ_CM001165.1, on the reverse strand, counting down.
GCCGCCCTGTCGATCGAGTCGACGCGGTTGTGGATGTAGAACACCTGGCCCTCGCGCAGGAGTTCGCGGCGGATCGCGGCGCCGATCTGCTTCTCGTCGTAGGGGCCGACGAAGGTGAGGACGGGGTGCCGCTCCTCGGGCGGGGTGGTGATGGTGGACATCTCGCGGATGCCCGTGACGGCCATCTCCAGCGTGCGCGGGATGGGCGTCGCGGACATCGTCAGCACGTCCACGTTGGCGCGCAGCTTCTTGAGCTGTTCCTTGTGCTCGACGCCGAAGCGCTGCTCCTCGTCCACGATGACGAGCCCGAGGTCCTTGAACTTCGTCTCGGAGGAGAAGAGCCGGTGCGTGCCGATGACGAGGTCGACGGAGCCGTCCCGCAGCCCCTCCAGGGTCGCCTTCGCCTCGGTGTCGGTCTGGAAGCGGGAGAGGGCGCGGATCGTGACGGGGAACTGCGCGTACCGCTCCGAGAACGTCGAGAAGTGCTGCTGCACGAGGAGCGTCGTGGGCACGAGGACGGCGACCTGCTTGCCCTCCTGGACGGCCTTGAAGGCGGCCCGTACCGCGATCTCCGTCTTGCCGTAGCCGACGTCGCCGCAGATGAGGCGGTCCATCGGGACCGTCTTCTCCATGTCGGACTTGACCTCGCTGATGGTGGTGAGCTGGTCGGGCGTCTCGGCGTAGGGGAAGGCGTCCTCCAATTCGCGCTGCCAGGGCGTGTCGGGCCCGAAGGCGTGGCCGGGGGCGGCCATGCGCGCGGAGTAGAGCTTGATGAGGTCGGCGGCGATCTCCTTGACGGCCTTCTTGGCGCGCGCCTTCGTCTTCGTCCAGTCGGCGCCGCCGAGCCGGTGCAGGGTGGGGGCCTCGCCGCCCACGTACTTCGTGATCTGTTCGAGCTGGTCGGTGGGGATGTAGAGGCGGTCGCCGGGCTGGCCGCGCTTGGCGGGCGCGTACTCGACGACGAGGTACTCGCGCGTCGCGCCCTGGACCGTGCGCTGCACCATCTCGATGTAGCGGCCCACACCGTGCTGCACGTGGACGATGTAGTCGCCCGTCTCCAGGGTGAGCGGGTCGATGGACTTGCGGCGGCGGACCGGCATCCGGGCGCCTTCCTTGCCCGCCGCCTTCTGCCCGGAGAGGTCCGTCTCGGTGAGGACGGCGAGTTTGCGCGCCGGGTCGATGAAGCCGTGGTCGATGGAGCCGCAGGAGACGTGCACGACGGCGGGCGAGATCGCGCCGAGGTCGGGGTCGAGGCGGGCCGGGATGCCCTCGGTGCCGAGGACTTCGGCGGTACGGGACGCGGGGCCCTGCGCCTCCGTGACGTACACCGTGCGCCACCCCTCGCTGACCCAGCGCTTCGTGTCGGCGAGGGCGCGCGCGGTGTCGCCGCGGTAGGTCTCGGGGGCGTGCATCGCGAGGCTGATCGTGTCGCCGTCCAGCTCCTCGTCCACGGCGAACGGCGAGACGGACCACCACGGGGTGCCGAGGTCGTGCACGGCGTGCTCGCGCACGTCGGCGAGCGACCACAGCGAGGCGGCGCCCACGTCGATCGGGGCCTCGCCGCCGGTCGCCGACGCGGCCCAGGAGGCTTGCAGGAACTCCTGGCTCGTCGCGACGAGGTCGGCGGCGCGGGTACGGACCCGCTCGGGGTCGCACACGAGCGTCAGCGAGCGCTCGGGCATGACGTCGAGCAGCAGCTCCATGTCGTCCACGAGGACGGGCGCGAGCGATTCCATGCCCTCGACGGCGATGCCCTCGGCGATCTTGCCGAGCAGTTCGTGCAGCTCGGGGTGCTCCTCGGCGAGCACGGCGGCGCGGCGGCGCACTTCCTCGGTGAGGAGGAGTTCGCGGCAGGGCGGGGCCCACAGCCCGTGCTCGGCGATCTCCAGCGAGCGCTGGTCGGCGACCTTGAAGTAGCGGACCTCCTCGACCTCGTCGCCCCAGAACTCGACGCGGAGCGGGTGCTCCTCCGTCGGCGGGAAGACGTCGAGGATGCCGCCTCGTACGGCGAACTCGCCGCGCTTCTCGACCAGCTCCACGCGCGCGTACGCGGCGGCGGCGAGCGCTTCGACGATCTCCTGGAGATCGACGCTCTGCCCCTGCCGCAGCGCGACGGGTTCCAGGTCGCCGAGCCCCTTGACCTGCGGCTGGAGCACGGAGCGGATCGGCGCGACGACGACGGAGACGGGCCCGGCCTCGGGGTCGTCCGCCTCGGGGTGCGCGAGGCGGCGCAGCACGGCGAGGCGGCGGCCGACGGTGTCGGAGCGGGGCGAGAGGCGCTCGTGCGGCAGCGTCTCCCAGGAGGGGAACTCGACGACGCCCTCGGTGGGGATGAGCGTGCGGAGCGCGGCGGCCAGGTCCTCCGCCTCGCGTCCCGTCGCGGTGACGGCGAGGACGGTACGGCGCGCCTCGCGCGCGAGCGCGGCCACGACGAAGGGCCGCGCGGCGGGCGGCCCGACGACATCCGCCTGGGTGCGGTGCCCGTCGCCCGCGGCCTTGACCGCCTCGGCGAGCGCCGGGTCGTCGAGTACCGCGTCGAGAAGACCGTGCAGACTCATGAATGCCATCCGTCCTTGGCCGGGGTCCGTGCTTGTCCCGGCGGTCCGTCCTGGGCCCGGGGCGGAGCGGCCCGGAGCAGCGCGAAAGACCGGCACGCGGTACGGGCCGGGGGTCTTCCAGCGTACGACGCGAGAGCGACGGACGGGCGAGACGGTCACCCTCCGTACGGAAACGGCTGCGGCGAGTCGGACAGCTGAGCGGCGCACGCACGGCCGCGCCGGACGGTTCCCCGGCCGCGGGCGCGGCGCTCTCACTCTTCGTACACGACCGCCCCGGGCGCCGTGTCCACGGAACGGGGTGTCCGCACGGGGAGGCGCGGTGGGTGGAGGAGGCCCTTCAGGTGGTCGATCTCGTGGTGGACGAGGCGGGCCAGGGGCTGGGTGTAGGTCGTGGTCAGGGGGTGGCCGGTCAGCGTCGTCGTCCGCACCGTGATCTCGTTCGGGCGGGACGTCGGTGTCCGGGGGCCCGAGCGGCCGGGGCAGCTCTCGTACTCCTCCGCCGTCTCCCGCGAGCCCGCGATCACGCAGGGGTTCAGGAGCGTCACCGCCGGCGCTCCCCACGGGGGCTGCACCAGCGCCGCCGCGCGCGGTACGCCGATCTGCGGTGCCGACAGGCCCACTCCCCCGGGAAACGGGTACGCCCGCAGCACGCGGTCCAGCACCGTCTCGATCTCCCGCACCGTCCTCGCCGCCTCCTCCCGCTCCCTCGGCAGATCGAACTCCCGGACCGGCGCCGCCAGTTCCGGCGCCCCCTCCAGCAGCACCCCCAGCTCCCCCATCCGCTCCGGCTCCCACCGCTCCGGCTCGGCGGCCAGGCACCGGCCCGGGTGCCCCTCGTAGAGCCCGCACCGCTCCTCGCGCGCACACGGCCGCAGCAGCCTCGCCTGGTACGGGGGCATTTCGCGCGTGAACGTCACCCACACCGCCCCCTCCCTCAACTCCCGTACCCTCCCCATGTGTTCGACCCCCTCGTGCGGCTCCAGCGCGCACCGCGTGCGGCTCGCCGGTTCCCCGCCCACCGTGTGGATGCTCAGCCGCTTCGCGAAGATCCGCATCAAGTGCGGCACATCCGTCTCCGCGTCACAACGCACCGGCCGCAACACCGCGTTCGCCAACGTCGTGTCACTCATGGGGGCTCCAGGTTTCCGTTCGTCCGCTTCGGTCGGTACGGGGATCGGTGCGGCGACCAGCTCGTACCAAGCGCCGTCCACGTCCGGGAACCGCACCCCGAACGGCCCCCCGCTCTCCAGCAGTTCCCCCACCGCCGCTTGCAGGACCACGTCCTCCGCCCACGCGCGCAGCGCCGTCGGCGCGTCCGGCCCCGGCGCGTACGTCGGCCGTACGAGCCCGCCCGGCGCCCACCGCACCCTCGGCCCCGGGTCGAGCCGTACCGCGAGCCGCAACGCCGTCGCCCGCAGCCACGACCCGCACTCCTCGCCGTCCCGCACCTCCCCAGCCGCCAGCACCCACGCCCCGCGCGCGTCCCCGCCCCTCGCCCGCACCGCGAACCCCCGCTCGACCGGCAGCCCGAGCCGCCCGGCACGCTCGGCGGCCACGCTCACCGCTCGCTCCCGGCGCCGCGCACCGCCGCCCCGCCCCCGGCGTGCGGGTGCCGTTTGCGGAGCACACGACAGTCCGTCTCGGCCGAGTAGTCACACCGCGCACGCGCGGCCCGCTCCTCGCGCAGAAGTTCGAGACACCTGGGGCAGTCCGTGACCGAAAGCCCGGAACGACGCTGTGCGGCTGTGTTCATGCCTCTACAGTGCGTCACCAGGATGCGGGCCGACAGCCAGAACCCCATGCACGTAGGGGTAGTCCCATTCCCCCTTGGGGAGCATTATTCAAACCGCAGATAGGAGAGGGGAGTTAGTACGCGTGAGCGAATCCTCTCGGCGAAGCAGGGCGATTGCCGCCTTCGCCGAAGAAGTGCGTCAGCAGCGGCAGCATTTGGGGATTAGTCAAACGGCATATGCCAATTTGCTGGCCTTCTCACAGCCCTTGGTTTCGAAAGTCGAACGCGGTGAAGTACCGGCGAGTCCGGAGTTCGCGCGAGCTATGGACAAGGCGGGGAAGACGGGTGGGGTGTATGTCCGACTGCACGGTGAGCTGTTCCGTCAGGACTACCCGGATTGGTTCAAGCCGTACGCGGACCTTGAGCAGGACGCGGCGGCGATAGTCGACTACAGCCCGACCCTGCTGGTCGGGCTCGTCCAGACGGAGGCGTACGCGGCAGCCGTGTTCCGCGCCTGGAACCCCACCGAGACGGTGGACGAGATCATGGCACGCGTCGAACTCCGTCTACAGCGACAGCAGATCCTCAACCGCCCCCACCCCCCGCGTCTATGGTTGGTGGTGACGGAGGGCGTGCTCCGCATGGAGGTGGGCGGCGCCTCAGTCATGCAGGAGCAGCTCGCCTATCTTGTGGACTTGGCCGAACGCCCGAACGTCACACTCCAGGTTCTCCGGGCCCGGGACGGCGCGCCTCCCGTCCACATGCCTTTCACCTTCCTCACTGTGGATGGCCAGCAAGTGCTCTACTCGGAAGCATGGGTAGGTGGCGGCTTCGTTGATCGGTCCCCCGAGGGAATCGCAAAGACGACGGCGGTGTGTGATCATCTGCGCATGACGGCGGCGTCCGCCCAGGATTCGCTGGACCTACTCCGCAGCATGGCAAAGCAACAAGGAGCAGACGAATGACGAAGAATTCCGCTCGGACGTGGACCAAGAGCACCTACAGCGGCGGCGACAACGGGAATTGCGTCGAAATCGCGTTCGGCGAGCCGATCATTCCTGTGCGTGACAGCAAGCGCGCCGACGAGAGCCCCGTGGTTGAATTCGGTCGTGAGGCGTTCGCCGCCTTCCTCGGGTCCGTGACGACGGACCGTTAAGACGTCGCGTGTCTGCCACTTCCCCCCCTCGGTGGCAACCCCTGCACGCGACCCCGAAGCCCGCCGCGCTCCCCGGACCAGGGAGCCCGGCGGGCTTCGCCTTGCGCAGGGCTGGGCAGGCTTCAAGCCCGTACGAGAGACGAGGGAGCGGCCCGATGACGGAGCAGACGCGCAGGTGGGTCAAGAGCAGCTACAGCGGTGCGGACAACGGCAATTGCGTTGAGCTCGCGGTCGGAGAGGCGGCCTTGCCCGTACGCGACAGCAAGTGGGGCGACGACAGCCCCGTGGTCGAGTTCGGCCGGGAGGCGTTCGCCGTCTTCCTCGGGTCCGTCGCCAAGGGGCGCTGACAGCGCGTCCGTTCGCTCACGCCGGGGTCTCCGGCCGGTGCGGGGGTGCCTGCGCCGGGCCGGTGACCGGTTTGCGGTAGCGGACGTACTCGTTGCGGCGCCGGAAGCCCACGCTCTCGTAGAGGTCGTAGGACCGGTGCGGGTTCGCGGTCCCGGTGTACAGGCGGGCGGTCTCGGCGCCGTGCGCGCGCAGGCAGCGCAGGCCGTCCAGGAGCAGGGCCCGCCCGAGGCCCAGCCGCCGCGACTCCGCCCGGACGCTCAGCTCCTCGACCTCGCCCACGGTGGGGTCGTGGCGGCGGAGGGAGCACAGGGCGACCCCGGCCATGTCCCGCCCGTTCCAGGCGGCCCGCCAGCAGGCCGGGTCGGCGGTGGCGAGGAAGCGCGCGAACGTCCACGTCTCGGTGAAGGCGGCGCCCGCGTACGAGTCGACGACCGTCCTCCAGGCCGTGTGGTAGCCGCTCGGCCCGACCGCGCCGACGCGCACGCCGACCGGCAAGGGCGGGCGTTCGGGGAGTTGGCCGAGGTCGTCCAGCTCCAGCTCGACCAGGCTGAACACGCGCCGGTACCCCGCGTCGAGCAGCAGCGCCGTCGCGTCCGCCTCCGAGGCCATGGCGTCCGCGCCGAGGACGGCCGCCCGCGCGGTGCCGTGCCGGCGTACGAAGTGGCGGACGCGGTCCTCCGCCCAGGCGAGCATCGCCGAGCCGGTGCCCCGGCGGCGGTGCTCGGGGAGCAGGTAGCCGCGGTGCGGGTACAGCCACGTACCGTCCGGCTCCTCCCACCACCGGATCGTCGCGTAGCCGACGACGCCCCCGCCGTGCTCCACCAGAAGCTGGTTGCCCGAGGGGTCGTCCAGGCGGGCGCAGTCCTCGGCGATCGCCGCCGCTGTCGGGAGCCCTTCCACCACCGAGCGGGCGTCGACCCCGTCCCGTCGCGCGCAGCCCCGCCGTACGGCGGCCATCGGGCCGTGGTCGTCGTCGCCCCGGTACGGGCGGAAGACGTAGCCGGGCCCCGGTGCGCTGTCGCCGCTCACGCCGTCCCCCCGTCGCGCTGCCTCGCGGTGTTCCCGGTCACGGCGGCGCAGGGCGTGCGGAACGCGCGGCGGAACCGGTTTCCGGGCCGGGGCCGGTGGGCCGCCTCGGGCGATCGGGTCCCGGAGCCCTTCAGCTCCGTCCCGTCCGGTCGGTGCGGCGGTGGGAGAGGAGCCAGTCGTAGAGGGCGGGGTTGTCGTAGGTGCGGGTCCAGGAGTCGTGGCCCACGCCCGGGTAGCGGGTGAAGCGGACGTCGGCGCCCAGCTCCTCGAGGCGCGCCACGATCTCCTCGGAGCGGCCGATCGGGACGGCCTCGTCCTCCTCGCCGTGGAAGGCCCAGACGGGCACGTCGCACATGGGGTCCGGGCGTTGCATCCACAGGCCGCCGCAGACGGGGGCGACGGAGGCGAAGCGCTCGGGGTAGCGGACGGCGAGGCTCCAGGTGGCGTAGCCGCCCATGCTCAGCCCGGTGACGTGGATACGGGACGGGTCGATGCGGTACTCGGCCTCGACCTCGTCCAGGAGCCCCGCGAGCGTGGTCACCTCGGGGACCCACTGGCTCGACGCGGGGCACTGCGGAGAGGCGACCACGAAGGGGAACTCCCGTCCCTCCTCGGCCAGTCCGGGTATGCCGTGGCGGGTGACCGCCTCCAGGTCGGAGCCGCGCTCGCCCGCGCCGTGCAGGAACAGCACGAGGGGCCAGGCGCGTGCGGGGTCGGCGTCGTAGTCCTCCGGGAGGTGGAGGAGGTAAGGCAGCACATCGGCCGGGGCGGGCTCGCCCTCGACGACCTCGTGCCGCCGCGCGAGCGGGGTCACCCTTCGTACCTTCCGCATCACATGTCCCTCCATCGGGTGAACCGTGCGCCCGGCCGTCGGCCGGGACCGGTCCATCCTGCCCACCCCGCACCGCCGGCGCTCCTCCACCCCTCCCACGAGTCCGGCTCTCACCGGCGATGGGGGGCCCACGAGGAGGTCGCCGCCGCCTCGGACCGGGCACGGGCCGGGGCGGACACAGCGGTCACGGAGGGGGCGAGGGGCTAGTCGTTGGTGGCGCGGTTCCAGAACTGATGCGTCAGGCCGCTCGTGGACGCCGTCGACTCGACGGTGAAGCGGTCCTGGATACCGTCAAGGCCCTCCCACAGCAGGACACCCGTCCCGAGCGTGATGGGGACGGTGACAAGGTGCATGAAGTCGACGAGGTCGGCGGCGAGGAACTGCCGGATGGTGGAGGGACCGCCGCCGATGCGGACGTCCTTGCCGTCCGCCAGTTCCTGGGCGCGGGCGAGCGCTTCCTTGGGCGTCGCGTCCATGAAGTGGAAGCTCGTCCCGTTGTCGAAGTGCAGGGGCTCGCGCGCGTAGTGCGTGAGCACGACGACGGGCGTGCGGAACGGGGGCTCCTCGCCCCACCAGCCCCGCCAGCCGTCGTCCGGCCACTCCCCCTCCTGCGGGCCGAACTTGCCCCGGCCCATGATCTCCGCCCCGATGCCCTGACCCCAGGTCGTCGTGAGCGCGCGATCGAGGGTGATCGGCGCGTCCACGGCGTCCACGCCCTCGATGAACCGGCCGTCGAAGGGCGCGAAGAGCCCCCCGGCGTCCCCGATGGGCTTGTCGAGCGTGACCGTCTCGCCCGCGCCGTAGCCGTCGAGCGAGATGTGGAAATTGTGTACACGGACCTTGCTGATGGCCGATCACTTCCAGTGTGTGCTTGCGGACCTCAATCAGTGAGCGCACTGTACGAGGAGAAGGGACAAGTCGTGACGAGTCAGGAAGTGCGTGTCGTTCCGGTGCCACGCGTCACGCCTCATCGGTCACCCGTCACGGGTGGGTGAAACGCGGGACGGCCCGGCGGTTTTCCCGCCGGGCCGTCCCGTTCCCCCTGGCGGTCGGTGTGGCCCCCCGTAGCGCCACACCGACCGCCGGTCCCCCGCTCACTCCGTGGCGATCGCCCCCAGGACGTTCATCCGCCCCGCCCTGAACGCCGGTACGAGCGCCGCGAGGAGCCCCACCAGCGCGGACCCGGCGAAGACGCCGCCGATCGTGGCCCACGGGATGTCCAGGACCTTCAGGCCCTCCAGCGAGAGGAGGGACTGCGCGCTCGCGCCCCAGCCGAGGCCCAGCCCCAGGCCGAGCGCCGCGCCGAACAGGGCGATGACGACCGATTCGAGGCGGATCATGCGGCGGAGCTGGCGGCGCGAGAGGCCGATGGCCCGCATGAGGCCGATCTCCCTGGTGCGTTCGACGACCGACAGGGCGAGCGTGTTCACGACGCCGAGGACGGCGACGACGATCGCGAGGGCGAGAAGCCCGTAGATCATGTTGAGGAGCTGGCCCACCTGGTCCTTCAGGAGCTGCTTGTAGTCGGCCTGGTTGGCGACCTCGTACTGCGGATACGGGTCCATGACCTTCTTCAGCTCCGCGTACGCCGCCTTCTCCTTCCCGTCGTCGGCCTTCGCGAAGAGCGCGACGGACGGCGGGACCTTCCCGGCCGGGAGGTGCGCGCGGGCGGTGTCGAGCGACACGTACCAGGCGCCCTTGTCGAAGACCGTCTCGTCCGAGGTGATCGCGCGGACCGTGAGCCGCGCGGTGCCGCCCTCGTGGAAGGCGACGGGCAGCTTGTCGCCGACCTTCACGCCGTACTTCGCGGCCGTGCCCTCGTTGAGCGACATGCCGTCCTTGCCGTAGGCGGCGGCCAGGCTGCCCGCGACGGTCTTCTGGTGCACGTCCTCCATGTACGTCGGCTCGGTCGCGGAGACGTCCTCGCGCTTCTCCGTGCCGTCCGGGAAGGTCACCGTCGCGCCGACCCGCTTGAGGTGCGAGACGTGCGCGATGCCGTCGATCCCCGCGATCGCCTTCTCGGCCTTCGGCACGAGCGGCTGGCTCATCGTGTCGACGATGAAGTCCGCGCCGACCGACTCGTCGAGCTGCTTGCTCGCGGACGTGACCATCGAGGAGCCGACGACGGAGAGGCAGGCGACGAGCGCGAGCCCGATCATCAGCGCGGCCCCGGTGGCGCCCGTCCGGCGCGGGTTGCGCAGCGCGTTGCGCTCCGCGAGGCGGCCCATGGGCCCGAAGACCCGCAGCACGACCGCGCCGATGACGCGGACGACGAGCCCGGCGAGCAGCGGCCCGACGAGGATCAGCCCGAGCAGGCTCAGGAAGATCCCGCCGCCGAGCCACGGCGCCCCGTCCCCCGCCTTCTCCACCGTGGAGACCTGGTAGAGCGCGGCGGCCCCGCCGAGGGTGAGCACCGCGCCGAGCGCGGAGCGCACCGCGCCCGCACGGCGGTCCGTGGGACTGCCCGTCTCGCGCAGCGCCGCCATCGGCGAGACGCGCCCGGCGCGGCGGGCCGGGAGGTACGCGGCGAGCACCGTCACCGCGATGCCGAGCACGAGCCCGATGACGGGCGTGGTCCAGGCGATCGTGAGGTCGTTCGTGGACAGGTTCATCCCGGCCGCGTTCATGAGCTTCATGAGCCCGACCGCGAGCCCGACCCCCGCGCCCGCGCCGAGCACCGAGCCGACGACCCCGAGCAGCAGCGCCTCCACGAGCACCGAGCGGTTGACCTGGCGGCGCGAGGAACCGACCGCGCGCAACAGGCCCAGCTCGCGGGTGCGCTGGGCGACGAGCATCGAGAAGGTGTTGACGATGAGGAAGATCCCGACGAGGAAGGCGATCCCGGCGAAGCCGAGCAGCGCGTACTTCATGACGTCGAGGAAGGACGCGGTGTCCTTGCTCGACTCGTCGGCGGACTCCTGCTGCGTGAGCAGCTTGTGCCCGGCCTTGTCCAGCACGGCGCTCGCGTCCGCCTTCAGCGCGGTGTCGCTCACGCCCTTCCCGGCGGTGAGGTTGATCTGCGTGAAGCGGCCCGGCGCGTCGATGAGTTCGCGCTGCGCCGTCGCCGTGTCGTAGTAGAAGACGGCCGCGCCCGGGTTGGTCACGGTGAAGGTCGCCACGCCGCTCACGTGCGAGGTGAAGTCGCCGTGCGCGGTGATCGTACGGACCTCGTCGCCGGACTTCAGGTGGTGCTTCTTCGCCGTGTCGGCGTCCACGACGACCTCGGCGCGCGAGCGGGGCAGGTGCCCGGAGGTCAGCTTCATGGACTGCTCGTCGGTACGGGTCCAGTTCCCCGCGAGCGTCGGGGCGCCCGTGGAAGCGCCGAGGCTCTTGTTGTCCGCGCCGACGACGGTGACGGACTGCGTGCTGACCGCGCCCTCGGCCCGCGCGACCCCGTCCACGCGGGCGAGCCGCGCGACCTCGGCGGCGGGCAGCGTGGCCCCGTTCTCGCTCTGCGCGCGGTCCTGCGCGGCCTTGCTCGGGCTGACGGTGACATCGGCCGCCGTCTTCGCGAAGAGCTTGTCGAAGGTCGTGGACATCGTGTCGGTGAAGACGAGAGTGCCGCACACGAAGGCGACGGAGAGCAGCACGGCCACGGCGGAGAGCGCCATACGGCCCTTGTGCGCCCAGAAGTTGCGCAGGGAGGTACGGAAGACGGTCACGAGGTCCGCCCCCGCGCGTCGAAGTCCTTCATGCGGTCGAGGACCTGCTCGGCGGTCGGCTCGTACATCTCGTCGACGATCCGGCCGTCCGCGAGGTAGAGGACCCGGTCCGCGTACGAGGCGGCGACCGGGTCGTGCGTGACCATCACGATGGTCTGCCCGAAGCGGTCGACGGAGGTACGGAGGAAGCCGAGCACCTCGGCGCCCGCCCGGGAGTCCAGGTTGCCCGTGGGCTCGTCGCCGAAGATGATCTCCGGGCGCGCGGCGAGCGCGCGGGCCACGGCCACGCGCTGCTGCTGGCCGCCCGAGAGCTGGTTGGGGCGGTGCTTGAGACGGCCCGCGAGACCGACCGTCTCCACGACCTGGTCGAGCCAGGCACGGTCGGGCGCGCGGCCCGCGATGTCCATGGGGAGCGTGATGTTCTCCAGGGCGTTGAGCGTCGGGATGAGGTTGAACGCCTGGAAGATGAAGCCGATCCGGTCCCTGCGGAGCCGCGTGAGCCGCTTGTCCCTGAGCCCCGTGATCTCGTCCTCGCCGAGGTACACACGCCCCTCGCTCACGGTGTCGAGCCCCGCGAGGCAGTGCATCAGCGTGGACTTGCCGGAGCCCGAGGGCCCCATGATCGCGGTGAAGCGCCCCTTCGCGATGTCCACGTCGACGCCGTCGAGCGCCCGTACCCGTGTCTCCCCCGAGCCGTACGCCTTGACGAGCCCCCGGGCCCGCGCGGCCACTGCCGCCTGCCCGCCCGCGCCGCCCTGGCGCGGGTGTGTGGTCAGTGCCGTTGTCACGTCATGTCTCCTATGTCGGTCATCAAGGCGCGTGAGCGCGCCCCGCGCCGCCCGCCGTTTCCCCCCGGGGGCGGCTCGCGGAGCGGAAATCCTGTGGTGCGGAAGTCCTGTGGTGCGGTGGTCCTGTGGTGCGGGAGTGCTGCGGTGCGGGACCGGGTGAGCGGTGGTCCCGCGTGAGCGGTGGTCGTGTGCGAGCGGGTGTGCGGCGGTGCGTGGCGGGCCGCGCCGGCACCGTACGTACGCGCCGTACGTGCCGTGACGCGGGCCCGCTCCGCTCCGCTCCCCTACCTGCTTACGTGCTCCATACTTCCCGTCCCCCGTGCCCCCGCGCAGTGCGGCTGAGCGCACAATCCGCAGGGGGGTTAGCCCCCCTGCGAGCCTGTGGTCAGCCTCGCTCCGCCAGGCTAGGCGCGCGCCGGGGCCGTCCACCTCCTCCGCCGGTACCACCGGACAGGGGCCGCCCTCAGGGGGATCCCCTAGGGGAGTCCCCTAGGGGACGGCTCGGGGTACCGGGAGCGCCGCGCGGCCCCGCGCACGTACCCCCGGCACCCGCGACCGATCCGGACCACAGAGGATCAGCGGATGGCGCGCGGTACACCCCCCTGCATCCTCTTTCCCGGCACGGGTTTTACGGGCACCGCACCGGCAGCGGTCGCGGTGCGGAATGGCACCGCCTCACGGGGCGCCGCGCAGCCCGTCCACCACGATGCGCCCCACGACCCCGATGACCGCGTCCGCCGCGGGGACGACGTGCCCCGTGTCGGCGGCGCGCGTGAAGACGGCCACCGCGTAGCGGCCCCCGTCCGGGTACTCCACGACGCCCACCTCGGCCCGCAGCGTCGGGAGCGTGCCCGTCTTGCCGAAGACCTGCACGTCGTCGAAGGGGAAACCCGAGGCGAGACGGTGCGGCCAGACCTGGAGGCCGAGCAGCCTGCGCACCGCCGCCCCGTGCGGCTCCGGCAGGAACTCGTCCCGCCACAACGCCGCGAGGAGGCGCGTGAGTTCGCGCGGGGTGGAGCGGTTGCCGTGCGCGGGGTCGAGGGCGCGCAGGCGCGCGAGCACGAGCGGGTCGGTGAGGGCACGGGCCCCGGCCGGGCCCGCGTCCTCGCGCATGCCCTCCTGCGTCGCGGCGAAGCTCTCCACCGCGCGGGTGCGGCGCAGCCCCAGCGCCTCCGTCGTGCGATTGACCTCCTCCAGACCGATCCGCGCGAGAAGCAGGTCGGCCGCCGCGTTGTCGCTCACGGCGATCATGAGGTACGCGAGGTCGCGCAGCGACATGCGCGGCGCGTCGAGCATCGCCGCGAGCCCCGTACCCCCCGGCGTACGCCCCTCGACGGGGCACTCGACCCGCTCCGTCAGGTCGATCCGGCCCGCCGCCGCGAGCCGGTGCAGCGCGAGGAGCAGACACAGCTTGTGGACGCTCGCCGTGCACACGAGCCGGTCCGCCTCCCACCCCGTCTCCGTCCCCCGGTCGATGTCCACCGCGTGGACGACGCCGTCCACCCCGGCGTCCGCGAAGGCGGCGGCGATACGGTCCGCGACGGCCGTGCGGGCGGGCGCGGTGCGTTCCTCGGATGCGTCGTTCACAGCCAGTACTCCGCCGCTGGACGTAGGTGCAAAGGTCGTACAGGGGTGCCGGACCCGGGGGCCGCCGGGTCCTCGTGCCGCTCGGCCCCCGTGCCCCCGGCGGCGGTCCCGCCCCCGTCCACCACGGCGCCCTCCCGCTCGCGCAGCGCCACCGTCACCGCCTCGGCGAACGCGGTGACGGCCGCGTCCTCGCGACCGGCGGGCCAGGCCGCCGAGTGGCGGCGGGAGAGGGGCGCCCCGGCGAGCGGGCGCCACACGAGCCCCGGCACGTCGACCGCCTCGGCGCGCGGGACGAAGGCGACGGCCTGCCCCGAGAGCACGAGGCCCCGGACGAAGTTCTCACCCCGGCCGTGCCGCACGGCGCGCGGTGTCCAGCCCTCGCGGGCACAGGAGTTGAGGAGCTCGTCGTAGAGCGCGGGGGCTCCCGCGCGCGGGAAGAGGACGAGTTCGCGGTCGCCGAGCGCCGCGAGCGGCACCACCGCGTCCGCCGCCGCGTCCGCCGACTCGGCGAGCAGCACGCCGAGTTCGCGCCGGAGCACGGGGCCGAGCGCCAAGCCCTGGAGCGCGCAGGGATGATGGACGAGGCCGACGTCGAGTTCCCGCGCCCGCAGCGCCGCGAGCTGTTCGGCGGTCGTCAACTCCCGTACCTCCAGCTCGACTCCGGTATCGGCCCGCCGGAAGCCCGCGAGGAGCGCGGCGACCGTCGGCCCCGCGAGGTCGGGCGGCAGCCCGGCCCGCAGGAGGCCGCTCCCGCCCTCGCGCACGCGCCGTGCGACGGCGCGCAGCGCCTCGTGCCGGTCGAGGAGCGTGCGCGCCTCCGGCAGCAGGAGCTGACCGGCCCTGGTGAGCGCGACGCGACGGCTCGTGCGCTCGAAGAGCCGTACCCCCAGCTCCTTCTCAAGACGCTGCACGCGCTGCGAGAGCGGCGGCTGCGCCATGCCGAGCCGGCGCGCGGCACGGCCGAAGTGTGACTCTTCGGCAACAGCCACGAAGCACTCCAGGTGCCGGATCAGGTCCACGAGCAGCAATGATACGCACATCCATATGGATGAATGATTGATAGCGAACTTGGACAGAGTGGGTGCCGCGCTGGTCTGCTCGGCCCATGACGACCCACCACAGCACCCCCGGCCCGCCGCTCGCCCCCTGGGAGCCGCAGGGCCCGCCGCGCCGCTCCCGCACCGCCGTCAGAGCGCTCCTCGCCGTCGTCCTGGTCCTCGCGCTGACGGCGCTCGGGCTGTACGTCGCGAAGGCGGGCCCCTTCGCACGGCCGGGCGCGGACAGGCCCGACCCGGCGGTGGCGGCGCAGGCGCGCGGCTTCCTCGCGGACTGGTCGCACGACCGCCTGGACGCCGCCGGAGCCCGTACGACGCACCCCGCCGAGGCGAGCCGCATCCTCGGCAGCTTCACCTCGGGCCTGGAGATCACCCGCCCGCGCCTCACCGCCGGGGTCCCCCGCGAGGCGGAGGGCGGCGCGGTGGAGGTCCCCTTCACGGCCCGGATGCCGGTCAAGGGTCTCGGCACGTGGACGTACACCTCACGGATGACCCTCAGACAGGCGAAGGACGGCGACGGCGGGCGCTGGCTCGTCGACTGGAAGCCCGGCCTCGTCCACCCGCGCCTGAGCGGCGTCGCGAAGTTCCGCCTCGACCGCGAGGACACGAGCGAGCCGAAGGCGAAGGACCGCCACGGCAAGCCCCTCACCTCGGCCGCCGCCCCCTCCCTCGCCCCCGTCCTCGCCCAGCTCGGCGCCGGCGGTGCGGGACCGCGCGGCGCGATCCGCCTCGTCGACCGCACGAGCGGCGAAGTCCTGCGCACGGAAGCGAGGTTCGGCGCGAAGGAGGCGACGGACAAGGTCGCCGAGACGACCCTCGACAGCACGTGGCAGACCGCCGCCGAACACGCGCTCGCCGCCGAGCCCGAGGACCGCAACGCCTCGCTGGTCGCGCTCCGCGGCGACACGGGCGAGATCCTCGCCGTCGCCAACTCCCCCGCCACCGGCTTCAACCGGGCGGTCTCCGGCACCTACGCGCCGGGCTCGACCTTCAAACTCGTCACGAGCAGCGCCCTGTTGATGAAGGGCGTCGTGCGCCCCGACACGGTCGTGGACTGCCCCAAGCAGCTCGTCGTGGGCAAGGAGTTCCACAACGTCGAGACGTCGTTCTTCCCGGACGCGACCTTCCGCAAGGACTTCACCGAGTCGTGCAACACGGCCTTCATCAGCCTGCGCGACAAACTCGCCCCGACCGCCCTCGGCGACGTCGCCCGCGAGTACTACGGCATCGGCCAGGAGTGGCACATCGGCGTTCCCTCCTACGACGGATCGGTCCCGGCCCCCAAGGACGAGACCGAGAAGGCCGCCTCGATGATCGGCCAGGCCCGCCTCCAGGCGAACCCCCTCATCATGGCCTCGGTCACCGCGACCGCCACGACGGGCCGCTTCCGCATGCCCCACCTCGTCCCGAACCCGAAGGACACGACGAAGACGACCCCGCTCCCCGCCCAGGTCACCACCGACCTGCGCACCCTCATGCGCGCCACGGTCACCGAGGGCACGGCGCACATCCTCTCCGACCTCCCCGGCGAGATCGGCGGCAAGACCGGCACCGCCGAGGTCTCCGACGACGCCCCCAACAACGGCTGGATGGTCGCGCGGCGGGGCAACGTGGCGATCGCCTGCGTCGTGGAGGGCGGCGTCACGGGCAGCGGCTCGGCGGGCCCGATCCTCCACGAGCTGCTGTCGCGGGTGCCGGGGGACGGGGAGTAGGGGGCGGGGGGCGCGGGGCGGGGCCGTACGGCTCCGGGGCGGGGCGGGGCCGCTGGGGCCAGGCGGCTGCGGCTGGGCGGCTGAGCGGCTAGGCCGCGTCCGCCCCGTCCCCGTACTCGTACTCGCTCGCCTGGTTGAAGACGACCGTGAGCGACACGATCCGGTCGTCCCTGATCGCGAAGTAGTTGCTCATGATCAGCTCCTCGGGCAGTCCGGACTTGTCGTAGTCGCCGTCGTAGCGGCCCCTGACGACGACGTCGCCGTAGTGGTCGAGGACCTCCACGGGCTCGACGGTGACGTGCTCGCCGACCATCTCCTTCTCCACCCAGCGGCGGATCGCGGCGGCGCCCCGGATCTCGCGCCGGTTGTCGTTGACGTACGCGTCCGGGGCGAACGTCGCCATGATCGCGTCGACGTCGAAGGCGTTGACCGCGCGGATGTGGTCGGCGACGACACCGCGCAGGGGGATCTCGGTGGTGGCCATTGCTTCTCGCTCCTCTCGTCCCGGGCTCTCCGGGAACGACTCCACCGTGGGCGCTCCCGCAGGGGCAGGGGCAAGCGCGCGCCGCTCCTGGTGTCTCCCCCTGGGGGAGGGGCCAGACTGGAGGGATGTCCGAGCTGCTGTCGATCGGGGACTTCGCCCGCGCCACCCACCTGAGCGTGAAGGCGCTGCGCCACTACCACGAGCAGGGCCTCCTGGAGCCCGCCGCGACCGACGAGGTCTCCGGGTACCGGCGCTACGACCTCGCCCAGATCCCCACCGCGCAGATCATCCACCGCTTCCGCGACCTCGACATGCCGCTCGCCGACATCCGCGAGATCCTGCGCACCCCCGACCCCGGCGCCCGCAACGCGCTGATCGCACGGCACCTGCGCCGCCTGGAGGACCAGCTCGCCCGCACCCACGACGCCGTCACCTCGCTGCGCGACCTCCTCGAACACCCCGAGGCGGCCGGGGCGATCACCCACCGGCGCCTGCCGGCCCGCAGGGTCGCCGCCGTCACCGCCGACGACCTCCCCGTGGCCGACATCGGCGCCTGGTACCACGGCGCGCTCGGCGAACTCTTCGCGACGCTCGCGAGCCAGGGCCTGCCGCCCTCCGGCCCGGCGGGAGGCGTCTACGACGACGCCCTGTTCACCCTCGAACACGGACGCGCCACGGTCTACGTGCCGGTCGCGACGGAGCCGCGCGCGGCAGGCCGCGTACGGATGACGGAACTCCCCCCGGCGGAACTGGCCGTCATCACCCACGAGGGCCCCGAGACGGGCATCGACCGCGCCTACGGCACCCTCGCGACGTACGTGACCCGCCACGCCCTCGCGGTGGCGGGCCCGATCCACGAGTTCTACCCGGTCACCTTCCACGACACCCCGGACCCGTCCCACTGGCGCACGGAAATCGGCTGGCCGGTCTTCACGACGACGGCCCCGGCGTGACGGCAGCCACGAAGGCCCTGAGCACCCGCCGCGAACGCTCTCAGCGCCCGCCGCGAAGGCCCCGCCCCCGCGCCACCGCCTCCCGTACGTCCGGCTCGCGGGGGCCGAGGGTCGGGGTGCGGTGGATCAGGGTGTCCAGGGCCGCCTTCGGGGCGGCCAGGAGCTCGCGCGTCGCTCCGTAGTACCAGGTGACGTCGCGCGGGTCGCGGGCCGCGACGCCCTGTGCGTCGATGCCCGCCGCGCGGCACAGCGCCACCGCCCGGCGGATGTGGAAGCCCTGGCTGACCAGCACCGCCCTGTCCACGCCGAAGACCCGGTGCGCCCGCACGCACGAGTCCCACGTGTCGAACCCCGCGTAGTCCCGCACCACTTGACGCCTCGGGACACCCGCCCGCGCCAGGTAGTCGCGCATCGCCGTGGGCTCGTCGTACGACGTGCGGCTGTTGTCACCCGTCACCAGCACCGCCGTGACCCGCCCCGCCGCGTACAGCCGCGCCGCCGCGTCCAGCCGGTGCGCCAGGTACGGGGACGGCTTCCCGTCCCACAGCCCCGCGCCGAAGACCACCGCGACCGGGGCCCGGTCCACGTCCGCCTCGGCCCGTACCCCGCCGTCGCTCGCCACCCGTATCCACGCCGAGGGCAGCAGCGCGAGCACACACAGCCCCACGACCGCCCACAACGCCCGCCGCCGCCCCCGCCGCGACCGCGGCCACCCCGGCACCCGCACCCGCGCCCACCAGCCCGCCGCCACCACCGCACCCCGTTCCCGCCCGGCCCCCGAGGGACCCGCGCACCCGCACCCCCGCGCCCGCGAACCCGCCCCCGCGCGCCCTCACCCGCAAGCACGCGCCCCGGAACCCCCCGGTTCCGCCTCACCCGTGCGCGTCCGCCGCCGCCCCGTCCGCCGCCTCGTCCGCGACCGCGCCGCCGCGCCCCGTCAGCGCCGCCAGCGCGCCCTTGATGTGCCGCAGATGCGCCCGCACCCGCTCGCTGTGCTCCGCCCGTGCCGCCGCGTACCGCTCCGCCTCGCGCAGCACCGTCGAGGCCCGCGCCGCCGCCTCCGCGCGCAGCGCCGTCGCCCGCGCCTCGCTGTCCTCCTGCCGGTGGCGGGCCGTCTCCTCCGCCTCCGCACGGGCCCTGCGCGCCGCCGCGAGCACCGACTCCGCCGTGTCCAGGCGCGCCGCCGCCGCCTCGGCCGCCTCCGTGCGCGCCGCCTCCGCCGCGCGCGCGAAAGCCGCCGCACGCTCGCCGTGCTCCTGCTCGACGGCCGCGCGGTGCGCCGCCGTCGCCTCCTTCACCTCGCGCAGCGCCGCACCCGCGTCGCCCCGCACCCGCTCCGCGTCCGCGCGCGCCGCCGCCCGTATCTCCTCGGCCTCCGCGACCGCCGCCGCGCGCCGCGAGTCCGCGTGCGCGTCGGCGCCGGTACGCACCGCCGTCGCCGCCTCGTGCGCCGCCGCCGCGAGCCGTACCGCCTCCGCGCGCGCCCGCTCGTCCAGCGCGTCGGCCTCCGCGCGCGCGGTGGCCGCCAGCTCCTCCGCCTCCTCCTCGACGAGACCGAGCAGATCGACGGCCCCGCCACCGAGCACCGCGTAATCCGCGGGCGGGAGCGCCGCGACCGCCTCCCGCAGCGCCTCGGCCTCCGCGCCGAGCCGCCCCGCCTCGGCCTCCAGCGCCTGGACGCGGGCGCGCGCGAGGGCGTACTCCTCACCGAGCCGGTCGAGGAACGCGTCGACCTCGGCGGGACGGTAGGCGCGGGGACGGACGGAGGGGGGCGCGGGCGGGAAATCGTGCTCGTTGCTGCTCACGCCGGGGGCCTCCGTCTCCGCTGATGACACTCCCAAGGATGCGTCATCGAAGCGCCGGAAGCGCCCCGCGCGAGTGAGCCCCACCGCACACCGCGAGCCCTACGACAGCCCGTCCCACAACTGCTCCAGGATCACCGACCACCACGACTCCGCCGAGGCCAGCGCCGCCGGGTCCAGCGCCGCCAGCTCCGCCTGGAAATCGACCGTCCAGCGGCCCGCCTGCTCCTGCGTGAGGCCGTAGCGCAGCCGCCACATGCGGCCCAGCATCGCCAGGCACCGCGTGAACTCCACGAGCCCAGAGTTCACGAACTGCGGCGGCACGGGAGCCCCGCCCGGACCCGCCTCCACCGGCACCGCGACGATGTGCCCCGTCCCGTACTGCACGCACAGCGCCTTGCCGAAGTCGCTGCCCACGACGAGGTACGTGCCCGCGTCCGGGGCCGCCGCGACACCGCGCTCCTGCGCCAGCTCCGCGAGCGTCGGCACCGGACGGCCCGGCTGCGCCTGCGCCCAGAAGAACGGCCCCATGTCGAACGGCAGCCCGGCCGTCGTCAGCGAGGCCGCGACGACCTCGGGGACCCCGGCCCGCGCGACCGCCTGCGGCTCGAAACGGAACACGCCCTGCGGCCCGAAGGCCCCCGCCAGCTCCCGCGCCACCTCGTCGAGCGGCACGGCGGGCGCCTGCGGCACCCGCGGCAGCGGCACCCGCACCGGCGCCGGACGCGCCGGACCGTCCGCGACCTGGTGCAGCTCGCCCTGGTGCGCGAGCAACTGCGCCATCCCGCGCTGCCTGCTCGCGTGATCCGTCCCGTACGGCGCGATCGACGTGATCCGCGCCTGCGGGAACGTCTCCCTTATCATCCGCGCGCAGTACGCCCCGGGCAGCTCGCACGACTCCAGCTCCGTGTGGAGTTCGAGCACCTGCTGCGGCGGCACGTTCATCGCCCGCAGCTCGTGCAGGATCTGCCACTCCGGGTGCGGCAGCCCCGGCGCCGAACGCCGGATCACCTGCTGCTCGGACCCGTCGGGCGCCCGGAACCGCAGCACCGCCTGGTAACCCGGGCCGACCGTCGGCACACCGGGACGCGGATAGCCGTAGCCCTGCGGGGACTGCGGGGACTGCGGGGACTGCGGGGACGCCACCGGGCCCGGCGGGGTCGCGGGTACGGGGCCGGGCGACGGCGGGACGGGGCCCAGCGGGGTGGGCGGTACGGGGCCGGGTGCCGACGGGACGGGGCCCGGCGCGGAGGCCGCGTTCCGCGGGCTGACGGGGGCCTGTGGGGCGGGGGACGGGGGCGGCGGGGGCGCGGCCGGGCCCGAGGGGCGCGACAGGACCGTGGCCGCGTGCGCCACCCCGTCCGGCGGGGTGTTCGCGGGCGGGGGCGGGGGCGTCGAGGGGGTCCCGGCGACGGGGCCGGGGCCGGGCGGAGGGGGCGCGAAGACGGTGGGGGCGTGGTGCACCCCGGCGCCGGAGCCGCCCTGGCCCGCACCGGCACCCTGACCTGTACCGGCACCCGGGCCCGTACCGGCACCCTGGCCCGCGCCGGGCCCGCTCTGACCCGTACCCGCGCCGCCCTGCCCCGTGCCGCCGGGACCGGCGGGACCGGCGAGCGGACCCGCCGGGGCCGGGCCGGGCGGTGGCACCGGGCCCCGCTCCTGACGCCTCGGCGTCGCCTTGCTCGTCGCGACCTGGCTCAAGTCCTCCGCGCCCGGAGCCGGACGCGGCGGCACCGCCGGAGGGCCGGGCACACCCGGCGCCTCGGGGAAACCGGGCGGCGCCGGTACGGTCCCGTCCAGCAACCGCGTCCGCGCCTCCGACGCCGGGACGCCCCCGGCCCCCGGGCCGCCCGCCGCCTCCTCGTCGCCCTGCGTGAACACCGTGTCCGGCGGCACGACCAGACGGCCCTGCGCCGCCCCTGTCGTGTCCGCCGCCTCCCACGCCCCCTCCCCCGCCACCGGCTCGGCGGGCCGCGCACCGCCCGCGACGGAACCGCCCGCCGCCGGACCGGTCGGCGCCGGACCGCCCGCGCCCGCGTCGCCCGCGGTCGCGTCGGCCGCGGTCGCGTCACCGCCGCGCGAAGCGTCCGCGCGCCCGCCCGGGATGCCGAGCTGATCCGCCGCCTCCTGCAACCACTCCGGCGGCGACAGCAGGAACGACGTCTGGTTCAGGTCGATCCGCTCCGGCGGCTCCGGCACCGCCTCGTCCGCCGCCGCGGCCCCGTACTCCTCCTCGTACCGCCGGATCACCTCCGCCACCGGAAGATCCGGCCACAACGTCACGTCACGGCCGTCCCGCGCGATCACCACACGCTGCCCGCCACCGTCCGAAGGCCCCGCCTCCGCGCGGTCCTCCGCCCACACCACGAAACCGAGCCCGAACTCCCGCACCCGCACCTCACGGTGCTGATAGCGCGGCACGTCCCCGTTGATCCAGCGCTCCCCGCGCTCCTGCGCCTGCGCGAACGTCACCACGTCACTCACTCCCCCACCGGGACCACACGCGCGAACCCACCGTCCACCATCAACTGCGCCACCGTCTCCAGCTCCGGCGGACTCCCCGCCAGCCGCGACAGGAACGCGTCGAAGTCCTCCCCGCACGGCAGCAGCAACTCCCGCACCCGCGCCGCCGCATCGAGCCCGTCCCGGTCCCGCGCGTCGTCGTACGGGCAGAACCACACCGAACCCGTCGCCTCACCCCGCACCTTCACCACCAGGAGCCCGCCCTGCACGAAGGCCACCCCCAGGTAGTCCTTCGTCACGTGATCGCGCAAGCACTTGTTGACGTACGCGAGATCGTTGACCGCCGCCTCCTCGCGCACCGTGAAGAACGGCTGGTCCACGAGCAGCCCCAGCTCCGCGTCGAGTGCCACCCCCACCGGCGCGCACCCGCCACCCGCCTTCAGGAACGAGCGGTACGCGCCCGGCAGCCGGTACCCCAGGTCCTCCTCCAGCGCCAGGACCTGCCGCTCCTCGACCGCCACCAGCTCACGCGGCAGCCCGAAATGCGCCGGCTTCGTCTGCTGGAGAGGCCGCGTCCCGCGCCGCCCGTGCTCCACCCGCGCCGTCGCCAGACCCCCGTGATGCCGCAGCAGCGCCTTCACCTCCACGGGCACGAGTTCGAGCCGCCGCGAATCCGCCACGTGGTGCCAGGTCCAGCCGTGCGGGGTCGCCACCGGGGACAGGCCCTCCCACAACTCGTCCCCCGAAGCCGCCATCGCCGCGTTCGCCGACACGTAGTCCGTCAGCCGCAACTCGTCCACACCGAACCCCGTCGGCGGCTCCGCGATCTCCACGGCGGCCCGCGCGTACGGCGTGAACACCGGCCGCCCCCCGCCGTCCACCACGACACCCGCCGGATACCGCGCCGCCCGCACCGGGTCGGGAAAACGCACCGCCTGCCCCGCGTACGCGGCGTTCGGCGGCACCCGGTCCGCAGACGCCGCCCGCACCGGAGAACCCTGCGCGGGCACCCCCTCACCGAGCCGACCTGTCGTCATGGCGGTAGCCCCCTGCACCCTCGCCGACACCAACACTGACACCAATGGACACCAACCGGACACCGCCCCGGAAGCGGTCGCCCCAGCCTATGCGGTGGGCCCCCCACGGTCACAGGGCCGACCGCAGCGGGAGCCGGGACGGACGGCTCCCGACGCCCGCGCGCGCCCGCGCCGAACCGTTCCCGCAGCCACCACGTGCGAAGCTGTAACCCCGGCAGGACACCCCCACCACCACCCGGGAGCGCACGTTTGGCAGGCTGTCAGCGCTCTCCAGGACCGGCCAGGGCACCACACGGTCCGCCCGGGAGAACAACACGGGGGAAGGTACGGAGGGGAAGAGCACCGCCATGCACACCGCACAACCAGGCCCCGAGGCCACCGCGCACACCGCCCCCGAGACCCCCGCGACCCCCGGCCCCCGCACCCCGCGCCCCTCCTCCCTCCTGCCGGCCCACGACCCCCGCGTCGACTGGAGCCACGACGGCAACCGGCCCCCCACCCTGCGCCACCGCCGCGACGGCATCCTCCCCGCCGTCGCCGCCGCCTTCTCCGTACGCGGCACCACCCTCACCGGCACCGGCGCACGCGGCGACCAGCCCCCCGCCCTGCACCCCCTCGTCCAGGACTTCCTCGACACCCTCACCAGCGAGAGACGCGAACGCTTCACCGGACGCTGCGCCGAAGCCGTCCTCCTCTCCCGCCACCTCACCGAGGCCGACGCCACCCGCACCGCCCGCTCCAAACGCGCCGCCCGCCGCCCCATGACCCTCGGCGAAGCCCGCAAAGCCCTCAAAGGCGCCAAACTCACCACCCGGCACATCCGCGAGGACGGCGACCCGCTCCACGGCGCCTTCGCCCCGCCCTGCCGCTCCTGCACCGCACTCGCCGAACACTTCGGCGTCCGCGTCATCGACCCCACCCTCCAGGACTGAACCCGGACCGGCGAATCCCATGAAAACCCCGCCCCACCCCCTCGAAGAACTCACCCGCCTCGAAGGACTCGACGCCCTCGGCGAAGCCCCCACCGGACGCTTCCCCGACGCCGCCGACTCCGCCCTGCGCACCGCGGGCTGGACCCCCGGCCGCTGGGACATCGCCCAGGCCGAGATCTGGGCCGACACCCTCCGCGCCCACACCTCACCCGCCGGACACCAACACCACGTCTCCCCCGCCGCCGTCGAAGCCTGGGCCGAATTCGGCGGCCTCACCCCGCACCCCACCGCCAAAGGCCGCCACCTCGCCCCCGCGAGCCTCGACCTCGACCCCCTCCACGGCCTCCACCTCGCCCGCACCCTCGGCGACCTCGGCCACGCCCTCGGCACCCACCTGTGCCCCCTCGGCCTCGACACCACCACCCACGCCGCCCTCGCCATCGACGACGAAGGCCGCGTCTACGCCCTCGACCACACCGGCGACTGGTACCTCGGCGCCGACATCGACCAAGGCCTCACCACCCTCCTGACCGGCACCGCCCCCGAACGCCTCACCCTCACCGTCACCGGCGACTGAACCCCGCGCTCACTCCCCCACCGGCA
The DNA here is from genome assembly GCF_000213055.1 of Streptomyces sp. Tu6071. Classification (NCBI taxonomy): domain Bacteria; kingdom Bacillati; phylum Actinomycetota; class Actinomycetes; order Kitasatosporales; family Streptomycetaceae; genus Streptomyces; species Streptomyces sp. Tu6071. The sequence continues at coordinate 4,556,393 of NZ_CM001165.1, read as the reverse complement.
GCACCGCCGACACCCGGAAACCCCCCGCGTCCGTCGGCCCCGCCACGAAGACCCCGCCGAGCGCGAGCACCCGCTCCCGCATCCCCACCAGCCCGTTCCCCCCGCTCGGCAGCTTCACGTCCACACCACCCTCCGGCGGCGGACCGTTCTCCACCTGCATCGCGACCTCCCCCGCCCGCCGCGCGAGCCGCACCCGCGTCGCCGCACCCGCCGCGTGCTTGTGCGCGTTCGTCAACGCCTCCTGCACCACCCGGTACGCCGTACGCTCCACCCGCGCCCCGTACCCCGAGCCCTCGCCCTCCACCGAGAACTCCACCGCCATCCCCGCCGCCCGCGACTGCCCCACCAACTCCTCCAGCTCCGCCAGCGACGGCCCCTGCTCCTCCTCCACCAGCACCGCACGCGGCTCCGGCACCGCCACCACCGGCTCCGGCTCCGGCTCCGCCGCGCGCGCCACCGGCACCCCCGACGACGCCCGCATCACGCCGAGCATCTCGCGCAACTCCGTCAACGCCTGCCGCCCCATGTCCCCCACGAGCGCCGCGTTCTTCGCCGCCGTCTCCGGGTCCTTCAGCGCCACCGCCTGCAAAGCCGTCGAATGCACCACCATCAGACTCACCCGGTGCGCCACCACGTCGTGCATCTCGCGCGCGATCCGCCGCCGCTCCTCACCCCGCGCCCACTCCGCCCGCTCCTCCGCACGCTCGGCGAGCAGCTGAAGCTCCCGCTCCAGCGAGTCGGCACGCTCCCGCAGACTCTCCATGAGCCGACGCCGCGCCCCCACGTACAGACCGAGCAGCACCGGCGGCGCCGTCGTCCCGAGCGCCACGAGCACCGCCATCGACGGCGTGAACCACGGCGTCGTCGCCGCGCCGCTCTCGTCCACGTGCTGCCCCATGCGCACGAGCGAGACGAGGAGCGAACCCAGCCCCGACATCGACGCGAGCACGGCCGTGATCCGGCGCGGCACCTCCGAGGCGGCGAGCGTGTAGAGGCCCACGAAGCCGAGGACCATCCCCATCTCGGCGGGCGAGACCGCCAGCGCCACCAGCACGACGGCGACAGGCCACCGCCGCCGCAGGACGAGCACGGAACCGACCACGAGCCCGAGCAGCACCCCGAGCGCGGAGCCGAGCCCCACCCGGTCCGTGAACACCGCCCCCTCGACAGCGCACTCCAGCGCCGAGACCCCCGCCAGCACCACATCCAGCACGGCACTCCGCCGCCGCTGCCACCACCACGGCCCCCCGGCCGCCCGGTGCTCTTCCCCCGTCGTGGTCATGGCCCCCAGCGTACGGGCGTTCCGTCCCGAATCCCGGGGGAGTGCGCCAGCCCACAACGCCCACGACGCGCGCCGCGCACCACCCCCACCCTTCACCCGATCAGGCGAAAGCCACCCGAACCGTGCCGGAACCTGTGATTCCGCCATGAAGATCGCCCTCATGGTCGCGGCACGCACAGACGCACGGAAAAAGGCACGAGAACTTCACCTGAAGGGATGGACCTACGACCGGATCGCGGAGGAGGTGGGCTGCGCGAAGAGTTCGGTGTCGCTGTGGGTGAGGGACCTGCCGAGACCGGCGCGGGATGTCGCGGCGCACATGGATCACATGCGGTCCGTACGGCTCCGCTCGCTGGCCGAGGCCGAGAAGGAACACCGGGACGCCCTCGCGACCGCCCGCACGACAGCCCACGTGCTGTCCGACGAGCAGCTGCGGACGGCCGGGGTCGCGCTGTACTGGGCGGAGGGCATGAAGGACAAAGGGCACCCCGGCCGTCGCGCGATTCAGTTCACCAACAGCGACCCCGACGTCATCCTCGTCTTCCTGCGCTGGCTGGAACTGAACGATGTCGCACGAGACCGCTGGCGCCTCCACGTGGCGATCCACGAGACCGCCGACGCCGCGCGGGCGAAAGCGTTCTGGGCAGAGCTGACAGGGGTTCCCGCCGAGGACTTCAACCGCACCACCGTCAAGCGCCACAACCCACTGACCAATCGCCGGAACACCGGCGACAACTATCGGGGTTGCCTCGTCGTCTACGTAACGAAAAGCAATGATTTGTACCGTCGCATGGAGCGGGCCTGGTACGGCATAGTAGGGGGCGCGCACAGACGGGTGGTCGAAATGCCCGATTCACCCCCTATGCAGTCCCCTGTGGTGTAATTGGCAGCACTGAGGCTTTTGGTGCCTTATGTCCGGGTTCGAGTCCTGGCGGGGGAGCACATTCGAGCGCCTCCCCCCGAACCACCCCACAAGGCTCTGACCCCCCAGGTCAGGGCCTTTCCCGCGTTCCCCCGCACACCCCCCGGTATTGTTCGCGTGTCATCCGCACCGAAGCCGAAGGGCCCGCTCGTGAGTGCCACCAATCGCCCGGCAGCCGTCGTCGTCCTCGCAGCGGGTGAGGGCACCCGCATGAAGTCCGCCACGCCCAAGGTCCTGCACCGCCTCGCGGGCCGCACCCTCGTCGGCCACGTGCTCCAGGCCGCGAGCGAGCTGGAGCCCAAGGAGGTCGTGGTCGTCGTCGGCCACGGCCGCGAGCAGGTCACCGCGCACCTCGCGGAGAGCGACGCGGCGGTCCGTACCGCCGTGCAGGAGGAGCAGCGCGGCACGGGCCACGCCGTCCGCACCGCGCTCGCCGAGCTGGGCGGCACCGTCGAGGGCACGGTCGTCGTGCTGTGCGGCGACACGCCCCTCCTCACCGGCGCGACGCTCGACGCCCTGTGCCGTACGCACTCCGCCGACGGCAACGCCGTCACCGTCCTCACCGCCGAGATGCCCGACGCGAGCGGCTACGGGCGCATCGTGCGGGACGGCTCGGGCGCCGTGACGGCGATCGTGGAGCACAAGGACGCGAGCCCCGAGGAGCTGGCGATCCGGGAGATCAACTCGGGGGTCTTCGCCTTCGACGGGCGGCTGCTCGCCGAGGCGCTCGGTCAGGTGCGCACGGACAACGCGCAGGGCGAGGAGTACCTGACCGATGTCCTGGGCATCCTGCGCGGGGCGGGCCACCGCGTCGGCGCGGCGCTCGCGGGCGATCACCGGGAGATCGCGGGGATCAACAACCGGGTGCAGCTCGCGCAGGCGGGCCGGGTGCTCAACGAGAGGCTTCTCGAGGCCGCGATGCTGGGGGGCGTGACGGTGGTGGACCCGGCGAGCGTCTTCGTGGACGTGACGGTCGGTTTCGGGCGGGACGTCATCCTGCACCCGGGGACGCAACTGCTGGGTGCGACGCGGGTCGAGGACGGTGCCGAGGTGGGGCCGAACTCGCGGCTGACGGACACGGTGGTGGGCGCGGGCGCGCGGGTGGACAACACGGTGGCGGTCGGGGCGGAGATCGGCGCCGAGGCGAGCGTGGGGCCGTTCGCGTACCTGCGTCCGGGGACGCGGCTGGGGACGGGCGCGAAGGCGGGCACGTACGTGGAGATGAAGAACGCGACCGTGGGGGCGGGCACGAAGGTGCCGCACCTGTCGTACGTGGGGGACGCGACGATCGGCGAGCACACGAACATCGGGGCCGCGAGTGTCTTCGTGAACTACGACGGTGTGAACAAGCACCACACGACGATCGGCTCTCACTGCCGTACCGGTTCGGACAATATGTTTGTGGCACCCGTCACGATCGGGGACGGCGTGTACACGGCGGCGGGCTCGGTGATCACGAAGGACGTGCCGGCCGGTGCGCTCGCCGTGGCCCGTGGCCAGCAAAGGAATATCGAGGGCTGGGTGGCCCGTAAGCGTCCCGGGAGCGCGGCGGCGAAGGCCGCCGGGGACTCCTCCCGGGGTTCGGAAGGCGAAAGCTGACCGAAAACAGGTGCGTCCTTCACGGCGTACCGTGATAGATGCACGCGATTCGGCTGGCTCGTTGGTTCTGGGTGTCGTGATGGGGTCCGGGATGCCCGACGGGTGCAGCAGCGAAAGAACTCGTCCGAGGAGACAAGTGCTGTGACCGGAATCAAGACGACCGGCGAGAAGAAGCTCATGTTCTTCTCCGGCCGCGCCCACCCGGAGCTGGCGGAGGAAGTGGCGCACCAGCTCGGTGTCGGCATAGTTCCGACCAAGGCCTTCGATTTCGCCAACGGCGAGATCTACGTGCGGTTCCGTGAGTCCGCGCGCGGTGCGGACTGCTTCGTGATCCAGAGCCACACGGCTCCGATCAACAAGTGGATCATGGAGCAGCTGATCATGGTGGACGCGCTGAAGCGGGCTTCCGCGCGTTCCATCACCGTGATCGTGCCGTTCTACGGTTACGCGCGGCAGGACAAGAAGCATCGCGGGCGTGAACCGATCTCGGCGCGTCTGATGGCGGACCTGCTGAAGACGGCGGGTGCGACGCGGATTCTCACCGTGGACCTGCACACCGACCAGATCCAGGGCTTCTTCGACGGCCCGGTGGACCACCTGTTCGCGCTGCCGATCCTGGCGGACTACGTGGGCGCGAAGGTGGACCGTTCGAAGCTGACGATCGTGTCGCCTGACGCGGGCCGGGTGCGTGTCGCGGACCGCTGGTGCGACCGGCTGGGCGCGCCGCTGGCGATCGTGCACAAGCGGCGAGACAAGGACGTCGCGAACCAGGTCACGGTGCACGAGGTCGTCGGTGACGTGAAGGACCGTGTGTGTGTCCTGGTGGACGACATGATCGACACGGGCGGGACGATCTGCGCGGCGGCGGACGCGTTGTACGCGCACGGGGCGGCGGATGTCATCGTGACGGCGACGCACGGGGTGCTGTCGGGTCCGGCGGCGGACCGGCTGAAGAACTCGAAGGTGAGTGAGTTCGTGCTGACGAACACGCTGCCGACGCCGGGTGAGCTGGAGCTGGACAAGATCACGGTGCTGTCGATCGCGCCGACGATCGCGCGTGCGGTGCGTGAGGTGTTCGAGGACGGTTCGGTGACGAGCCTCTTCGAGGAGGAGCCGGTGGGCTGAGGCCCCTGGTGAGGGTGCGGCCTCGGGTGCAGGAACGGTTCTGCACCGGGGTTCGCGGCCTGAGGTGATCGATTTCCGGGGCGGCCCCCCGGCCGGGTAGACTCGCGAGAGTTGCTCGGCGAGGGAGGCCGTCCCGTCCGTTTTCCGGACGTGGTTCCGGCGCTCCGTTATCGACGCGCTCTTCGTAGCAGGCCGTTCGTGGCCGGGTGACCGCCCCTGTGAACCGTCTGTTGAGGAGAAGAGCCATGGCCGAGGTCAAGCTCGCCGTTGAGACCCGTACCGAGTTCGGCAAGGGTGCGGCCCGCCGTATCCGCCGCGAGAGCAAGGTGCCCGCCGTGGTCTACGGCCACGGCACCGAGCCCGTCCACGTGACCGTCCCGGGCCACGAGCTGATGATGGCCCTCAAGACCTCGAACGTGCTGCTCGCCATCGAGCTGAACGGCAAGAACGAGCTGGTCATCCCGAAGGCCGTGCAGCGCGACCCGCTGAAGGGCTTCCTGGAGCACGTCGACCTCCTCCTCGTGAAGCGCGGCGAGAAGGTCCAGGTCGACATCCCCGTGCTCGCCGAGGGCGAGCTGGCCCCGGGTCAGTTCCTCCTGGAGTACGTCCTCAACTCGCTTCCCGTCGAGGCCGAGGCCACCCACATCCCCGAGCAGCTGACCGTCTCGGTCGCCGGCCTGGAGGCGGGTGCCTCGATCGAGGCGAAGGACATCGAGCTTCCCAAGGGCGTCTCGCTCGCCGTCGAGCCCGACGCGGTCGTCATCCAGGTCCTGGCCGCGCAGGCCGAGGAGGCCCCGGCCGAGGAGGACGCCGAGGAGGGCGCTTCCGAGGAGGGCTGAGCCCTCGCGGGGGCCCGCGGGCTCTCACGGATCGATGTGGCGGGGTGGTGCGTCCGGTGGGCGTGCCACCCCGTCGTCGTACGTACCAACAGCGGTGGAGGACGCAATGGCAGCGAGCGCGGGCGCGGACGAGAACGCGCCGTGGCTGGTGGCGGGGCTCGGCAATCCGGGCCCCGAGTACGCGGGCAACCGGCACAACGTGGGGTTCATGGTCGCCGATCTCCTCGCGGCGCGGCTGGGCGGGCGCTTCAAGCGCGCGGCGCGGGCGCAGGCGCAGGTGGTGGAGGGGCGGCTCGGGGTGCCGGGGGTGTCGAGTACGCGGGTGGTGGTCGCGAAGCCGCTCTCGTACATGAACCTCTCGGGCGGTCCGGTGACGGCCTTGCGCGATTTCTACAAGGTGCCGCTGGAGCGGGTCGTGGCGGTGCACGACGAGCTGGACATCGACTACGGAGTGCTGCGGCTGAAGCTCGGGGGCGGGGACAACGGGCACAACGGGCTGAAGTCGATGACGAAGGCGATGGGTCCGGCGTACCACCGGGTGCGGTTCGGGATCGGCCGGCCGCCGGGGCGGATGCAGGTGGCGGATTTCGTGCTGAAGGACTTCTCGTCGGGCGAGCGCAAGGAGCTGGACTACTTCGTGGACCGTGCGGCCGACGCGGTCGAGGCGCTGGTGACGCAGGGCCTGGAGCGGGCGCAGGGGTCGTACAACTCCTGAGGGGCTGTCACGGGTACGGATACGGGGCCGGCCCCGGCGACGTGGTGTCGCCGGGGCCGGTCGCGTGTGCGGGGCGGGGGTCGGCCCGTGCCCGCCCGTGGGGGCGGGGCGGGGTGCCGCCCGTGCCCGCGGGTGTGCTCAGCCGGTGTTCTTGAGGCCCGCCGCCACGCCGTTGACGGTGAGGAGGAGGGCGCGGGCGAGGAGCGGGTCGGGTTCCTCGCCGGCCTCGGCGGCGGCGCGCTGGCGGGCGAGGAGGGTGACCTGGAGGTAGGAGATCGGGTCGAGGTAGGCGTCGCGGATGTTGAAGGTCTGCTGGAGGGGCTTGTTGGAGTCGAGGAGCTGTTCGCCGCCGGTGATCTTGAGGACCTCGGAGACGGTGAGGTCGTGCTCGGCCGTGATGAGGTCGAAGACGTGCTTCAGCTCGTCGGGGACGAGGGTGTCGACGTAGTGCTGGGCGATCCGCAGGTCCGTCTTGGCGAGGGTCATCTCGACGTTGGAGAGGAAGTTGCGGAAGAAGTGCCAGTGCTCGTGCATCTCGTCGAGCACGCCGTCGAGCCCGGCTTCGCGCAGGGCCTTGAGGCCGGAGCCGACGCCGTACCAGCCGGGGACGATCTGCCGGGACTGGGTCCAGCCGAAGACCCAGGGGATGGCGCGCAGTCCGTCGAGGCCGCCGCTGGAGTCGGGGCGGCGCGAGGGGCGGGAGCCGAGGTGGAGGTCGCCGAGCTGGTCGACGGGGGTCGAGGCGAGGAAGTAGGCCGAGAGGTCGGGGTCGGAGACGAGGTCGCGGTAGGTGGTGTGGGCGGCCTCGGAGACGAGGTCCATGGCCGCGTCCCAGCGGGCGAGGGCTTCGTCGGACTGGCGCGGCGCGGTGTGCAGGGCGCTGGCCTGGAGGGTGGCGGCGACGGTGAGTTCGAGGTTCTCGCGGGCGAGTGAGGGGACGAGGTACTTGTCGGAGATGACCTCGCCCTGCTCGGTGACCTTGATCTCGCCTTCGAGGGTGCCCCAGGGCTGGGCGAGGATCGCGTCGTGGCTGGGGCCGCCGCCGCGGCCGACGGTGCCGCCGCGGCCGTGGAAGAGGCGCAGGCGTACGCCGTGGCGGTGGGCGACGTCGCGCAGGCGGCGCTGGGCGCGGTGGATCTCCCACTGGGAGGTGGTGATGCCGCCGAACTTGGAGGAGTCCGAGTATCCGAGCATGACCTCCTGGACGTCGCCGCGCAGGGAGACGAGGCGGCGGTAGGAGGGGTCGGAGAGCATGTCGTCGAGGATGGTGTCGGCGGCGCGCAGTTCGTCGGTGGTCTCCAGGAGCGGGACGATGCCGATCTTGGCCCAGCCGGAGTGGAGGTCCATGAGCCCGGCCTCGCGGGCGAGGACGGCGGCGGCGAAGACGTCGTCGGCGCCCTGGCACATGGAGATGATGTAGGACTCGATGACTTCGGGGCCGAAGACGTCGAGTGCGCGGTGGATGGTGTGGAAGACGCCGAGGGTCTTCTCGCCGGCCGCGTCGAGGGGCGCGGGGGTGGGGGCGAGGGGGCGGCGCGAGCGGAGTTCCTTGGCGAGGAGCTTGGCGCGGTACTCGCGGGGCATGTCGGCGTAGCGCCAGGATTCCTCGCCGAGGCGGTCGAAGAGCTGGCCGAGCGCGTGGTGGTGGGCGTCGGCGTGTTCGCGGACGTCCATGGTGGCGAGCTGGAGGCCGAAGGCGGCGAGGGTGCGGATGATGCGGCTGAGGCGGCCGTCGGCGAAGAGTCCGCCGCGGTGGGCGCGCAGGGAGTCCTGGACGAGGGCGAGGTCGGTGAGGAGTTCGCTCGTGCCGAGGTAGTCGCGTCCGGGCTCGTGGGGGGTGCCCTTGGCGAGGCGGTTCTTGGTGTTCTCCAGCTTCTGGCGGACGCAGGTGACCTTGAGCCGGTAGGGCTCCTCGGCGTTGAGGCGCTTGTAGCGGGGGCTGATCTCGGGCAGGTGCGCGAGGTCGTTCTCCAGCGAGGCGGTGAGTTCCTCGGTGACTCCGGTGTAGCGGATGGAGTTGGAGAGGAGGCCGCGGAGGTAGTCGATCTGTTCGAGCGCGTCGTTTATGCCGTGCTCGTGCTGGAGGATCAGGACGTCCCAGGTGACCTGCGGGGTGACGTTGGGGTTGCCGTCGCGGTCGCCGCCGATCCAGGTGCCGAAGGTGAGGGGGCGGGTGTCGTCGGGGATCTTGACGCCGATGCGTTCGAGTTCGGCGCTGAGGTCTTCGAGGACGTCCCCGACGGCGTCGGCGTGGAGTTCGTCGAGGTAGTAGATGGCGTTGCGGGCCTCGTCGGCGGGTTCGGGGCGGACGACGCGGAGTTCGTCGGTCTGCCACACGAGGTCGATGTTCTCGGCGAGGCGGGTGTCGACGCGGCGGCGGTCGGCGGGGTTCGCCGGGGTGTCGAGGAGTTCGGCGACGCGGCGGAGCTTGTTGAGGACGCTGCGGCGGGCGGCCTCGGTGGGGTGCGCGGTGAAGACGGGGCGGACGTTGAGGTGGGCGACCGTCTCGCGCAGGTGTTCGGGGTCGGCGTCCTTGAGGCGGTCGGCGGTGCGGGCCAGGAGGCTGCCGTCCTCGGCACGTCGCTCGCGCAGTTCGCGTCCGCGGTGGACCTGCTCGGCGATGTTGGCGAGGTGGAAGTACGTGGAGAAGGCGCGCACGAGCTGCGCCGCGGTCTCCAGTTCGGTTTCCCCGAGCAGACGGGCGGCGGCCTCGCCGTCGCTGCGGGTGAGGTGGCGCACGCGTTCGACGAGTTCGAGGAGTTCGGGGCCTTCCTGGCGGACGAGGGTCTCGCCGAGGAGGTCGCCGAGCCTGCGGATGTCGGCGCGCAGTTCCGGTGCGGCGGCCGGGGCGGGAAGACGGTGGTCGTCGGCACTGCTCACAGGTGCGGCTCCTTGCAGTGTGGTGGCTGAAGAGGAGGGAACCCGGGCGGTGGGGCCCGGGCGGGTTTCCGAGCGGACCGCGCTGTCCGACCGTCCCCACAATAGGTGGCGCGGTGGTAGCACGGGCGTTCGGCCTCTTGCCGGGGCGCTGCGCGCTGCCATACTTACGTCACCGTAGGTTACGTATCCGTAGGAGCGGAGCTGTGCGTGGCCGCGCCGTGGCGTGGTGCCGTGAGTCTGCCGTCGCTCGGGCGTATCTACGTGTACGGGTCTACGGAACGGGATCTTCCCGGTCGCACGGCTTCCCACACGCACGACCTCGTCACACGGTTCCCGCCGTGGGTAGGCGTAGGGGAAGGGCCGTGCGCCGGCCCGTCGCGGGACCTTCGGGACAGACAATCCTCGACACACGCAAGGGGCTCATATGACCTCGACCGCATCGCCCGCCGAGGCGGGGACGGAAGAGCAGCAGCCGGGCGGCGGCGCGGCGGCGACGATGGGGGGTGACCGGAAGGGCTCGGTGGAGCAGTTCGCGCTGCTGGCCTTCATCGTGGTGCCGTTCGCGGCGCTGCTCGCGGCGGTGCCGCTGGCCTGGGGCTGGGGGCTGAGCTGGCTCGACCTCGGCCTCATGGTCTTCTTCTACTTCCTGGGCTGCCACGGGATCACGATCGGTTTCCACCGCTACTTCACGCACGGTTCGTTCAAGGCGAAGCGATGGGTGCGGGTCACGCTGGCGATCGCGGGGTCCATGGCGGTGGAGGGTCCGGTGGTGCGCTGGGTGGCGGATCACCGCAAGCACCACAAGTTCTCCGACGCGGAGGGCGACCCGCACTCGCCGTGGCGGTACGGGGAGACGCTGCCGGCCCTGATGAAGGGGCTGTGGTGGGCGCACCTGGGGTGGATGTTCGACGAGGAGCAGACGCCGCAGCACAAGTACGCGCCCGACCTGGTGAAGGACCCGGCGATCCGTCGCGTCTCGCGGCAGTTCGCGCTGTGGACGCTGGTGTCGCTGCTGACGCCGCCGCTGGTCGGGGGGCTCGTGACGTGGTCGTGGTGGGGGGCGTTCACGGCGTTCTTCTGGGGCTCGCTCGTCCGGGTGGCGCTGCTGCACCACGTGACGTGGTCGATCAACTCGATCTGTCACGCGGTGGGCAAGCGGCCCTTCCGCTCGCGGGACCGTTCGGGGAACGTGTGGTGGCTGGCGGTGCTGTCGTGCGGGGAGTCGTGGCACAACCTGCACCACGCGGACCCGACCTCGGCGCGGCACGGTGTGGAGCGGGGGCAGATCGACTCCTCGGCGCGCATCATCCGCTGGATGGAGCTGGCGGGCTGGGTGCACGACGTGCGCTGGCCCTCGGCGGAACGCATTCGCTCCCGCCGCAGGGACAAGGCGGCCGAACCGGCATGATGGGACCGTGGCGACGGATGCGGTCTCAGGTGTCTCAGGTGTTCCCGGCAAAGGTCCTTCCGGCAGGGGCGTCTCCGGCAGGGGTGTCTCCGGTACGAGCGGGGAGAAGTCCCGGCGGACGCGCCGTACCCGGATGACGGGTGCGCAGCGCAGGGAACAGCTGCTCGACATCGGGCGCACGCTGTTCGCCGCGAAGGGGTTCGAGGGGACGTCGGTGGAGGAGATCGCGGCGAAGGCCGGGGTCTCCAAGCCGGTGGTCTACGAGCACTTCGGTGGCAAGGAGGGGCTGTACGCGGTCGTGGTGGACCGCGAGATGCGGCAGCTCCTGGACATGGTGACGGGTGCCCTGACCGCGGGGCACCCGCGGGAGCTGCTCGAACAGGCGGCTTTCGCGCTCCTGGACTACATCGAGACGTACACGGACGGTTTCCGCATCCTGGTCCGTGATTCCCCGGTGGCCCAGTCGACGGGCACGTTCGCCTCGCTGATCAGCGATATCGCGACGCAGGTCGAGGACATCCTGGGCAGCGAGTTCAAGAGCCGCGGTTTCGACCAGAAGCTGGCCCCGCTGTACGCGCAGGCGCTGGTGGGGATGGTCGCGCTGACGGGCCAGTGGTGGCTGGACGTCCGCAAGCCGAAGAAGGCGGAGGTCGCGGCACACCTGGTGAACCTGGCGTGGCACGGACTGGACGGGCTGGAGCAGAAGCCGAGGCTGATAGGGCACCGGCGGCAGTGAGGTTCTGTGCGGGGCGGTCGTGGGGGGCGGGTGCCTGAGGGCTGGGGGCCGGTGTCCGGGGGTGGGGGCTGGGGGCTGAGGGCTGGGGCGTCAGCTTCGGGGTGTTGATCACTCTTTGTACTGACGCACGGCCAAAGCGCCCGTTACCGTGGCTCCAGCGCTCAAGACTCGCGTCCATGGGAGGAACGATGACCGCCGATTCCCCGCAGGACGCTGGTTACCGCTGGCCGGTGCCGCCCCCGGGTGGGTGGACCGTGGAGGACCTTTTCACGCTGCCCGATCTCCCGCCGCACACCGAGTTGCTCGACGGGAGCCTGATCTTCGTGAGTCCGCAGCGAGACACCCATTCCGTGATGATCGACCTGTTGGTCGCGGGACTGCGCGACACGACCCCGCGGCAGTTCCGGGTGCGCCGGGAAATGACCGTCATCCTGGACGAGGCCAATGGACCCGAGCCGGACGTCACGGTACTGCGTGCCGAGGCCGTGTCCAGGGAGAAGACGCGGTACACGGCCGCGGATGTCGTGCTGGCGGTGGAAGTGATCTCCCCCGAGTCGCGGCGCCGTGACGAACAGTACAAACCGCGCAAGTACGCCGCCTCGGGCATCCCGCACTTCTGGCTCGTCGAGATGCCTCCGGACGACACGCACCCCGTGGTGCGCACGTACGAGCTCGACCCCGTGACAGGCGCGTACGGCCTGACCGGCATCCACCACAAACGTCTCCAGGTCTCGGCTCCGTTCGACGTCGATCTCGACATCACCTGGGACGCTGTGGACTCCCTGTAAGGGGTTCGAGGAACTCCAGCCTGTTGCCCACCGGGTCGTCGGCGTAGAAGCGGCGGTGGCCCGGGAGGTTGTCGTCCCAGGTGACGGGGATGGCGTGGGTGGTGAGGCGGGTGGCGAAGGCGTCGATGGCGGTGACGCGGAGGCCGGGGTGGGCCTTGCGGGCGGGGCGGAAGTCCGCCTCGATGCCGAGGTGGAGCTGGACGGACCCGCTGCCGAACCAGCAGCCGCCGCGTGCGGCGAGGGCGGGCGGCTTGGGGAGTTCGGTGAGGCCGAGGACGCCCGCATAGAAGGCGCGGAGCGCGTCCTCGCTGCCGGGTGGGGCGGAGAGCTGCACGTGGTCGAGTGCGGTGATCATTCGTACCCCCTGGTCAGGCGGCGTGGGCGACGGCGAAGAGGCGGCGGAAGGGGAAGACGGTGCCGTGCGGGCCCGCCGGGTAGGCGGCGCGGAGGGCGTCGCGGTAGGTGGTGAGGAAGTCGGCGTGGGCCTCGGGGTGGGGGGCGAGGGCGTCGAGGACGGGGCGCAGCCCGGTGCCCTTGACCCAGTCGAGGACGGGGTCCTCGCCGGTGAGGAGGTGGAGGTAGGTGGTCTCCCAGACGTCGGCGGCGAGGCCGAGCGCGGTGAGCCGGGCGAGGTAGTCGGCGGGTGCGGCGACGGCGTCGCCGTGGCGCAGCACCCCGTCGAGGAGCGGGCGGAAGCGCGGCAGAGCGGCGGTCTCGCGCATGAGGACGTGGCTCGGGGCGCCGAAGTTGCCCGGGACCTGGAAGGCGAGAGTGCCGCCGGGGTGGAGGGACTCGGCCCAGGCGGGGAGCAGGTCGAGGTGGCCCGGGACCCACTGGAGGGCGGCGTTGGAGACGATGAGGTCGTAGCCGCGGTCGGGGTGCCAGTCGGCGAGGTCGGCCTCGGCGAAGTCGAGGGAGCCACCGCCGTCGAGGGGCCCGGCGTACTCGGTGCGGGCCCGGTCGAGCATCGCGGGCGAGTTGTCGAGCCCGGTGATGCGGGCGGCGGGCCAGCGGGCGGCGAGGAGCGCGGTGACGTTCCCGGCACCGCAGCCGAGGTCGACGACGCGGGGCCGCTCGGTGGCCGGGTCGGGCACGCGGGCGAGCAGCTCGGCGAAGGGCCGGGTGCGGTGGTCGGCGTGGCGCAGGTACTGGGCGGGGTCCCAGCTGGGGGCGAGAGGCATGACGTACTCCTGACGCGGGCCGGTCAGACGGCCGGGACGGCGAGCGCTTCGATCTCCACGCGGAAGGCGGGGTGCACGAGGGCGGCGACCTGGACGAGGCTGGAGGCGGGCGGACGCGCGGGGTCCTGGTGCTCGTCGCGGACCGCGCGCAGGGCGGGGAGGTCGCGGGCGAGGTCGGTGAGGAAGAAGGTGTACTTGACGACGTGCGCGAGGCCGGAGCCGGCCGCTTCGAGCGCGGTGGCGAGGTTCGCGTACACCTGCCGGACCTGCGCCTCGGTGTCGTTCTCGCCGACGAGTCCGCCCTCGGCGTCGAGGGGGACCTGGCCGGAGACCACGACGAGCGGCCCCGGTACGGCGACGGCGTGGCTGTAGCCGTTGACGGGCGGGGAGCCCTCGGGGCGTACGTGGTGGCGCGGCACGACGGTACCTCCTCGGCAGGGGATCGTGTGCTGTCATCATGAAGCCGAGTTATCTCGACGTCAAGAGACTTCACGTCGAGCGACCCACTACACTGGGGGCATGGAGGACGAGGTCGACCGGCTGGTCGCGGCCTGGCGCAGGGAGCGCCCGGACCTCGACGTGGAGCCGCTGGAGGTGCTCAGCCGCGTCAGCAGGCTGGCGCGTCATCTGGACCGGGCCCGCAGGCTCGCCTTCGCGGAGCTGCACCTGGAGACGTGGGAGTTCGACGTGCTCACGGCGCTGCGCCGCGCCGGGCAGCCGTATCAGCTCTCGCCGGGCCAACTGCTCACGCAGACGCTCGTCACCTCGGGCACGATGACGAACCGCATCGACCGGCTCACGAAGAAGAACCTCGTCGAGCGCCTCCCCGACCCGAGTGACCGCCGCGGCGTCCTGGTCCGTCTCACGCCTTCGGGCCGCGAGGTCGCCGACGCGGCTCTCGCGGGACTCCTGGCCCAGGAACGCGCCCTGCTCTCCGAACTGAGCCGCACCCAGCGCCAGGACTTGGCCGATCTTCTCCGCCAGCTCACGGCGCCGTTCGACAACACTCCGAACTGACGGTCGGCGGCGGTCGGCGGCCCCTGTCCGGAAAACGGTCCTCACTCGAAAGTGTGAGAGGTTTTCTGGGTTTCGCGAAGTTATCCACAGATTCGCGGTTGTGGTCGGGAGGGGTGTGGGCGAGCCGGAAGAATTGATGGCAGCGGGTGGCCCACCTCCCCTTTGGGAGGGTGGGGTCTGTCCGCGTCGGGAGAACGGTCGGGTCTGTCCGCCTCGGGAGAACGGTCGAGTCTGTCCGCGTCCGAAGAACGGTCGAGTCTGTCCGCGTCCGAAGAACGGTCGAGTCTGTCCGCCTCGGAAGAACGGTCGGGTCTGCCCCCCTCACCCCACCCGCTGATCCACCGGCCCCACTCCCGCCCTCCGCGCCAGCGCCACCGCCGCCAGTGTGGAGTGGACGCCGAGCTTGCCGAGGACGTTCTGCATGTGGGTGCGGACCGTGTGCGGGGAGAGGTAGAGGCGGTCGGCGACAGCTTTGCGGCCGAGGCCCGCGACCATGCAGCGCAGGACCTCGCGTTCGCGCGGGGTCAGGGACTCGACCAGGCGTTCCGACTCGGTGCGGTGGCGGCGGGCCGCCGTCAGTTCGCGCAGGACGCCGGTGAGCAGCGCGGGCGGGAGGTGGGTCTCGTCGCGCAGCACTCCGCGTACGACCGTGAGCAGCCGGGAGAGCGAGCAGTCCTTCGCGACCCAGCCGCTCGCCCCCGCCTGGAGGGCCAGTGCCGCGCGGCGCGGGTCGTCGCGCTCGGCGAGGACCACCGTGCGCACGCCGGGCTGGGTCGCGCGCAGGCCGCCCACCAGGGAGATCCCGTCGAGCGGCTCCTCCGCGGCGGGGGCGCCCTGCGGGCGGGGCTGGCGGGGGACGGGGCCCACGCCGAGGTCGGCGTCGACGAGGACGACGTCGAAGGGGCGTTTCTCGGTCGCGGCGCGTTCCAGGCTGCGCAGCGCCGCCGGGCCGCTGCCCGCCGCGCCCACGTCGACGTCCGGCTCGGCCGCCAGCGCGGCGGCGAGCGACTCCGCGAAGATCCGGTGGTCGTCGACGACAAGCACCCTCGTACGCATCCCGGCCTCCCCCTCCCTCCGTCCCTTGACGGAGGTGACCCCGCCTCAGAGTACGGACGTGGGCTCTTCCCAGGAGAGGATTTCCCCGATTCCCGCCCGAAACACCCCCGGCCGAGGGGGCCTGCGGGACGGCGGTGACCCGCCACCCCTCTCACGGTGCGCCGTCGTCCCTCTCAGGGGGCACCGCCGTCCCTCTCACGGTGACCCGCCATCCCTCTCACGGGGCATCGCCGCCCCGCCCGGGGGTCAGCGGACGCGGCGCGCGCCCTCGCTCGGCACCGCCGAGAACACCCTCGGCTCCCGGTGTCCCGCCTCCGCGAACGTCCGGCGGACCTCGGCCTTCACCGGCTCCGCCAGCCCCGCGTCGACCAGCACGATCGCCGAGCCGCCGAAGCCGCCGCCGGTCATGCGGGCGCCGAGCGCCCCGGCGCGTACCGCCGTCTCCACGACGAGGTCGAGTTCGGGGGCCGAGACGCGCAGGTCGTCGCGGAGCGAGCGGTGGCCTTCCGTGAGGACCTGGCCCACGGCCCGGATCTCGCCCGCGTCGAGGAGCCGCGCGACGTTCTCGACGCGCTCGTCCTCCGTGACGACGTGCCGCACGTAGCGGCGCACGCGCTCGTCGTCGAGCTTTTCGAGCGCCTGCGGCAAGGTCTCGAAGGGCACGTCCCGCAGCTGGTCCACGCCGAGGAGGCGCGCCCCCTCCTCGCAGCCCGCGCGGCGTTCCGCGTAGGCGCCGTCGCCGAGGGCGTGCTGCACGCGCGTGTCGAAGACGAGCAGGTCGAGGCCGTGCGCGGGCAGGTCGAAGGGGACCTGGCGGGCGCTCAGGTCGCGGGTGTCGAGGTGGAGCACGTGCCCGGCGGCGCAGCGTGCCGAGGCGGTCTGGTCCATGATCCCGGTCGGGACGCCGACGAAGTCGTTCTCCGCGCGCTGTCCGATCCGGGCGAGTTCGGCGCGGTCGATGCCGAAGGAGAAGAGGTCGTCGAGCGCGAGCGCCGTGACGACTTCGAGCGCGGCCGAGGAGGAGAGCCCGGCGCCCGTGGGGACGGTCGAGGCGAGGTGGATGTCGGCGCCGCCGACGTCGTAGCCGGAGGTGCGCAGGACCCAGACGACGCCGGTCAGGTAGCCGGCCCAGCCGGTGTCGGCGCCGGGCGCGAGCGTCGCGAGGTCGAGGCGGAGCGCGGGGCCCTCCATGTCGGCCGAGTGGACGCGCAGCACCCCGTCCGTGCGGGCGCTGACGGCGGCGACCGCCGTGTGCGGGAGCGCGAGCGGCATGACGAAGCCGCCGTTGAAGTCGGTGTACTCGCCGATGAGGTTGACGCGTCCCGGGGCCGCCCAGATGCCCTCGGGCTCGCTCCCGTACAGCTCGCGGAACCCGGCGGCGACCTCGTCGGCGTGTGCGAGGGCGGTGTCCTGCGGGAGGGCGGTGTCCTGCGCGGGCGCGGGGCCGTTGCCCTGGCCGGGGATGAGGTCGCTCATCGGGCGGCCTCCGCGAGCTGCTGGGCGAAGGCCCAGGCGTCGGCGACGATGCCGGTCAGGTCGGTACGGGAGGGCTGCCAGCCGAGCGCCTGCCGGGCCCGTTCCGCCGAGGCGACGAGGACGGCCGGGTCGCCCGCGCGGCGCGGTCCGCTCTCGGTGGGGATCGCGTGCCCGGTGACCTTGCGGGCCGCCTCGATGACCTCGCGGACCGAGAAGCCGGTGCCGTTGCCGAGGTTGCAGATCAGGTGCGTGCTCCCGGCGGCGGCCTTGAGGGCGAGGAGGTGGGCCTCGGCGAGGTCGGCGACGTGGATGTAGTCGCGTACGCACGTGCCGTCCGGGGTCGCGTAGTCCTCGCCGAAGACGGAGACGGCGGCGCGGCGGCCCTGGGCGACCTGGAGGACGATCGGGATGAGGTGCGACTCGGGGTCGTGGCGCTCGCCGAAGTCGCCGTAGGCGCCCGCGACGTTGAAGTACCGCAGCGAGACGGCGGCGAGGCCGTGGGCGCGGCACTCGTCGGCGATCATGTGGTCGACGGCGAGCTTCGTGTTGCCGTACGGGCTCGTGGGGATCGTCGGGTCGGTCTCGACGATCGGGGTGTTCACGGGTTCGCCGTACGTCGCCGCGGTCGAGGAGAAGACGAGGCGGCCGATGCCCTTCTCGCGCATCGCGTCGAGGAGCGCGCGGGTGCCGCCGACGTTGTTGCCCCAGTACTTCTCCGGCTTCTCGACGCTCTCGCCGACCTGCGAGGACGCGGCGAAGTGGAGGACGCCGTCGAGTCCGTCGGGCAGGAGCGCGGCGGCGTCCTGGATGCGGCCCTCGATGAACGCGGCGCCCTCGGGGACCGCCGCCCGGAAGCCCGTGGACAGGTCGTCGAGGACCGTGACCCGGTGCCCCGCGCGCAGCAGGTGCGCCGTGACGACGCTGCCGACGTAGCCGGCCCCGCCCGTGACGAGGTAGTGGCCGCTCATGCGTGCCCGTCCTTCCGAAGTCGCTGGCCGCAGCTCACGCGTGCGCCGCCTCTCGCAGTCGCTCGGCCGCCTTCTCCGGCGGCACGTCGTTGATGAAGACGCTCATGCCGGACTCGGAGCCGGCGAGGTACTTCAGCTTGTCCACGGTCCTGCGGATCGTGAACAGCTCCAGGTGCAGCCCGTAGTCCGCCCGTTCCAGCGGTCCGCCCGCGCCCGTGCTGTACGCGGCGTACTCCTCGGGCGTGAGGAACGGTGCCTGGTGCCAGCCGGAAATATACGGGGTGCGTCCGGCGTCGGGTCCGAAGAGGCGGTCGAAGCGGCGCAGCAGGTCCAGGTAGATGACGGGCCATTCGGCGCGCTGCGCCTCGTCGAGTTCGGTGAGGTCGGCGACGCGGCGGTGCGGGTAGAGGTGCACCTCGTAGGGCCAGTGGGCGGCGTACGGGACGAAGGCGGTCCAGTGGGCGCCCTCGATCACGACGCGTTCGGAGGCGGCGCGTTCCTCGGCGAGGACGTGGTCGAAGAGGTTCCCGCCGCCGGTGGCGGCCTTGTGCGCGGCGGCGGAGCGGAGCATGAGGGCGGTGCGGGGGGTGGTGAAGGGGTAGCCGTAGATCTGCCCGTGGGGGTGGGCGAGGGTCACGCCGATCTCCTCGCCCCTGTTCTCGAAGGGGAAGACCTGGCGCACGGCCGGGTGGCGGGAGAGGGCGGCGGTGCGGTCGGTCCACGCGTCGAGGACGAGGCGGGCCCGGGTCTCGTCGAGGTCGGCGAAGGAGGCGTGGTGGTCGGAGGTGAAGCACACGACCTCGCAGCGCCCGGTGGGGCCGGAGAGCGAGGGGAAGCGGTTCTCGAAGACGACGACGTCGTAGTCGGAGGCGGGGATCTCCGTGAGGTGCTCGCCGCCGCGGGTCGGGTCGAGGGGGCACAGCTCGGCCGGGGGGTGGTACGTGCGGCCCTGGCGGTGCGAGGCGATCGCGACGGCGTCGCCGAGGAGCGGGTCGCGGCGCACCTCGGAGGCGGTGCTGATCGGGTCGAGGGGGCGCTTGTCGACGGCGTCGCGCACGGCGTCGGTCGTGTCGAGGTCGTAGTAGATCAGCTCGCGGCCGTCGGCGAGCCGGGTCGGGGTCTTCTTCAAGGCAACCGTTCTTTCTGGCGAATCGCCGCACGCGGGTGGGGCGCCGCCGCGTCGTCCGTCGCACCGTCACCTCGTAACGAACATAATTCAACATAACAAACCACGTCTACGGGCAGGCACTACGCCACGAGGGACGCCACCTGCGCCATACAGGGGCCAACCATCGCCAAGAGAACATCACGATCGAACAAAGAACACCACCTGAGGAGTTCATCGCGCGCGAGCGCGGGCACGCGCACCCCCGTCCGAAGCACCACCCCCCGGCGTCCCCGCCATCCCTTCCTCCCTTTCCTCCCCCTCCCCAACGCACAAAGCGAGTTCCCCCATGTACCTTGCGGACGGGCTCAGACTCCCGACCAACTGGCTGGACTACACGATCCTCGCGCTGTACTTCGTCGTCGTCCTCGGCATCGGTTTCGCCGCGCGGCGCAGCGTGAAGACCAGCCTCGACTTCTTCCTCTCCGGGCGCTCCCTGCCCGCCTGGGTGACCGGTCTCGCCTTCGTCGCGGCGAACCTCGGCGCCACGGAGATCCTCGGCATGGCGGCGAACGGCGCGCAGTACGGCGCCTACACCGTGCACTGGTACTGGATCGGGGCCATCCCCGCGATGGTCTTCCTGGGCCTCGTGATGATGCCCTTCTACTACAACTCGAAGGTCCGCTCGGTGCCGGAGTTTCTCCTGCACCGCTTCGGCAAGTCCTCGCACCTGCTGTCGTCGATCATCTTCGCGGTGTCCTCGGTGCTCATCGCGGGCGTGAACCTGTACGCGATGGCGATCGTCCTGGAGGCGCTGCTGGGCTGGCCGCAGTGGGTCGCGATCGTGGTCTCGGGCGCCTTCGTCCTCGTCTACATCACGGTCGGCGGCCTCTCCTCGGCGATCTACAACGAGGTCCTCCAGTTCTTCGTCATCCTCGCCGCGCTCATCCCGCTCACGATCGTGGGCCTCAAGCGCGTCGGCGGCTGGGGCGGCATCACGGACAAGCTGGACGCCTCGAAGGGGGACAGTTTCCTCACGGCCTGGCAGAACACCGGGATCGGCTCGGACAACCCGCTGGGCGCCAACTGGCTGACCATCGTGCTGGGTCTCGGCTTCGTGATGAGCTTCGGGTACTGGACGACGAACTTCGCCGAGGTGCAGCGCGCGCTCTCCGCGAAGAACCTCTCGGCCGCCAAGCGCACGCCGCTCATCGCGGCCTTCCCGAAGATCTTCATCCCCGCGATCGTCGTCATCCCGGGCCTCATCGCGCTCATCCTGGAGCCGTCGCTCGGCCAGAAGGGCAGCGACTTCCAGTACAACGACGCGATCCCGCTGCTCATGCGCGACCTGCTGCCCAACGGTGTCCTCGGCATCGCCGTCACCGGTCTGCTCGCCGCGTTCATGGCCGGGATGGCGGCGAACATCTCCTCGTTCAACACGGTGTTCACGACCGACATCTGGCAGCCCTACCTCAAGCCGAACATGCCGGACCGGCACTACCTGAAGGTCGGCCGCGTCGTGACGGCCGTCGGCGTCGTGATCGGCATCGGGACGGCGTTCATCGCCTCCAGCTTCAGCAACATCATGAACTACCTCCAGACGTTGTTCTCCTTCTTCAACGTCCCGCTGTTCGTGGTGTTCATCATCGGGATGTTCTGGAAGCGGACGACCGGCGCGGCCGGGTTCTGGGGGCTGCTCTCGGGGACCGTCGCCGCGATGGTCAACTACTTCTGGTTCTACAAGCAGGGCGTCATCGGCATCCCGAGCGACCAGGGAGCCAACTTCGTCTCCTCGATCGTCGCGTTCGTCGTGGGCGCGGTCGTCATGGTCGTCGTGACGATGGTGACGAAGCCGAAGCCCACCGCGCAACTGCAGGGGCTCGTGTACGGGACGAAGTCGCCCGGCGTCGAGGAGCCGCCCGCCGAGGGCGACGACGCCTGGTACCGCAAGCCGGCGCTGCTCGGCTGGGGCGCGCTGATCCTGGCGGCCCTGTGCTACATCCCGTTCTCCCTGTGAGCCCCTTCGAGCCCTCACCGTCTGACCCGGCAAGGACGAACCGACCATGAGCGACCACAGCAACCCCAGAGACGACAACACCCCCGGAACCCCGCACGGCCACAAGCCGGCGAACCTCGACGACATCCAGGCCGTCGAGCGGCTGGAGCGCGAATCCGCCACCGCGAGCCGCCTTTTCGACGTGCGGCTCATCATCGGCGGCCTCTTCACGGTCTACGGGATCATCGTCACGATCTCCGGCATCACCGCCTCGGACGCCGACCTCGCCAAGGCCCAGGACATCAACATCAACCTGTGGACGGGCCTCGGCATGCTCGTCCTCGGCCTGCTGTTCCTGGCCTGGATGGTGTGGCGCCCGCAGACGCCGCCGCCGGTCGAGGAGATCGTCGAGGACCTCCACCGCGAGGAGTAGCGGCGGTCCGACGAGTGTGGGGGCCGTTCCGCCCGGGTGCGCCCGGCGGGGCGGCCCCTTTCCGCTGCCCGGGGGTGCTGTCTCGCGTGCCCGGCCGCCGTCAGTCGGTGCCGGTGTGCCGGGGGCCGAGGAGGGGAAGGGCGTGGTCGAGGAGGCCGGTGCGGGCGGCGAGGGCGGCGGCTTCGAGGCGGGAGCCGACGCCGAGCTTCATCAGGACGCGCTGGACGTGGGTACGGGCCGTGGAGGGGGCGATGCCCATACCGGCCGCGATGAGGCGGGTGTCCTCGCCCTCGGCGACCCGGGCCAGGACCTCGACCTCGCGGCGGGTCAGCAGGTGCAGGAGGCGTCTGCCCTCGTCGTCGGGCTCGGCCTCCGGGTGGAGCAGCGCGTCGAAGGCGCCCTGGAGCAGCCCGGGGGCCACCGCCACCTCGCCCGCGCGGGCCTTCATGATGGCCCGCTCGACGCCCTCGATCCGCTCGTCGTGCCGTACGTAACCGCACGCCCCGGCCGCGAACGCCGCCGCGATACCGCGCGGGCTCGGCACCGGGCCGAGGACGAGCACCGCGATCTGCGGGCGCTCCCTGCGGATCTTCGCGACCGGGTCGAAGGCGCCCGGCTCGGCCGGGGCCGCCGTGCCGAGCAGGCACACCTCCGGCGCCCGGCTCACCACGAGGTCGGCGGCGCCCGCCGCGGGGGCCGCGGCGGCGAGCACCCGGTGCCCGCGCAGTTTCAGCGCGGAGGCGAGCGCCTCCGCGAGCAAGCGGTGGTCGTCGACCACCATGAGCCGCACTCCCATGGGCATCCCCCGCGTCCCCCCGAGTCCCCGCGTCCCGACCCCGCTCCCGCCGGGGCTGTCCCCCGGCCGGTCCGTCGTGCACCGGAAGCTACACGGATGTTCGACCTCGCGCGCCCCCTCCGGTGAAGAAGTGCCCCGTAATGCTGAAATCCCCCGCTTTTCGGGGGTGTTGCGTGTGGACGTGAGAGTTGTACGGGCGCGGAAGGGCAGCGCGTACGGGGGCGGGGGCGCCCTTGCGCGCGCCCCCGCCCCCTACCGTGCGGCCTCCTCAGCGCGCGGACAGCGGCCCGCGCGCCTCGGTACCCGGCCTCAGTGCGTGCCGCCGAAGGACAGCGCCAGGTAGGGGACGCCTTCCTCGGGGTCGACCGGCTTCTTCTCCTCCTCGGGCATGGTCTGCCCGAAGTACAGGCGGCCGTTCGCGAAGAGGATCTCGGAGAACTCGTGCACGAAGTGGCGGATGGTGCTGCCGCTGCGCTGGTCGTCCGGGGTCTTCAGGAGCACCTCGGTCTTCATCGTCCTCGTGTCGACCGAGACGACCTGGCTGCCCTGGTCGTAGGGCCCGGCCCGGTAGGCGAGCAGTCGGGGGCCGTCCATGCGCAGCGGGCGCAGCTCCCAGTCCTCGCCCGCGTCGAGGCGCTGGCCGGTGAGCTTGCCGGTGGCGAGGTCGAAGGCGACGATCTCGTTGGTGCGGGAGTACGCCTCCTTCTTGCCCTGGTGCTCCTCCGTCGGCACGTAGAGCCGGTCGCCGCCGACCGCGAAGTTGGCGCAGCCGGAGACGGCGACCGCGTCGCACGAGGCGCCGTACGTCTTCGCGTCGGCGGGCCAGCGCGCGCGGAGCGTGCCGGTGCGCCCGTCGATGGAGAAGAAGTCGGAGATGCCGGAGCCGTCCTCCGCCGCCTCGTTGACGTCGGCGCCGACGACGAGCGGGCTGACGGAGAGGATGTGCGCGAAGTCGATGCCGGGCGGCATCTTGTACTCGGAGCTGACCGAGCCGTCCTTCGGGTCGAGCTTCTGGACGAACAACTGGTCCTGGTCGGTGTTGATCGTGCACTTGCGGATCACCGCGAGGCCGCCGCTGCCGCCCTGGTAGCCGACGTCGTAGCACTCGTCACCCGGCTTCGGGGACCACACCTGGTCGCCGGACTCCAGGTCCCAGCCGTAGCCGCCGCGAGAGCCGCCCGCCGCGACGGTGCCGCCGCCGACGGTCACCTCGGTGAAGACCGCGCTGCCCTCGCCCGAGCCCACGCCCTTCGTCCACACCGTCTTGCCGGTGCGCACGTCGAACACGGTGATCCGGTCGCACTGGCCCCCGTCGTCCTTCGTGGGCCGCGCGCTCTTGTGCAGGACGGCGGTGAGTCCCTCGTCGGACTGGAAGCCGCTCGCCGAGCACACCGGGCCCGGCAGCTTCAGGTTCCACACGCGGTTGCCCGCCACGGCGTCGTAGCCGTTGATCTCGGAGAGCCCGGTCTTCGCGTACACCTTGTCGGTGAGCCAGGAACCGGGCAGCTCGTACACCCGCGAGCCGGCGCCGGTGTAGATCATCGGCACGCTGAAGAGCTGCCGGGCCGAGGGATCGGCCGGGGCCTTCTCCTTCGCGGGGCCCGCCGCCGGATCGTCCGTGCCGGTGCCGTCGCCCTTCCCGTCCTTGTCCTTCTTGTCGTCCTTGTCCTTCGCGACCGGGGTCGCGTCGGTGCCGGAGTTCGCGTACCAGACGCCGCCGCCGACGATGAGCGCGATGACGAGCACGGTCGCCCCGATGATCCAGAACACGGGCCCGGGACGGCGGCGCCTGGGCGCGGTGGGCGGCTGACCGGCGCCGTATCCCTGCTGGGTGTACGGGGCGGTCGCGTACGGGGGCGCGGGGTGCGGGTAGCCGTAGGCGGCCTGACCGCCCTGGGCGGGGCCGGGGTGGGGGGCGCCGTAGGCGGGGGCGGGGGCGGGGTGCGGGGTGCCGTAGGCGGGTGGGGCCGGGGCGGGGTGCGGGGTGCCGTGGACGGGAGGTGCGGAGGGCGTGGGGGGTGGGCCGAAACCGGCGGAGGGGGGCGGGGTGCCGGGTGCTGCGGGGGGCGTGGCGGGGGCCGGGGGCGGCGTGCCCTTACCCGTACCCGTGCCCTCAGCCGTACCGGGGCCTTCCGCCGGTGGCGGGGGCGTGCCGGAGCCGCCGCGCGGTGCGGGTGGGCCGAAACCGGGCGGGGTGTCCTGCGGGGGCTCGCCGCCCGGAGGCTCGTGCGGGGGCCGGGGCGGTGGCTGGGGCGGCTGAGTCATCAGCGCTACCTCGTGGCGGGCTCGCGCCCCCCGTCCGGCTCCCCCGCCGTTCCGTGGGTGATCACCCCGCGGAACGGAGCGGATCGGGACGCGCTCCCCCGCGGTCCTTGGTCGGTCGGGCGGGGAACTCTTTCTACCATCGACCACCCGTGCCGCACCCGGCGCCCGCTTCCCCGTGCCCAAGGAAGAACCGGCGCGTGATCCTCCCGTGACCGTCACGCGCCGGTGGAGCCCCTATTCGGCGAGTTCGAGCCAGCGCAGCTCCAGCTCGTCCTTCTCCCCGACGAGGGCGCGGAGTTCGGCGTCGAGCCCGGCGACCTTCTCGAAGTCCGTGGCGTGCGTGGCGATCCGCTCGTGGAGCTTCGCCTCCTCGGTGGCGATGCGGTCCAGGCGCCGCTCGATGCGCTGCAGTTCCTTCTGGCGCTCGCGGTCCTCCTTCGCGGAGCCGGCGGCGGGCTTGGGGGCGGCGCTCGCGGGCGCGGCCTGGGCCTGCTGCTGCGCGCGGGCGCGGCGGCGTTCCACGTACTCGTCGATGCCGCGCGGCAGCATCCGCAGCGCGCGGTCGCCGAGGAGCGCGAAGACGCGGTCGGTGGTGCGCTCGACGAAGAAGCGGTCGTGGCTGATGACGACCATCGAGCCGGGCCAGCCGTCGAGGAGGTCTTCGAGCTGGGTGAGGGTCTCGATGTCGAGGTCGTTGGTGGGCTCGTCGAGGAAGAGGACGTTGGGCTCGTCCATGAGGAGGCGCAGGATCTGCAGGCGGCGGCGCTCACCGCCGGAGAGGTCGCCGACGGGCGTCCACTGCTTCTCCTTGCCGAAGCCGAAGGTCTCGCAGAGCTGCCCGGCGGTCAGCTCGCGCCCCTTGCCGAGGTCGACGCGCTCCCGTACCTGCTGCACGGCCTCCAGCACCCGGAGGTCCGGGTCGAGTTCGGCGACCTCCTGGGAGAGGTAGGCGAGCTTGACGGTCCTGCCGACCTTGATCCGGCCCTTCTCGGGCTGCTCCTCGCCGTCGCCGCGCGAGGCGGCGGCCATGGCGCGCAGCAGCGTCGTCTTGCCCGCGCCGTTGACGCCGACGAGACCGACGCGGTCCCCGGGCCCGAGCTGCCAGGTGAGGTGCTCGATGAGCGTCTTGGGCCCGGCCGAGACGGTCACGTCCTCCAGGTCGAAGACGGTCTTGCCGAGCCGCGCCGACGCGAAGCGCATCAGCTCGGAGTTGTCGCGGGGCGGCGGGACGTCGGCGATCAGCTCGTTGGCGGCCTCGATCCGGAAACGGGGCTTGCTGGTACGGGCGGGGGCGCCGCGCCGCAGCCAGGCCAGCTCCTTGCGGACGAGGTTCTGCCGCTTGGTCTCCTCGGTCGCGGCCCGGCGCTCGCGCTCGGCGCGCGCGAAGACGTAGTCGCTGTAGCCGCCCTCGTACTCGTAGACGTCGCCGCGCTGCACGTCCCACATGCGGGTGCAGACCTGGTCGAGGAACCAGCGGTCGTGCGTCACGCAGACGAGCGCGGAACGGCGGCTCGCGAGGTGCGCGGCGAGCCAGGCGATGCCCTCGACGTCGAGGTGGTTGGTGGGCTCGTCGAGGACGAGGAGGTCCTGCTCGTCGATGAGGAGCTTGGCGAGCGCGATCCTGCGCCGCTCACCGCCGGAGAGCGGGCCGATCACCGTGTCGAGCCCGTCCGTGAAACCGGGCAGGTCCAGGCCGCCGAAGAGACCCGTCAGCACGTCGCGGATCTTCGCGTTCCCCGCCCACTCGTGATCGGCGAGATCCCCGATCACCTCGTGCCGCACGGTCGCCGCCGGGTCGAGCGAGTCGTGCTGCGTCAGCACGCCGAGCCGCAGCCCGCCGTTGTGCGTGACGCGCCCCGTATCGGCCTCCTCCAGCTTGGCGAGCATCCGGATGAGAGTGGTCTTGCCGTCGCCGTTGCGCCCCACGACGCCGATGCGGTCCCCCTCGTTGACCCCGAGAGAGACCCCGTCGAGCAGCGCCCTGGTCCCGTAGACCTTGCTGACCGCCTCGACGTTGACCAGATTGACCGCCATCCACCACTCCCGCTCGCGCTCCCCGCACCACTGGAACGGGCCGGGGGACAGACTCCCCAGGGTAGTCGGCGGGGGAACGCCGGTGGAGGGGGCGGCCGGTGGTGGTGGGCCGAGGGTCAGCGGATCTTCTTGAAGTCGGTACGCAACGTGACCGCCGCTCCCACGAGAGAGAAAGCGATCTCCTCACCGAACCGGTAGGGCACGGCAGAGGTGTACTCGTCCCCCTTCGGCACCTGGTAGAGGACGCACTCGCCGGTCAGCACGTCCACGATCAGGTAGGTGGGGATACCGCGGGCCGCGTACTGGTTGAGCTTGCGCCCGTAGTCCTGCCCGACCGTCGACCGGGAGACGCTCTCGGCCACGAAATGCACGTGCCGCTGGTCGACGAAGGCGTCACCAGGACCGAGCGCTCCGGCGTCGACCACCAGCACATCGGGCTCGGGCGTGTAGCCGTCCTTCTCCGGCAGGACGCCCTTGTCCCGCGTGACATGCAGACCGGAGCCACCGCCGAGTTGCTCCGCCAACTGCGAGCGGATCGAGTCGTCCGCCTCGCTGTGCGCCTCTGTGACCGGCGACATGTACAGACGCCCTTGATCGAACAGCAGTTTGACGGCTTTGGGCAGCTTCATCGAGCTGCGCACCTGACGCAACCACTGCGCATACTCCGGATACATCGCGGCCATCGCGTCTCCCTGATCGTCACGAGGTATCGCCATGGTACGGCCGGGCCCGGCGTCTCCTCGCGTCCTCGGCCCGCCGCCGGAGACGTCCGAGCACGCCGTGCCGGGGGCCTTTTACTCCCCCACCACGACCGCGCCCGGCGCCGGGGCCGTCGTCACGCGGGCCGTGCGGCAGTGCGGGGTCAGGGCGCGGGCGATCGTACGGGCGCTGTCCGCGTCCTGGGCGAGGAAGGCCGTCGTCGGGCCCGAGCCCGAGACGAGCGCGGCGAGGGCGCCCGCCTCCGTACCGGCGTCCAGCGTGCGGCGCAGCGCGGGGAAGAGGTCGAGCGCGGCGGCCTGGAGGTCGTTGTGGACGGCGGCGGCGAGCGCCTTCGCGTCGCCGCTCGCGAGCGCGTCGATCACCGCCGGGTCGGCCTCGGGCTCCGGGACCTTACGGCCCTCGCTCGCGGCGAGGCGGTCGTACGCGCGGTAGACGGCCGGGGTGGAGAGGCCCCCGTCCGCCTGCGCGAACACCCAGTGGAAGGTGCCGCCGACCGCGAGCGGGGCCAGCCGCTCGCCGCGGCCCGTGCCGAGCGCCGCGCCGCCCACGTAGCTGAACGGCACGTCGCTGCCCAGCTCCGCGCAGATCGCCAGGAGTTCGTCCCTGCTCGCGCCCGTGCGCCACAGCGTCTCGCAGGCGAGCAGCGCGCCCGCCGCGTCGGCGCTGCCGCCCGCCATGCCGCCCGCGACGGGGATGTCCTTGGCGATGTGCAGGTGGACGTCGGCGGGACGGCCCGCGCGGGCGGCGAGGGCGAGGGCGGCGCGGGCGGCGAGGTTGCTCCCGTCGAGGGGCACCTGCTCGGCGCCGGGGCCCTCGCAGGTGAGACGCGGGCTCTCGGCGGGCGTCGCGGTCACCTCGTCGTACAGGCCGACCGCGAGGAAGATGTTCGCGAGGTCGTGGAAGCCGTCGGGCCGTGCGGGGCCGACCGCGAGCTGGACGTTGACCTTGGCGGGGACGCGGACGGTGACGGCGGCGGGGCTCACGCGGGGGTCTCCTTCCCGGCCTGCGGCTTGTGCTCGGCGATGCGGGCGAACTCCTCGACGGTGAGCGACTCGCCGCGCGCCTGCGGGGACACCCCGGCCGCGCGCAGCGCCTCCTCGGCCGCCGCCGCCGAACCCGCCCACCCGGCGAGCGCGGCCCGCAGGCCCTTGCGGCGCTGCGCGAACGCCGCGTCCACGACCGCGAAGACCTCGCGGCGGCTCGCGCTCGTGGTCAGCGGCTCCTCGCGCCGTACGAGCGAGACGAGCCCGGAGTCGACATTCGGCGCGGGCCAGAAGACGCTGCGCCCGATCGACCCGGCGCGCTTGACGTGCGCGTACCAGGCCGCCTTGACCGAGGGCACCCCGTACACGCGCGAGCCGGGCGGGGCCGCGAGCCGGTCGGCGACCTCGGCCTGCACCATCACGAGGGTCCGCTCGACGCTCGGGAAGTGCTCCAGCATGTGGAGGAGGACGGGGACCGCGACGTTGTACGGGAGGTTCGCGACGAGCGCCGTGGGCGCGGGGCCCGGCAGCTCGCGCACGCGCAGCGCGTCGGAGTGCACGAGCCGGAAGTGCGCGGCCTTCTCCGGGAGCCGGGCGGCGACGGTGGCGGGGAGCGCGGCGGCGAGGGTGTCGTCGATCTCGACGGCGGTGACGTCGGCGGCGACTTCGAGCAGGGCGAGCGTGAGCGAACCGAGCCCGGGACCGACCTCGACGACCGTGTCCGTCTCGCGCACCTCGGCGGTGCGGACGATGCGGCGCACGGTGTTGGCGTCGATGACGAAGTTCTGTCCACGCTGTTTGGTGGGACGTACGTCGAGCGCGGCGGCCAGCTCACGGATGTCGGCCGGGCCGAGCAGGGGGTCGGTGCGAGTCACCCGGCAAGGGTACGGGGTGCGTGCCTGCGGAGGGGTAGAACGTTCGGTCTGCGGGGGCGGGGCGGGACGCGAGGGCAAGGGGGGCAGAACGTTCGGTATCGCTCACGCCGGACGCCACGCCCACGAGGCAGAACGTTCGGTCCCGCCCGGCAGACGCGTCCCGGCCCCGGGCGGGATTCGGCGGGGCGCCGTGCCGCCTCAGCCCTCGCCGCGGAGCCGGACGAGTCCGGCCGCCGTGGCGCCGAAGCCGCATCCGTCCTCGTAGAAGGGGCGCAGGCGCTCCTCGTAGTCGACGTGCAGCCAGTCGCAGCCCGCCTCGCGGGCTCCGGCCGCCGCGACCGCGACGAGCGCGCGGCCGAGGCCCCGGCGGCGGTGGCTCCCGGCGACCGCCGTGTCGAGGAGGAAGGCGTGGGCGCCGCCGTCCCAGGCGACGTTGACGAAGCCCACGAGGCGGCCGGAGGCATCGCGCGCGGCGGCCCAGCCGAGGCTGTGCCGCGCGAGTCGCACGGCGAGCCCGGGAGCGGGAGCCCCGCCGAACGCCTCGGCGAGAAGGGCCCGCAGCTCGCCGTCCCGCACGGGGGCGCGCCATGCGGGCGTCAGGGGGTCGGGGTACGAGGTCACGGGACGGCAGTGTGGTGGGCGGCGGGTGCGGGAGCCAACGGTTTTCGCGGACCGCGATTCCGCCGCGTCGGGCCCCGTACCGCAACCGTCCGTTCCGGCACGAACCGCCCGTTCCGTCACGCCTCGAACAGCCCCGGTACCCCGAAGGCCCGCGCCGTGTTGCGGGACAGGGCCTCTGCCAACTCGTCCTCCGCGATGTTCCTGACCTGGGCCATCGCGCGCAGCGTGACGGGGATCAGGTAGGGGGCGTTGGGGCGGCCCCGGTACGGGGCCGGGGTGAGGAAAGGGGCGTCCGTCTCGACGAGGACGAGGTCGAGCGGCGCGACCGCCAGGGCGTCGCGGAGGTTCTGGGCGTTCTTGAAGGTCACGTTGCCCGCGAAGGACAGGTAGTAGCCCTCGCGCGCGCAGATCTCCGCCATCTCCGCGTCGCCCGAGTAGCAGTGGAAGACCGTGCGTTCCGGCGCGCCTTCCTCCTTGAGGACGCGCAGGACGTCCTCGTGCGCCTCGCGGTCGTGGATCACGAGCGTCCGGTCGTGCCGCTTGGCGATCTCGATGTGCGCGCGGAACGAACGTTCTTGCGCGTCCTTGCCCTCAGGGCCCGTACGGAAATAGTCCAGGCCCGTCTCGCCGACCCCGACCACCTGCGGGAGCGCCGCGAGCCGGTCGATCTCGGCGAGCGCCTCGTCGAGCGCCGCCTCGCCGCCCCCTGGCCGCTCCCCCTGCCGCGACCAGCCGTCGGGATCGCCGTGCACGATGCGCGGCGCCTCGTTCGGGTGCAGCGCCACGGTCGCCAGGATGTCGTCGTACGCGCCCGCCGTCTGCGCCGCCCAGCGCGAGCCCGCCAGGTCGCAGCCGACCTGGACGAGCCGCGTCACCCCGACCGACGCGGCCTTGGCCAACGCCTCCTCGACGGTGCCCGCCTGCATGTCGAGGTGGGTGTGCGCGTCCGCCACCGCGACCCGCAGGGGCTCGGGCAGCGGTGGCGGCGCGGTCTTGTCGTCCTTGGCCTTCATGGGAACGATCCTACGAAGGCCGGGCGGACGAGGCGGAGGGGCGGGCGCGTGACCTGCCGGATGCGGCGGCCGGTCCCGTGGCGATCCGGCCTAGCGGCCCTGCGGCGGCTGCCGGTGGAAGACGTGGAGCAGGTCCGCGAGGACGTGCCAGTGGTGCGGGGCCTCCGACGGCTCCGCGCCCTCCGCGCCGGAAGCACCGGCCTCGCCGGAACGGGCACTCGCGGCCGTGCGCGACTTCGCCGGGGCCGCCCCGTGCCCGTACGTGTGCGCCTGCGAGGCCGCCGAGGTCACGCGGCCCGCCCGCATGATCCGGACGACGCCGCCCCCGCAGTTGAGGCACGACGGGCTGCTGAGCGGCGACGGCACGCGCTCGCCGCCCGCCAGGTAGACCACGTAGGGGTGGCCGTCCGGGTCAGCGTGCCGTTCTATCTCGTACGCCTGCTCCCAGCCGTGCCCGCAGCGCATGCAGGCGAAGGAGTAGGACTCCTGGACGGTTCCGGCGGTCCCGGTGGTCCCGGTGGTCCCTCCGGTACCGGTGGCCCCCGGGGTCGCGGTGGTCCCGGCAGTCCCAGGGGTCCCGGCGATCGCGGCGGGGCCGCTCGTGGTGGCGGGGTGGACGCTGCCTGCGAAGTCGCTCATGCCAGCTCCTCGTGTCGTGCCCGGCCGGCTGCGAACCGCCGGCCCCGGAGCGGCGCACCGCCCCGCACGACCAGTGCACTCCCGCCCGGCGGCCCGCACCATGGGGGCTGCCGAACGTTGGATCGGATTTGGCGAACCCGTGCACTTCGGGCCCTTCGCCGCGACCCGGACTTTGCCGAAACCCCGGGACGCTTTGCCCATGTTTGGCGCGAAGAAACGGTTACGTGCCCGG
The DNA here is from genome assembly GCF_000213055.1 of Streptomyces sp. Tu6071. Taxonomy (NCBI): domain Bacteria; kingdom Bacillati; phylum Actinomycetota; class Actinomycetes; order Kitasatosporales; family Streptomycetaceae; genus Streptomyces; species Streptomyces sp. Tu6071. The sequence continues at coordinate 4,524,689 of NZ_CM001165.1, read as the reverse complement.
CAGCGCCCGCCGTGCCGGGCGCACCCCCGCCCCGCCTCTCCTCAGCCCGCGTTCCTCTCCGCGTTCTTCGCCGCCACCACCGCGTCGAAGACCTCCCGCTTCGGCACCCCCGCCTCCGCCGCGACCGCCACGATGGCCTCCTTGCGCCGCTCCCCCGCCTCTTCCCGCACCCGCACCCTGCGCACCAGCTCGGCCGCGTCGAGGTCGGCCGGGCCCGGCTCCGGGGCGCCCTCCACGACGACCGTGATCTCGCCCCGTACGCCCTGTGCCGCCCACGTCGCCAGCTCCGCGAGCGGGCCGCGCTTCACCTCCTCGTACGTCTTGGTCAGTTCGCGGCACACGGCCGCGCGGCGCTCGGCGCCGAAGACCTCCGCCATCGCGGCGAGGGTGTCGTCGATCCGGTGCGGGGCCTCGAAGTAGACGAGCGTGCGGCGCTCGGCGGCGACCTCGGCGAGGCGCGCGCGACGCTCGCCCGCCTTGCGCGGCAGGAAACCCTCGAAGCAGAAGCGGTCGACGGGCAGGCCCGACACGGCGAGCGCGGTGAGCACGGCGGAGGGCCCCGGCACGGCCGTGACGCGCACGTCGCGTTCGACCGCCGCCGCGACGAGCCGGTAGCCCGGGTCGGAGACCGAGGGCATCCCGGCGTCCGTCACGAGCAGCACGCGCGCGCCGCCCGCGAGCGCGTCGGCGAGTTCCGGCGTACGGGCCGACTCGTTCCCCTCGAAGTACGAGACGATCCGGCCGCCCACCCGCACGTCGAGCGCCTGCGTGAGCCGCCGCAGCCGCCGCGTGTCCTCGGCCGCCACGATGTCGGCCGTCTCCAGCTCGCGGGCGAGCCGGGGCGGCGCGTCCGCCACGTCCCCGATGGGGGTCCCGGCGAGGACGAGCAGCCCGGCGGAGGCATCGGACGGGACGGAGGCGCCGGACGGGGCGGGGGAGGTCTCGGAAGTCACCCCTCCATGATGACGCCCCGCCCCGCCCCCGCCCGACCGGCCCGGCAACTCCCCCCGCCCCCGCCCGGCATCTCCCCGCACCCACCCGGCGCCCCCCTCCACGCACCCACCCCGACCGGCCCGGGTCAGGCACCCGCCCGGCCCGGGTAACGCCTCCCCGCCCCCGGCCCGCCGGGACAACGCCTCCCCCGCACCCCCGCCCGACGCCTCGCCCACCCCTCCCCGCACGCACCTCCCGCCCACCCGGCGCCTCCCCCGCACCCCCACCCCCGCCCGTCTCCGGGACTCCCAAAGCCTCGTTCCCTACGATGACCCGGTGACCAGTACCGCGTCCTCGACCGAGGCCAGCCAGGGGCAGGCCGCCGATCCCCAGGCCCCGCCGCCCTGGCAGCGGCGTCTGCGCCGCTTCGGCTACGTGCCCAGGCGCCGTGAGGCGAGCGTCGCCGAACGCCTCGACCCGCCGTGGGCGGGGCCCGCCGATCCCGGGCTGTGGACGGCGGTCGGTCTCCCGTACCGCCTCTCCGCCTTCCTCGTCCGCTCCGCGAGCTGGCTCGGTCCGCTGCTGATCACCCTCGTCGCCGGGGTCACCCGTTTCTGGCACCTCGGCTCGCCGAAGGCGGTGATATTCGACGAGACGTACTACGCGAAGGACGCCTGGGCGCTCATCCACCGCGGCTACGAGGTGAGCTGGGGCGAGCAGGCCAACAAGCAGATCCTCGCCGACCCCTCCACGGTCGACATCCCGACGCAGGCCGCGTACGTCGTGCACCCGCCGGTCGGCAAGTACGTCATCGGGATCGGCGAGTGGCTCTTCGGCCTCACGCCCTTCGGCTGGCGCTTCATGACGGCGGTGCTCGGCACCGCGTCCGTGTGGATGCTGTGCCGGATCGGGCGGCGCATGTTCCGCTCGACGTTCCTCGGCTGCTTCGCGGGCGCGCTGCTCACGATCGACGGACTGCACCTCGTGATGAGCCGCACCGCGCTCCTCGACCTCGTGCTGATGTTCTTCGTGCTCGCCGCCTTCGGCTGCCTGCTCCTGGACCGCGACCGGGCCCGCGCCCGGCTCCTCGCCAAGCTCCCGGTGGACGCGGACGGGGTCGTCCGGGCGGACGCCACGATCGCCGAGACCGCCTTCCTCGGCCGGCGGCCCTGGCGCTGGGCCGCCGGGATCTGCCTCGGCCTCGCCTTCGGCACGAAGTGGAACGGCCTGTTCGTGCTCGCCGCGTTCGGCGTCATGACGGTGCTGTGGGACGTCGGCGCGCGCAAGATCGCGGGCGCGCGCCCGGGGCGCGGCTGGCTCGGCATGCTGCGCCGCGACGCGCCGGTCGCCTTCGTCTCGATCGTCCCGGTCGCGCTCGCCGTCTACCTCGCCTCCTGGACCGCCTGGATCGCCTCGCCCGACAACGGCAAGGGCGGCTACCTGCGCGACTGGGCGAGGACGGCGGGGCAGGGCGGCCACTTCACCTGGCTGCCCGACTGGCTGCGGAGCCTGTGGCACTACGAGCACGAGGTCTACCGCTTCCACGTCGGCCTCACCGACGGCCACCGCTACCAGTCCAACGCGTGGAGCTGGATGGTCGACGGCCGTCCCGTCTCGTACTTCTACGAGTCCCCGCCCCCCGGCAGCGACGGCTGCCCGAGCGGCACCTCCGGCGACTGCGCCCGCGAGGTCCTCGCGCTCGGCACGCCCGCGCTGTGGTGGGCGGCGTGCGCCGCGCTCGTCTACGTGCTGTGGCGCTGGGTCTTCCGCCGCGACTGGCGGGCGGGCGCGATCCTCGGCGCGGTGGCCATCGGCTGGCTGCCGTGGCTCCACTACCAGGAGCGCACGATCTTCTACTTCTACGCGGTCGTCTTCGTGCCCTTCCTGTGCCTCGCGCTGACCATGCTGGCCGGTGCCCTGCTCGGCCCGGCCGGTGCCTCGGAGCGCCGCAGGACGATAGGGGCGACGGCGACGGGCGTGCTCTTCCTCCTCATCGCGTGGAACTTCGTGTATTTCTGGCCCCTCTACACGGGTACGGCGATTCCCTACGGGTCCTGGCACGACCGGATGTGGCTCAATTCCTGGATCTGAGCGGGCGTCAGGGCGGAACAGCGGAAAGGTGAGCGATGACCGGAGAGCGAAGCGTCCAGGAACTGCGCCTGGGCCTGTACGCCACCCCGGCGCAGGCGCGGGAGCTGAAGCGGCGGATCGAGCACCTGCTCTGTCCCGACCCCGACCACGCCCCGCCCTGCCCCGTCCCCTGGTCGGCCATGCTCCTCGGCCTGTCCACCCAGGAGGCGCGCGAGGCGTACCCCGAACTCCTCGACCAGGCGCGGGCCGAACGCCACCCGGCCTGAGCGCTCCGGGCCGCCCGGCGGGGGCTACCGCCGGTTGCGTGATCGTCGCAATCCCGTAACGGGATCTCCACATGTCGCTCCCGCCCCATAAGCTCCCGACGACCACATGCGGGGAGGGGGAGTGCTGTCATGCGCACCGGGGTGAAGGTGTCGGTGGTGTCGGGGGCGCTCGTCGTGCTGCTCGGCGGGGGCGGGTACGGGGCGTACAACCTCGTGCACGCCGTCACCTCGGGCACGGCGGACCAGAATTCGGCCGAGGCGGTCGCCAAGCGCCTCGACACGCCACTGACGGCGAAGGACGTGCGGGAGACGGGGCGGAAGTTCCTCAGCACGTGGGGCGCGGGGCGCCTCACCGCGGCGGCGGCGCTGACCAGCCAGCCCGCGCCCGCGGGGGTCGCACTCCAGGGCGTGCGGGACAAGGCGCACGTCAGCAAGGTGACCCTGGAACCGGGCACCGCGACGGCCACGCGACTCCCGTACCACGTGAAGCTCACCGTGCGCGGCACGTCGCTCGCGTACGACACCGGGCTGACCGTCGTGCGCTCGGAGGCGACCGGGCACCCGGTCGTCAAGTGGACGCCCGCGCTCGTGCATCCGCGGATGAAGGACGGCGATCTTCTCGTCACCGGGGACGCCGACGCGCCGCCCGTCGCGCTCGTCGACCGCGAGGGCAAGGCGCTCGACGCCGGGGCGTACCCCTCGCTCGCGCCGATCCTCGCCCAGCTCAGGGAGCGGTACGGGGAGCGGGCGGGCGGCTCCGGGGCCGTCGAGCTGATGATCAAGCACCCCGACGACGCGCCGAACACGACGCTGCTCACGCTGGAGAAGGGCAAGCCGGGGCGGGTGCCGACGACGCTCAGCGCGGGCGTGCAGGCCGCGGCGGAGAAGGCCGTGGCGGCGTACGCGAACGCGTCCGTCGTCGTCGAACGGGCCGGTACCGGCGAGATCCTCGCCGTCGCCAATCACCGCGACGACCAGTTCAACGCCGCCTTCCAGGGCACCGTGGCGCCCGGCTCCACGATGAAGATGATCACTGCGGCCATGCTCATCGACAAGGGCCTGACCAGCGCGAACGGGCCCGCTCCCTGCCCCGACACGGCGCTGTCGGGCGGTCAGACCGTGCACAACCTCACGGGGATGAGGCCGGATCCGGGCGCGACGCTCGCCCACGCCTTCGCGATCTCCTGCAACACCTCTTTCGTCTCCTTCGCTCCCAAGCTCCAGCCCGGCGACCTCGGCACGGAGGCGAGCGAGAAGTTCGGGCTCGGGCGCGACAACTGGAAGACGGGCATCGCCTCGGCGGACGGGAAGGTGCCCGTCGCCGAGGGGGACGACAAGGGCGTCTCGCTCATCGGCCAGGGCAAGGTCCAGCTCAACCCGCTCAACCTCGCCTCCGTCGTCGCGACGATCCGCGACGGCGCCTTCCACCAGCCCGTCCTCGTCCCCGCGTCCTTCGACAAGCGGCCCCTGGCCACGGCCGCCGGGCTGCGTCCGGGCACGGCGGCGCAACTGCGGCAGATGATGAACCTCACCGCGACGAGCGGCACCGGGGCGACCGCGATGAGCGGGCTCGGCCCCGACATCGGCGCGAAGACCGGCTCGGCGGAGGTCGACGGGCAGACGCAGTCGAACAGCTGGTTCGCGGGCTACCGGGGCGACTTCACGGCCGCCGCGTACGCGGAGCAGGGCGGCCACGGCGGCGACGTGGCGGGCCCGATCGTGGCCGCGGTGCTGCGCGCGACGGGGTGAGGCGGCGCGCTGCGGGCCCCGGAACGGCCAACGCCGACCGCTATCGATCGGCCGCCCGCTCCGTACGGCCATTTCCGTCCTCGAACGGCTGTCTTCCGGACTCGCCGGATCGATAACGGTCGCGATCGGTCGCGGGCTTGGGGCGGTACGGGGCGGTGGGCCACGATGTGGCCGTCCGTACCCCGTACCGCCTCCCCCCGGGACGTCCCGTGCTCGACTTCGCTCTCCTGAATACGGTCCTCGCGGAGCACCTCGCCGGGCTGGGGCTCGACCCGGAGCCCCGGCGCGAGAAGGTGCGCGCCTGGACGCACGGCGGGATCGAGCGGCTCGTCTTCGCGGACGGCCTGACGCTCATCCACAAGTACGGTCACGCGCCGCTCGCGCAGGAGGCGGCGACGCACCGGGTGCTCCAGGCCGCCGGGGTGCCCGTCGCGACGCTGCACTCCAGCGAGGTGCGCGACAAGCACATGACGATCGTCATGGAGGACCTGGGCGAGGCCGAACGCCCCGCCACCGAGGACGAGGTGCTCGAACTGCTCCTCGTCCTCCACCGGGCGCCCTCGCCGCCCGGCAGCCCCTCGCTCTCCGAGTACACGATGATCACGCTGCCCGACCGCGCGCGCTGGCACCTGGACCGGCTCCAGGAGGCGGGCCGCTGGACCGCGCTCGCGGGCCGCCTCCTCGACGACCTCGACAAGGTGCGGAAGGTCTCCGAGGAGCGCTGCGCGGGCGCCGACCAGGAACCCTTCGGCTGGGTCCACACCGAGATCGCCGGGAACGGCGTGCACGTGGGCCCGAAGGGCATCCGCCTCATCGACTTCGCGCGCTCCTACGTCGGCCCCGTCCTCCTCGACCTCGTCTCCTGGGGCGACGGCCTCGACCGCCCGCGTCCGCGCGAGGCACGCGCGTTCCTGGAGAGGTACGTGGACCTGGGCGGCCCCGCCGCGACGCTCGACCGCCGCGCGGGCCTCTCCGCCGAACGCTGGGCGCTCGCCTGGCTGCGGGTCTGGCGCGTCGAGTGGTACCTCGAACAGTCCGCGATCCGCTTCGCCGACCAGGGCCTCGACCCCACACGCCAGGCCCTCGCCCGCCGCAACATGGACCAGGCGCTGGACCTGCTGGAGCTGTAGCGCGGGGGCGGGGCACGGGGCGCGGCGGGTCGGGGGCGCTGCGGGTCGGGCGGTACGGGGCGGGTCTGCCGTACGGGCCTCAGCCCGCGCCCGGCCCGTCGACCGCCCGTACCCCCGCGCCCTCGCCCGGCCCCGTCTCCCCCCGTGCCGTCGCCTCGTCGACCGCCGCCGCGCGCTGCCGGAAGCCCGACTGGACCGCCAGGATGCCGCCGTCCACGCGCAGGGTCGTGCCCGTGACCCAGGACGCGTCGGCCGAGGCGAGGTAGGCGACCGCCGCCGCGATGTCCTCGGGCTCGCCGACCCGGCCGAGCGGGTAGAGACCCGCGAACGCTTCGAGGTGGGCGGGGCGATCGGCCCAGGCCGTCGTACGGACCGTGCCGGGCTCGACGAGGTTGACGCGCACGCCGCGCGGGCCCGCGTGACCGGCGAGGGTGCGGGTCAGCGAGGTGAGCGCGGCCTTCGCGGCGCTGTAGGCGTGGCCGCCGAAATCGGCCTCGGCGTTGACCGAGCCGATCGTCACGATCGCGCCCCGGCCCGAGGCCACGAGGTGCGGGAGCGCGGCGCGCGCGCAGCGGAAGGCGCCGCCGAGGCACACGTCGATGTCGCGCTCCCAGACCTCGTCGCTCTCGTCCTCGAAGAGGTCCGCGTCCGCGCCCGCCGCGTAGGCGTTGTTGACGAGGACGTCGAGCCGCCCGAAGCGCTCCACCGCGTGCGCCACGGCGGCTTCGGCCTCGGCCCGTATCCGGACGTCGAGGCGGTACGGTTCCGCGCCCGGGATCGCCGCCGCGGTCGCGCGCGCCGCCACCTCGTCGGCGTCGGTGAGCAGCACCCGCGCCCCCTCGGCGGCGAGCCGGCGCGCGGTCGCGGCCCCGATTCCGCGCGCGGCGCCGGTGATCAGGGCGGCATGGCCCTCGAATCGCTGTGTCATGGCGCGGAAGCTACCCGGGGACCAGGGCGCGGGTACAGGGGCGGGGCCGAAGCGCTCCCCCGCCCCCGGGCCCCCGTCAGCCGCCCACCGCCCCCCGCACCGCCTTCACCAGCGCCTGCGCCCGTGGGTCGGCCGTGACGCCCTTGCGGAGGCCGTTCGTCACGTAGCCGAAGCCGATGCCCGACTCGGGGTCGGCGAAGCCGAGGGAGCCGCCGCGGCCCGGGTGGCCGAAGGAGCCCTCGGCGAGGAGGGGGCTCGCGGGACCGTGGAGCATGAAACCGGCGCCGAAGCGGGTGCGGGCGACGAGGACGCGGTCGGGGCCCTCGGACTCCTGGGTGCGGGCCATCGCGAGGGTCGCGGGGGTGAAGAGGCGGCGACCGCCGTCCACGTCGCCGACGAGCGCCGCGTAGAAGCGGGCGAGGCCGCGCGCGGTCGCGATGCCGTTCGCCGCGGGGAGTTCGGCGGCGCGGTGGGCGCGCGTGTTCTCGTCGGCCTCGGGGGTGACGGCGGCGAAGGCGCGGCTCGTGAGCGAGTCCGGGTCGGCGTACGCGGCGGCGATGTCCCTGCGCGGGCGCAGCCGCAGGCCGTTCGCGGCGGGCGGCGGGGCGAGCGGGGTGATCCGGCCGACGCGCCACTCCTCGTCCTCGGGCAGCCCTATCCACAGGTCGAGGCCGAGGGGCCGCTCCAGGTTCTCGGCGACCCAGGAGCCGAGCGTGCGCCCGGTGAGGCGGCGCACGAGTTCGCCGGTGAGGAAGCCGTACGTCTGCGCGTGGTAGCCGTGGTCGGTGCCCGGCTCCCAGAACGGGGCCTGCGCGGCGACGGCGGCAGCCGCGCGGTCGGGGTCGCGGGCGGCCTCGGGCGTGAGCGGCGCGTCGAGCGCGGGCACGCCCGCGCGGTGGCCGAGGACGTGGCGGACGCGGGTGCCGTCCTTGCCGTGCGCCTTGTACTCGGGCCAGTACGTGGCGACCGGGGCCTCCAGGTCGAGGCCGCCGCGTTGGTGGAGCAGGAGCAGGACGGTCGCCGCGATGCCCTTCGTCGCGGAGCGGACGATCTGCGCGGTGCCGCGGCGCCAGGGCTCGCCGCCTGCGGCGGGGGCGTCCCCGTCCCGCGTACCGCCCCACAGGTCCACGACCTTGCGCCCGTCGCGGTAGACCGCGACGGCCGCGCCCCGCTCCCCGAGCCGGGTGAAGTTCCCGACGAAGGCGTCCCTGACCTGTTCGTATCCCGGTGCGACGAGTCCTTCGACCGTCACGTCCCCGGCTTGGCGCACACTTTCGTTCACCTCTCCATGGTCACAGACCGCGGATCGAAGCCGAAGGGCAGTTCGAGGCGGTGGGCGCGCATCAGGTCCGGGTCGCTCAGCAGCTCGCCGGTCGGGCCGTCCGCCGCGATGACGCCCTCGCTGAGGATCGCCGCGCGCGGGCACAGCTCCAGGGCGTAGGGGAGGTCGTGGGTGACCATCAGGACCGTGACGTCGAGGCGCTGGAGGATGTCGGCGAGTTCGCGGCGCGAGGCGGGGTCGAGGTTCGAGGAGGGCTCGTCGAGCACGAGGATCTCGGGCTTCATCGCGAGGACCGTCGCGACGGCGACACGGCGGCGCTGGCCGAAGGAGAGGTGGTGCGGGGGGCGGTCCAGGTACTCCGCCATCCCGACCTGCTCCAGTGCCTCGCGCACCCGCGCCTCCAGCTCCGCGCCCCGCAGCCCGGAGGCCGCCGGGCCGAAGGCGACGTCCTCGCGGACGGTGGGCATGAAGAGCTGGTCGTCGGGGTCCTGGAAGACGAGGCCGACGCGGCGGCGGATCTCCGCCATGTGCTTCTTGCCGACGGGGAGCCCCGCGACGGTGACGCTGCCCGCACCGGCTTCGAGGATGCCGTTGAGGTGGAGGACGAGGGTCGTCTTGCCCGCGCCGTTGGGGCCGAGGAGCGCGACGCGTTCGCCCTTCCCGATGTGGAGGTCGACGCCGAAGAGCGCCTGGTGGCCGTCCGGGTAGGCGTAGGCGAGGCCGCGCACGTCGAGCGAGGGGGGCGGGGGCGCGGCCTCGGCGTCGCGGCGTACGGGATCGGTGGCTTGGTTCGTCACAGGGTCCATCCCAACAGGCAGATCACGAGCGCCGCGGCGGGCAGCGTGAGCGCGTGCGCCCACTGCGTGCCCGTCGCGGTGATCTCGTCGATGACGGGCATGCTGCCCGTGTAGCCGCGGCTGAGCATCGCGAGGTGGACGCGCTCGCCGCGTTCGTAGGAGCGGATGAAGAGCGCGCCCGCCGATTTCGCGAGGACGCCCCACTGCCGTACGCCCTTCGCCTCGAAGCCGCGCGATTCGCGGGCGATCCTCATGCGGCGCATCTCGTCGGTGATGACGTCCCCGTAGCGGATCATGAACGAGGCGATCTGGACGAGCAGCGGGGGCAGCCGGAGCCGTTGCAGGCCGAGGAGCAGCGCGCGCAGTTCGGTCGTGGAGGCGAGCAGGACGGAGGCGGCGACGCCGAGCGTGCCCTTCGCGAGGACGTTGAAGGCGCCCCACAGGCCGTTGACCGAGAGGGACAGGCCGAGGAACTCGGTGTGCGGGCCCTCGGCGACGAACGGCATGAGCACCGCGAAGGCCACGAAGGGCACCTCGATGAGCAGCCGTTTCAGGAGGTACCCGGCGGGGACGCGGGCCGCCGTCGCGACGGCGGCGAGCAGCACCGCGTACACGCCGAAGGCCCACAGTGCCTCGCGCGGGGTCGAGACGACGACCACGACGAAGGCGAAGGCGGCGGCGAGTTTCGTGTGCGGCGGCAGCCGGTGCACGACGGAGTGCCCGTGCCGGTAGAGCCGGTGGACGTGGCCCGCTCCCATGTGCTTATACGGTCCCTGCTGAGGTGGTGGCGCTGTGCTCGCCCGGCTGGTCCTCGTCGGCGCGGCGCTTGCGTACGGCCCAGAAGACGCCCGAGCCGACGACGATCGTCGCGCCGACACCGATCACGCCGGCGAGGCCGCCGGAGATCCGGGCGTCGGCGATGTCCTTGACACCGTAGTCGGCGAGCGGGGAGTCCTTCGCGGCGTGGTCCTTCTCGGAGCGGTCGATGCCCTTGTCGTGGGCGACCTTCTCCAGGCCGTCGGGGTTCGAGGAGGCGTAGAAGCTGACGAAACCGGCGAGGACGACGGACGCGGCGATACCGGCGATCCAGATCCTGCGGGTGGAGCGGGCGGCGACGGGGACGGGCGCCGCGGCCTTCGGGGCGGCGTCGACGAGTTCGCCGCCGACGCGCAGCTTGAGCGGCGCTTCGAGGCCGCGCGCGCCGTGCACGAGGTCGGGGCGGACGGCGATGACGGCGCCGACCGTCAGCGCGGTGATGACCGCCTCGCCGATGCCGATGAGCACGTGCACGCCGATCATGGCGCTCGCGACCTTGCCGATCGAGATGTCCGTCGTGCCGCCGATCCAGTACATGAGCGTGAAGGCGACGGCGGCGGCGGGCACGGAGATCAGCGCGGCGACGAAGGAGGCGGCGGTGATCGAGGAGCGGCGGCGCGGGAGGACCTTCACGAGGCCGCGGAAGAGCGCGTACGAGACGACGACGGTCACGATCGCCATGTCGGTGATGTTGACGCCGAGCGCGGTGAGGCCGCCGTCCGCGAAGAGGACGCCCTGCATGAGCAGGACGACGGACACGCACAGGACGCCCGTGTAGGGCCCGACCAGGATCGCGGCGAGGGCGCCGCCGAGCAGGTGTCCGCTGGTACCGGCGGCGACGGGGAAGTTGAGCATCTGCACGGCGAAGATGAACGCGGCGACGAGACCGGCGAGCGGCGCGGTGCGCTCGGCACCGGCGGCGCCGAGTTCCCGGCGGGCGCCGCGCAGCGAGACGGCGACGGCCGCGGCGGCGAGGACACCGGTCGCGGCGGAAACGGGGGCGTTGATGAATCCGTCAGGGACATGCATGGCGGGACTTCGCTTCCTGCGGGGGCGGGGACGCGCAAAACCGTACGATCATAGTGCTCAGTTGCGAGTGACTTGCAAGAGTGCGTGCGCCGCAGCTACTCCCCGAGGGCGGCTCCGCCGGGCGGATCGCCCGCATTCGTGCGAGTCTGCGACTGTGACAGGCATCGAGCAGTACGTACGGGTGCGGGTGTGCGCGAGCGGCCCCGACGAGGCGGAGACGCTTCCCGTGCTCCTGCGGTACGACCCCGCCACCGATCCCACGCGCGTCGGCCTGGGCTTCCCGGGCACGGAGGGGGCGCACGACCACGTCTTCGCGCGCGCCCTCCTGGAGGAGGGGCTGCGCAGCCCGGCCGAGACGGCGGCCCTGCGGATCTGGCCGTGCGGTCGCGCGCAGACGGTCCTCGAACTGCGGCGCGCGGCGGGGCTCCTGCTGGTCCTCCAGTTCGACAGCTCGGACCTGATCCGCTTCCTGCGCCGTACGTACACGGCGGCGGCCCACTACGAGGCGGGGCTCACGGGACCGGTGCGCGAGGCGCCGAGGGCGCCGGGCCGCCAGTCGCCGGGAGCCCCCGCCGGGCCGGTGCCGCCCGCCGGGCCGGTGCCGCCGGTCTCGACGCGGTCGCGGTCCTCGGCGTAGTACGGGTCCTCGGCGTAGTACGGGCCGCCGCCCCTCGGGAACGGCGGCCCGGTACGGGCGGGCGTGCCCTCGCTCCGGCCTCCCGCTCAGCGTGTCAGCGTCCCTGCCACGTGTAGCGCGTCTGGCTGAACACCGGCAGCTTGGCGAAGGCGAAGCCCCGGGTCGGCTCGACCCGGTACAGCCGGATGTCGCCCTTGGCGACGGCCTCGTCCATGCCGTACCAGGTGCCCTCGGGGTCGGTCAGGTGCGCGCCGTACTTGCGCGCGAAGTCCGCCATCGCGCGCTCCCGCTCGGCGCGTTCCCCCACCGCGGACGCGAGGCCCTCGACGACGAGGTCCACTCCGTTCAGCGTCCCCGTGCCGGTCGTCAGCACGCAGTGGGAGTTGCTGTCGAGGTTGAGCGCCTTGCGCTCCTGGCCGCCCGTGACGAAGCACAGGGCGCCCAGCGCCCGCGCGGCCAGCAAGGGCGTCACGTGCGGGCGCCCGTCGGGGCGCACGGTGGAGATCCAGAAGATCTCCGCCTCGTCCAGGATCGCCCGTGCCGAGGCCCACGGGGTCGCCCGCGCGCCCGGGTCGGAGAAGGCTCCCAGTTCCACGTCCGGTTCGGTGTCCATGCCGCGTCCTCTCCGGGGGCCGGGGCGCGGGCCGCGCCGCCCCGCCCGCCGTTCGTCGTGTCCCGCTCGGGTCCGCTGTCGGTCCCCTCGTGGTGACTCCGGCCGACGGCAGAACTCATCGGCCCGCGCCGGGGACACGGACGGTCGCGTGCGGGAGGCGGGGTCAGTCGCCGGTCTCGACGCGGTCGAGGTCCTCGGCGTAGAAGGCGATGGCCTTGCGGAAGGCGCGTACGCCCGGGTCGCCGCTCGTGTCGGCGAGGAGGGTGAGCAGGGCGCTCATGGCCTCGTGGTGGGCGCCGGTGTTGTGGCGGGCCATGGCGAGGAAGACGGTGAGCGCGCCGTCGCCGGGGTGGGCGGCGAGGCCCGCCTCCAGGGTCGCGACGGCTTCCGCGTACCGCCCGAGGATGCGGTACGTGCTGCCGAGCCCGAGGTAGACGCCGTGGCGGTCCTCGGCGCCGAGCGCGTCGGCGCCCGCGAGCGCGGTCTCGTAGAACGGCACGGCGGCGGCCTCACGCCCGAGCACGTCGTGCGCCCAGGCGGTCTGGTAGGCGAGCCCCGGATCACGGGGGTACGTCCCGCTCAGCGCGAGCAGTTCGCTCCGGGCGCTCTCGGCGTCCCCGGCCTCGCGCAGCCGGACGGCGGCGCGGAGGCGGTCGAGGGCGTGGGGCGGGAGCGGCGGAGGCGTGGAGGACATGCGGGGATTATGCCGGGCGGGTTCCGGGGCCCACCAGGTGGGTGAGTGCTCACTCACCTCGCGGCACCCTCCGGCTCCGTCACGAATTCGGCGTGCCAGTACGCCGCGGTGCCCGAGGTGCGGCGCAGTATGCCGCCGGGCGCCGGGGCGGCGGGCCAGAACTGGAGGAGGTAGTGGTCGGAGCCGGGCTCGCCGTCGAGGCGGGTGTCCTGGTCGCGCGCCTCGTCCATGCCGCGCGCGCAGTACCGCACGCGGTAGTCGCGTACGGGAAGGTCCAGGTCCCAGAAGGCGCCGCCGCCCCATTCGGCGAGGCCCACGTCCTCCGAGAGCGGCCGGAACGGCACCTCGACGGCCTCCTGCCAGTGCGGGGCCAGCGGGGGCGCTTCCTCGTGGACCTCGACGGTGAAGGCGACCGCGCCCGTGTGCAGCCCGGTGATGAGCCACAGGGCGCCGGGCACGGCGGCACCGCACAGGCCGTTCGCCTGTCCCTCGAAGGCCTCGTCGAGGGACAGGCCCTCGAACCCGGGATCGCTCTCCACGTAGATCTGGCCGTAACAGACGTACACCTGACGGTCCAGCAGTGTGCGCATCGCGTGACTCCCCCTCGGCTGTCGGAAACGCCGCCGTGGCGGCGGCGGTGCCAGCCTGCCGTACGGCACTGACAGCGCCGCCCCGCGGCAAGGGGAAGGGCCCGGCGAGAGCCTTGCCCTCTCGCCGGGCCCGCCGTGCCGGCCCCGTCCCCACGGACCTCGGCACGGTCACCGGGCGGGGAGTGGCCTCGGCCGCTCACCGCACCCGGTCACCGGGCGGGACACGGCCCTGGGGCCGCTCGCCCCGCCCGGGGCCAGGATCACTCAGACGCGGGTCAACTCCCGTTCCGCGTCCGGGTCCTGGGGTCCTTCACCGGGGGACGAGCCGTCCCCCAGCGCCTTGTGGAGCTTCTCGCCCTCGACGTCGACGTTCGGCAGAATCCGGTCGAGCCACTTCGGCAGCCACCAGGCGCGGCGGCCGAGCAGGGCGAGTACCGCCGGGACGATCGTCATGCGCACCACGAACGCGTCGAAGAGGACGGCGATCGCGAGGCTGAAGCCGATCATCTTGACCATCTGCTCGCTGGAGCCGATGAACCCGGCGAAGACGGCGATCATGATGACGGCGGCGGCCGTGACGACGCGGGCACCGTGCCGGAACCCGGTCTCGATGGCCTGCGCCGGGCTCTCGCCGTGGACGTGCGCCTCGCGCATCCGGGTCACGAGGAAGACCTCGTAGTCCATCGCGAGACCGAAGACCACGCCCACCATGAAGATCGGCATCATGCTCATGATCGGTCCGGTCTGCTCGACCCCGAAGAGCGAGCCGAGCCAGCCCCACTGGTAGACCGCGACGACGGAGCCGAGCGCGGCGACCACCGAGAGGAGGAAGCCGAGCGCCGCCTTGAGGGGCACGAGGATCGAGCGGAAGACGAGCATCAGGAGCAGGAAGGCGAGGCCGACGACGAGCACCAGGTACGGCAGCAGCGCGTCGTTCATCTTCTGCGAGACGTCGATGTTCATCGCCGTCTGCCCGGTGACGAGCACCTCGCCGCTGTCGGACGCCTTGACGTCCTTGCCGACGTCGCGGATGGAGTGGACGAGCGTCTCGGTCTCGTGCGAGGACGGCTTGGAGTCCGGGACGACGGTGATGGTCGCCGTGTCGCCCGCCGGGTTGAAGGCGGCCGGGAGGACCGCGGCCACGTCGGGGAGCTTCTTGATCTCGGCGACGACGTGCGCGGCCTCCGCCTGCGGGTCGGAGACGCCCTTGCCGTCGTAGACGGTCATGAGCGGGCCGTTGAAGCCGGGACCGAAGCCGTCCGAGAGCAGGTCGTAGGCGCGGCGCTGCGTCGTGGAGGTCGGCTGCGAGCCGTCGTCGGGCAGGCCGAGTTCGAGCTGCGTCGCGGGCACGGCGATGACGCCGAGGCCGATCACGCCGAGGAGCAGGACGCGGACGGGGCGGCGCAGGACGAAGCGGGCCCAGCGGGTGCCACCGTTGACCTTGTGCCCGCCGTCGTCGCCGCGGTGGGCCTCGGCGACGGCGCGGGCCCGGGCCTCGGGGCCCTGATCCTTGACGGCCTTCGCGGCCTTGCGGGCCTTGCGGCCGAGCACCTTGTCGCCCGCGAAGCCGAGCAGCGCGGGAATGAGGCTGAGCGCGACGATCACGGCGACAGCGACCGTACCGGCGGCGGCGACGCCCATCTTGGTGAGCATCGGGATGTTGACGACGGCGAGACCGCACAGCGCGATGATCACCGTGAGCCCGGCGAAGACGACGGCGGAACCCGCCGTGCCCGTCGCCCGTCCGGCGGCCTCCTCGGGCTGTTTGCCCTCGGCGCGTTCGGCGCGGTAGCGGGAGACGATGAAGAGCGCGTAGTCGATGCCGACCGCGAGGCCGATCATCATGGCGAGGATCGAGGTCGTCGAGTCGAGGTGGAGGGTCGCGGCGAGCGCGGTGATCGAGCCGACGCCGACACCGACGCCGATGAGCGCGGTGAGCAGCGGGAGCCCGGCGGCGACGATCGCGCCGAAGGTGATGACGAGGACGACGGCCGCGACGACGATGCCGACGACCTCGGTGGAGCCGGTCTCCGCCTCGGCCTGGAGCGCGTCACCGCCGATCTCGACGGTGAGGCCCTTGTCCTGGGCCTGCTCGGCGGCGTGTTCGAGCGAGTCCTTGCTCGCGTCCTCCAGCTCCATCGAGCTGACCTTGTAGCTCACGGTGGAGTAGGCGATCTCACCGTTCTTGGAGACGGCCGCGTTGTTCTCGAAGGGGTTGGCCGCGCTCGCGACCTCCTTCGAGCCGTGCTCGATCGCGGAGATCGTCCTGGTGACCTCGGCCTTGTTCGCCGGGTCGGTGATCTTCTGGCCCTCGGGCGCCTTGAAGACGACACGGGCGCTCGCGCCGTCCGCGCTGGCGGAGGGGTTGCGCTGGTCGAGGAGGTCGAAGGCCTTCTGGGCCTCGACGCCGGGTATGGAGAACTGGCTCGGGCCGGGACTGCTGGCGGACGCGGCACCGAAGCCGACGAGCGCGAGCAGCACGACCCACACGAGGGCGACGGCGCGTCGCCGCCTGAAGGCGAACCGGCCGAGCCGGTAGAGGAATGTGGCCACGGGGGTGGAACTCCCGATCGATCAGGGGCGGAAAAGGGACAAGGCTCTGCGGAGTGCGTCCGGCCCTGACGGGAGGCGGTCACGTCAGGTGGTACGGGTCGCGGCGGCTCGTACACGGCGGGTACGGGGGCGCGGTGCGCGGGCCGGTGCCCGCCCGGCTCACCCTGTCCGGGCAGGCCGGCTCGGCGGCGCGGGGTACGCGTCGCGGGGCGTCCTGGCCCGGTGGGGAGGGGAGATCGAGGGGCGCGCGTCGGTCCGCGCGGGGTCTTCGGGGTCAGACGCCGAGGGCGGGGAGCACCACGGCGTCGATGTAACGGGTGAGGAAGTCCCGGTCCAAGGGCCGCGCGTCGATCATCTGCCGCGCGACGAAGGCACCGACCATCATGTGCACGACGAAGTCGATCGCTGGTCTGTCCGCGTCCACCTCGCCGCGCTCCACCGCGCGCCGCAGCACCTGGGCGAGCCCCGTGATCTCGGGCTCGATCAGCAGTTCGCGGAAGGCGCGGTGCAGATCGGGGTTGCTCTTCATCTCCATGGCGATCCCGCGCATGAGCGCGGCGTCCTCCGCCATGCGGCAATCGTCCTGGCTGCCCACCATCGCGTGGAAGTCCCCACGCAGGCTGCCGGTGTCGATGTCGGCGATCGAGTGCGGTTTGTGATGGCGCAGCGCCTTCACGACCAGCTCGGGCTTGCTCCCCCACTGGCGGTAGAGGGTGGCCTTGCTGGACCGGGTGCGGGAAGCCACGGCGTCCATGGTGAGCGCCTCGTAGCCGACCTCGCGGAGCAGGTCGAGCACGGCGCCGTACAACTCGGCCTCGCGCTCCGGCGTCAGACGGCTGCGACGCGTCGTCGCGCCCACTGCTCCAGCCATCCGGCCCACCTCCTGCTCGCTCCCGCGTGTCCGCCCCGCCCCGGGGAGGGACGGTCGAGCGACACGCGTCGGTCTGCGCACCCTAGCTCCAGGAGCGGAGCCGAGTGCGCTCTCGCACACTGTGAGCGTACCCGCCCACCAAGCGAAACGAAACAGTTTCGTACGTGAGCTGGGCCACGCGTGCTGCGCTGCCCTTATTTATCCGGTACGTACACGCGTGGCCCGCGGCGGGTACGGGGCCGCGCCGCCCCGGGTCCGCGCGGGCCCGGAGCGCGGGTTCACTTCCCGTCGTCCGGGCCGGGCAGCCTGCCGCGCAGGGTCTCGGCGAACTCCTCCGCCCGCGCGAGCTGCACCCGCAGCCGCTCGACCTGCGCCCCCGCCTCGCGCTCGTAGCCCCGTACGCACGCGAGCAGCGCCTCGCGCTCCTCCGGCTCCAGGGACCCGGCGCCCGCGTCGAGGCGGTCGGTCGCGGCGAGCAGCTCGCGCATCTGTTCCAGGGTGAATCCGAGCGGCTTCATGCGCCGGACCACCATCAGCCGGGCGACGTCGGCCTCGGTGTAGAGGCGGAAGCCGCCCTGGGAGCGGGCCGAGGGGATGACGAGGCCGGTCTCCTCGTAGTGCCTGATCGTGCGCAGCGACAACTCCGTGCGCTCCGCCACCTCACCGATCCGCATGCGCTCGCCCGTCACGCGGGCATTGTCGCACCGGCGCCCCGGCAACGGTCATCCCTACCCTTACGTAAAGGTAGAGTGTGGGCGCTCCCCCGCCCCTCTCGTCCCCCGACAGGTACCCGTGACCTCTTCGCCCGGCCTCGCGGACGCGCTCCCCGACGACACCGCGCCCGTCGCCGCAGTCCCCTCGGGCCCCGACCCCTCGGGCCCCGGCCCGCGCCGCCGGTTCCTCCCCGCCTGGTGCTCCGACCCGCGCGTGTGGCGCACCGAGGTGCTCGCCGGGCTCGTCGTCGCGCTCGCGCTCATCCCCGAGGCGATCTCCTTCTCCGTCATCGCGGGCGTGGACCCGGCCGTGGGCCTGACCACGTCCTTCACGATGGCCGTGACGCTCGCGCTCGTCGGCGGGCGCCGCGCGATGATCTCCGCCGCGACCGGCGCCGTCGCCCTCGTGACCGCCCCGCTCAACCGCGAGCACGGCTTCGGCTACCTCGTCGCGGGCGTGATCCTCGCCGGGGCCTTCCAGGTCGTGCTGGGCGCGCTCGGCGTCGCGAAGCTCATGCGGTTCGTGCCGCGCGCGGTGATGACCGGCTTCGTCAACGCGCTCGCGATCCTGATCTTCCTGGCGCAACTGCCCGAGCTGCGCCACGTGCCGTGGGCGGTGTACGCCCTCTTCGGGGCCGGGCTCGCGCTCATGGTGCTGCTGCCGAGGCTGAGCCGGATCGTCCCCGCGCCGCTCGTGTCGATCGCCGTGCTCACCGCGCTCACGGTGGGCGCGGGCATCGCCGTGCCGACCGTGGGCGACAAGGGCGCACTGCCGTCCTCGCTGCCGACGCCGGGGCTGCCCGACGTGCCCTTCACGGCCGAGACGCTGCGGATCGTCCTCCCGTACGCGTTCGCCATGGCGCTCGTCGGGCTCATGGAGTCGCTCATGACCGCGCGCCTCGTCGACGAACTGACCGGGACACCGTCGTCGAAGACGCGCGAGTCGGTCGGCCAGGGCGTCGCCAACGTCGTCTCCGGGCTCCTCGGCGGCATGGGCGGCTGCGCGATGATCGGCCAGACGATGATCAACGTGAAGGTCTCCGGGGCCCGCACCCGCGTCTCGACCTTCCTCGCGGGCTCCTTCCTCATGGCGCTGTGCCTCGCGCTCGGGCCCGCCGTCTCCGAGATCCCGATGGCGGCGCTCGTCGCGATCATGGTGATGGTCTCGCTCACGACCTTCGACTGGCGCTCGATCACGCCGAGGACGCTGCGCCGCGCACCCGTGGGCGAGAGCGCCGTCATGGTCCTGACGGTCGCGGTCGTCGTCGCGACGCACAACCTCGCGATCGGCGTCGTGTGCGGCACGTGCCTGACACTCCTCGCGCGGCGGTACGGCTGGTGGGGGGCGGCGCGGCGCGGGGACTGAGGCGGCGCGGGGACTGAGGCGCGGGAACTGAGGCGCGGGGGCGGGCGGTAGCAGGGCGGTAGGCGCGGCGGAGCGCCGCGTGACCGGGTGCGGTACGGGCGGCGGGGCGCCACGTGACCGGGTGCGGTACGGGCGGCGGGGGCGGCCTGTGGCCGGGCGGTACGGGGGCGGAGGGGGCGCGTAGCCCGGCGGCACGGGGGGGGTGGAGGGGGGCCCATAGTCAGGCGGCACGGGGGGCGGGGCGGTCCGTTACGCGTACGGTCCTCCGCCCGCGACCCCGTACCGCCCCGCCGCCCCCGCCCCGCTCCCGAGTTGCCGCGCCCCGCCGCGCGTAGAGCATGGGAGAGGTGAGCGCGCACCCGAGGGACCCGTACCCGCGGGGCGGAGCGGCCTACCTCCGCCACCCCGCCCTCCACGCCGACCTCCTCTGCTTCGTCGCCGAGGACGACCTGTGGCTCGCCCCGCTCCCCGCCCCCGGCGCGACGGAGCCCTCCCTCGCCCGCCGACTCACGGCGGACCGCACGAAGCTGAGCCACCCCCGCTTCTCCCCGGACGGCGCGCACCTCGCCTTCGTCTCCTGGCGCAGCCTGGACCCCGAGATCCACCTCGCCGAGGTCGCGGGCGACACCCCCGTGCGCCAGCTCACCCACTGGGCCGGGCGCGACACCCGCGTGTGCGGCTGGAGCCCGCCCGACGCGGACGGGCGCAGCGACATCCTCGCCGTCTCCTCGCAGGGACAGCCGTTCTCGTACTTCGCCTGGGCCTACAAGGTCCCCACCGACGGCTCCCCCGGCGGCCCCCTCCCCTGGGGCCCCGTCGCCGCGCTCGCGCAGCGCGGCCACGACGGCGACGAGCGCACCCTCCTGCTCACCGGCACGCCCCCGCACGAACCGGCCGCCTGGAAGCGCTACCGGGGCGGCGCCACCGGCCGCCTGTGGCTGCACGGCGAACGCCTCCTCGCCGACCTCGACGGGCACCTCGACTGCCCCATGTTCGTCGGCGACCGCGTCGCCTTCCTCTCCGACCACGAGGGCGTGGGCAACGTCTACTCCTGCCGCCCGGACGGCTCCGGCCTGCGCCGCCACACCGACCACGACGCCTTCTACGCCCGCAACGCGGCGAGCGACGGCGAGCGGATCGTCTACCAGTGCGCGGGGGAGCTGTGGCTCGTCGACGACCTCGCGCCCGACGCGGTCCCGCGCCGCCTCGACATCCGCCTCGGCGGACCCCGCTCCGGCCGCCGCCGCCACCAGGTCCCCGCCGCGCGCCACCTCGACGCCGTCTGCCCCGACGAGACGGGCCGCGCGAGCGCCGTCGCGGTGCGCGGCAGCCTGTACTGGCTCACGCACCGCGACGGGCCCGCCCGTACCCTCGCGGACACGCCGGGCGTCCGGGTGCGGATGCCGGTGCTCTACGGGGGCGGGGGCTCGGTCGCGTACGTGAGCGACGCGGGCGGCGCCGACGGCATCGAGATCGCCCCGCTCCCCCGCGCGGGCACCCCGGGCCCGGTCCGCCGCTGGGCGCACGGGCGGCTCGGACTCGTCGAGGAACTGGTCGCCTCACCGAAGGGCGACCGGCTCGCCGTCGCGACACACGACGGACGGCTCCTCCTCGTGGACCCGCCGGTCACGGGGAGCGGGTCGGCGGGTGGGGGCGATGCGGAGGCGGGGGACGCTGACGAAGGCGGGGCGGGGGAGGCCGGGGAGGCTGAGCGGGCCGAGGGGGCTGGGGCGGCCGGGGCGGCAGAGGGGGCCAGGGCGGCAGAGGGGGCTGAGCAAGACGGGAGCGCCGAAGCCGCCAAGTCTGCCGAGTCCGCTGAAGCCACCGAATCCGCCGAAGGCCCCGAGCCCGAGTCCGCCGAGACCCCCCAGTCCTCCGAGCCCTCCGTGCCCTCCGAGCCCCCCGAGGCGCGGGTCGTCGAGGTCGTGCGGTCGTTCAACGGGCCCGTGCGGGATCTCGCGTTCTCGCCGGACGGGGCGTGGCTCGCGTGGTCGCACCCGGGGGTCGGGCGGAGTCTGCGGCAGATCAAGCTCGCGCGGATCAGCGAGAGAGAAGGACCGTTCTCCCTCATCGACGTGACCGACGGGCGGTTCGAGGACGAGAACCCCGTCTTCACGCGCGACGGCCGCTACCTCGCCTTCCTCTCCTGGCGCGGCTTCGACCCCGTCTACGACGTGCACACCGGCGACCTCTCCTTCCCGCTCGGCTGCCGCCCCCACCTCGTCACGCTCTCCTCCGCGACCCCCTCGCCCTTCGCGCTCAGCGCGGACGGCCGGCCGGCGGCGGGCGGCCTGGACCCGGACGACCGCGCCTCGGGATACGAGGGCGTCGTCATCGTCGAGGCCGAGGGCCTCGCGAGCCGCGTCACGCCCTTCCCCGTACCGGCGTCGAAGTACTCCTCGCTCTCCCCCGTCGCGGGCGGCGGCCTCGTGTGGCTGCGCTGGCCCATCTCGGGCGCGCTCGGGCAGACCTTCGTCAACCCCGCCGACACCTCCAGCCGCCCCACGCTCGAACACTTCGACCTCGCCCGCGCCCGCCGCACCCAGCTCGTCGACCACATGGACGCCTTCGCCGTCAGCGGCGACGGCAGCCGCCTCGTCGTCGTGGACGACGGCGAACTGCGCGCCGTCCCCGCCAACGACCTGCCCGACGACGCGGGCACCTCGTACATCGACCCGCGCCGCATCCTCCACGAGGTCGACCCGCCCGCCGAGTGGCGGCAGGCGTACGACGAGGCCGGACGCGTCATCCGCGCCTACTTCTGGGACCCCGGCCTCAGCAACATCGACTGGGACGCCGTCCTCGACCAGTACCGCCCCCTCCTCGACCGCGTCGCCTCCCCCGACGAGTTCGCCGACCTGCTCCGCGAGGCGTACGGCGAACTCGGCACCTCGCACGCCTACGTCACCGCCGCCCGCCGCAGCGAGGGCCCGCCCCACTACCAGCGCGCGCAGGGCCTCCTCGGCGCCGACTTCACCTGCCGCGACGGGGCCTGGGAACTGCGGCGCATCCTGCCCGGCGAGTCCTCCGACCCGCGCGCCCGCTCCCCGCTCGCCGGTACGGGCATCCGCGAGGGCGCCGTCCTCACGCACGTCGACGGGCGTCCGGTGGACCCCGTGACCGGCCCCGCGCCGCTCCTCGCGGGCGCGGCGGGTACGAGCGTCGAACTGACCTTCGCCAGCACCACCGGGGGCCCGCCGCGCCGCGTCGCCGTGCTCCCCCTCGTCGACGAGCGCCCGCTGCGCTACCACGACTGGGTCGCCAAACGACGCGCCGTCGTCAGGGAGTTGAGCGACGGGCAGTGCGGCTACCTGCACATCCCCGACCTCGGCGGCTCCGGCTGGGCGCAGTTCAACCGCGACCTGCGCCTGGAGATGTCGATGCCCGCGCTCATCGTCGACGTGCGCGGCAACGCGGGCGGCAACATCAGCGAACTCGTCCTCGAGAAACTCACGCGCCGCATCATCGGCTGGGACCTCACGCGCGACGCCATGCCCGTCTCGTACGCGTCGAACGCCCCGCGCGGCCCCCTCGTCGCGCTCGCCGACGAGGCCACGTCCTCGGACGGCGACATGATCACGGCCGCCTTCAAACTCCTCGGCCTCGGCCCCGTCGTCGGACAGCGGACCTGGGGCGGCGTCGTCGGCATGACAGGCCGCCACCGGCTCGTCGACGGCACGGTGGTGACGGTCCCGATGAA
Source organism: Streptomyces sp. Tu6071 (assembly GCF_000213055.1). Classification (NCBI taxonomy): domain Bacteria; kingdom Bacillati; phylum Actinomycetota; class Actinomycetes; order Kitasatosporales; family Streptomycetaceae; genus Streptomyces; species Streptomyces sp. Tu6071. Next base: position 4,501,931 of record NZ_CM001165.1, on the reverse strand, counting down.
CGCGGCGTGGTTCGACGCGTACGGCTGGGGCGTCGAGAACCACGGCGTCGACCCCGACGTCCCCGCCCTGCGCACCCCCCTCGACTGGGCCGAGGGCCGCCACGCCCAACTCGACGACGCGGTCTCCCTCGCACTGGACCTCCTGCGCTCCCAACCCCCCGCGGAACCCCCCACCGTGGCAACCGTCCCGGACCGCGCCCGCCCACAACTGCCGAAGCGGGGGACGCGGGCGGGGGCGGGGGGTTCAGCGGGAGGGGGGCCGGGGGCGCCAGGACCGGTGGAGCGGGGCTCGGGGGCGCGAGGAGCGGCGGGGCGGGGGTCTGCAGGGCGAGGCTCGGCGGGGCAGGGAGCTGCGGGGCGAGGCTCGGCGGAGCAGGGTTCGGCGGGCTCAGAGGCGCGGGGGTCCGCGGGGCCAGGCTCGGCGGAGCAGGGAGCTGCCGGGCGAAACTCGGCGGAGCAGGGTTCGGCGGGCTCAGAGCCGCGGGGGTCCGCGGGACAAGGCCCCGCAGGGCGGGGTTCCGCGGGGCGGGGTTCCGCGGGGCAGGGAGAGGGGACGGCGCCCGAGTCGGCCTAGCGGTTCTGGGCCGCTTCGAGGTCGCCCACCCGGGCCGATCCCCGCTCGTGCCACCAGTCCGGGCACATGACATCGGCCGACGCGGGCAGATCACGGCGCAGGTCGGCGCGTCCCTGCGCGATGTCGCGGCCCAGGTCGCGCCCGACGGCCTCGTCGGCGCGGTGGAGTTCGGCCCAGTCCGCCTCCGGACGGTCCGACGTGCGCACGAGTACATGCTCACCGGCCTCGACGGGTTCGTCCCCCGACTCCCGCGCGGAGGCGACCAGCACCCGCAATGGCGCCTCCCGCAACGCGGCCCCCGGCGCGGCGGGCTTGTACCAACGCGTCACCCGCACGGTCAGCCACACGGACATCCCCTCGTCCTTCGCCGGTCGCGTCCGCACGACCTCCCCCTCGACGACGTACGGCGAGCAGGCGAGCGCCTGCGTACGGCTGAGCCCCCGATCCGGCTCCTCACCGGGCGCCGCCCGCACGGCGAGAACGACGAGCGCGAGGGGAGCGGCGAGGGCGAGGAGGACGCCGAGTCGCCGGAGGCGGGGGCGCGAGGGGCGGGGGCGCGAGGAGCGGGGCTGACGGGGCGGAGAGGACAGGCGCGACGCGCGGGGCAGACGGGGCAGGAGGTGCAGGCGCGACGGGCGGGGCAGACCGGGCATAAGGGGCTGGCGCGACGGGCGAAGTAGGCACGACGGGCGGGGTGGGCGCGACCGACGGGATGGGCGCGGGTTGGCGGTCACGGGCTCCTCCTCCGGCGGCGGCGTTTACCCCATGACGGAGGAGCGAGGCAGAACGTTCGTTACGCGCGCCAGCGCAGCCGGACCGGATGAGGCAGAACGTTCGTTACGCGCGCCGACGCAGCCGGACCGGATGAGACAGAACGTTCGTTACGCATGTCCGCGCAACGAACGTTTTGCCCGATGGCGGCCACCAACCGGCGAGCGCAGAACGAACGTTCTGTCTTGCTGGACCGGAGGCGGCGGTGCGGAACGAACGTTCTGTTCCCCCGCCTGCTCGGCTCGCAGGTGGCCGGAACGAACGTTCTGTCTGCTGCGGGCTCCGCACCAGAACGCCCGCATACGAGCGCGGCGGCCGACCGTTCCCGGTCCGCCGCCGCGCCTCCACCGCCCTCCATCGCCCACGCACCGCCCGCGCGCTCAGCCGCGCACGCGCACCGCGCGGACGCCGGTGTCACTTGTCGTCGTGACCCATCTTCCCCCGCAGGTCATCGGCCGTGTCCTGGCCCTTCTCGCGGGCCTGGTCCGGGGCGTCGGACGACTTCTCGGACGCCTGATCCTTCGCGTCCTTCGCCTTCTGCTTGAGCTGCTCGGCCTTGTCCTGGAACTGGTCCTTGATGCCCATGTAGCGCTCACTCCTCAAGAGGGGTGGGGAAGAGAAGGGGGCGCCCCTGACGAACGCCCCGTCCCAGCCTGGCACGGGCGGACCGGCCCCGCATGTCGATCAGACGCCGCCCCTGCTCCGCTCGTCGGCCGCCCCACCGGCCCCCACCAGACCCTTCGGCACCTGCGCGAGCCGCTCCCCGTACCGGGCGACCTCGTGCGCGCCGACCGTCCCGATGAGCATCGGCAGCGCGCCCCGTACCGACTGCATGTGCCGCAGCCACCACTGCCCGTACACGTGCGCCGAGCGCCGCTCGATGCCGTGCAGGATGCGGTCGACGGCGGGGCTCAGCGGATACGTCTTGTTCGCCGGCCACGGCAGCCGGGAGCGCAGTTCGCGCATGACGTCGTCCTGGTCCGCGCCGCGCACCATGTCGGTGTCGGTCCAGCTCAGGTAGGCCACGCCGACCTTCACACCGAGGTGCCCGACCTCGGCGCGCAGGCAGTGCGCGTACGCCTCGACCCCCGACTTCGACGCGCAGTAGGCGCTCATCATCGGGGCCGGGGTGACGGCGGCGAGCGAGGCGACCTGGAGCAGGTAGCCGCGGCTCTCGGCGAGCAGCGGCAGGAAGGCGCGGGCGGTCGCCGCCGCTCCGAGGAGGTTCACCTCGATCACGCGCCGCCAGGAGTCGGGGTCGGAGTCCATGAAGGGGCCCCCGGTCGCGACCCCGGCGTTGGCGACGACGATGTCGACCTTCCCGAACCGTTCCTTCACCTCTGCGGCGACCTGGGTCATCGCGGCCTGGTCGGTCACGTCCGCGTACCAGTGGTCGCTGTCCGCGTACAGCCGTGTGGACAGGTCCTTGAGCGCCTCGGGCTCCAGCCCCACGAGCGCGACGCGGACCCCGTGCGCGGAGAGCTTGCGCGCGAGCAGCTCACCGACCCCGCGCGCGGCCCCGGTGACCACCGCGACCTGCCCCTCCAGAGGGCCGGGGCGCCGACGGCGGTCGGAACGCGAGGTGAGAGGACGGCCGGTGCCGGGCGGCTGGGTGCTCATGCGGACTCCTTGGCGGTCTTGGCGGCGCGCTTGGCGGGGGACGTGGCAGCGGGCGCTGCGGCGCCGGACGCGCCGGAACCGGCAGCGGCGCCGACGACTGACGGGGCCTCGGCCGCAGCCGCTTCGCCCGCCACGACGTACGTCGTGACGAGGTCCCGTATCGCTCCCGTCACCGCTGCCGGGCCCTCCATCGGCGTCATGTGGCCGAGGCCCGGGAGGGTCGTGAGCCCGAGGGAGTGCGGCAGCGACTCGTCCATGAGGCGGGCGTGCACGGGCGGCGTGAGCTTGTCGGCCGAGCCGACGAGGACGGCCGTGGGCGCCTCGATCGCGCGCAGCCCCGCCTCCTCGTCGAAGGCTTCGAGCACGCGCGACCACCCGTACCGCACCGGGCTCGGGCAGGCGTGCACGATCCGCGCGCAGGCGTCGACCTGCTCGGGGCTCGCGCCCGGCCCCATCACCCCGTACTTGAGAACCTTCTTCCCGACCGGCGTCACGGGCCCGAGCGGCGCGCGCGCCCCGAGCACCGCGCCGGTGAGCCGCCTGCGAAGGGGGCTCTTCGACAGCGGGAGGACGGTTGCCTCGCCGACGAGCCGGGCCGGGCCGGTGGAGCAGAGCAGCACGGCGGCGGCGTGCTCGCGGAAGGCGGGGCGTTCGGCGGCGGCCATGAAGGTCATGCCGCCCATGGAGTGCCCGGCGAGCACGGCGGGCTCGCCGGGGCCGAGGGTCGCTTCGAGCACCGCTTCGAGGTCGTCGGCGAGCGCCTTCGGGCTGTACCCGAGGGGGCCGAGCGGCGCGGGGCTGCGACCGTGGCCGCGCTGGTCGTAGGCGATGACGCGGTGGTCGGGGGCGAGCGCGCGTATCTGCGCCGCCCAGAAGGCGATCGAGCAGGTCCAGCCGTGCGCGAGCACGACGGCGGGCGCGTCCTCGGGCCCGAAGACCTCGACGTGCACGAGCGAGCCGTCCGCCGAGACGACGCGCGGTTCGCGTACGGGCGCGGGCGGCACGTACGTACCGCGCACGGCGTGACCGGGGCTCCTCAGCAGCGGACTCATGCGGCTGCCACCTCCTGCGCGTCCTGGGCGTCCTTGGTGTCCTTGGTGTCGTCGTCGGCGGTACGGGCGGTGCCTGCGGGGTCCGGCGCGGAGCCCGTGCGCGGGGGCCGCCGTACCTCGTACTCCAGGAGGTCCACGCGCCGGGTCGCGGCGCGGAACTCGGCCGTCGTACCGGGCCAGATGGTCGTGTTGCGCCCCGAGGCGTCGAGGTACCAGCTCGTGCACCCGCCGGTGTTCCACACCGTGCGCTCCATACGGGTCTGGACGCGCTCGTTCCAGGCGTCGACCGAGGCGGGGCGGGGATCGAGCGCGGTCCCCGGGCCGAGCACGTCGAGCTGGCGGAGGTAGTCGGCGAGGTAGTTCAGCTGGGCCTCGATCATGAGGATCATCGAGGAGTTGCCGAGCCCGGTGTTGGGGCCGATGACGGTCATGAAGTTCGGGAAGCCGCTCGCGGTCGCGCCGCGCAGCGCGGCCATGCCGTCCTTCCAGTTCTCGGCGAGCGTGTGCCCGTCCGCGCCCACGACGCGCTCGGCGATCGGCATGTCCGTCACGTGGAAGCCCGTGCCGAAGACGATCGCGTCGACCTCGGCGGTCGAACCGTCGGCGGCGACAAGGGTGTTGCCCCGGATCTCGCTGAGCCCGGAGGCGACGAGGTCCACATTCGGCCGTGCCAGGGCCGGGTAGTAGGCGCTGGAGAGCAGGATGCGTTTGCACCCGATGCGGTACGAGGGCGTCAGCTTCGCGCGCAGCGCCGGGTCCTTGACGGACCGGTGCATGTTCGCCTTCGCGAGGCGTTCCACGAGCCCGAGTTCGTCGGGCCGCTTCGTGAACGCCTGCACCTGGAGTTCGCGGATGCCCCACAGCGCCGCGCGGCGGGCGGCCGTCGTGAAGGGCAGCGCGCGGTGCAGCCGCCGCTCCAGACCGCTCACCTCGCGGTCCATCCGGGGCATGACCCAGGCGGGCGTGCGCT